>NBMY01000120.1 GCA_002212985.1 Sphingobacteriales bacterium TSM_CSS
CCCAAGACGGCGGGTATATTATGTGCGGCATACAGCGCAGTTTCACCACCTCCAATCGTTTTTACGTCCTCAAAACAGATGCCTATGGCAATAAAGAATGGGATAGGGTGTATAACCCCACACAGCATGCCGGAGCATTTTCCATTTTTGAAACCACTACAGGGTATATTGCAAGTGGCGCTATGTTATTTCCGCAAACAAGTTATGATATGTATTTGATAGGCATTGACAAACAAGGCAATATGATTTGGGATAGACATTATGGGGGAGATGAAATTGATAATGCAGCATTAATTCTACCCTTTGGCAGTGAAGGCTATTTTTTGGCAAGTGCTGTAAGACAAAACAATGTCTCCAAACCATTTATTGCCTTAATTGATGGAATTGGCGACACACTTTGGACACGCACTTTCAATCTTGAGATAGGCGCCCTTCAAGAAGCCCCCCTGCAACCCACGTCAGACGGTGGTTTTGTATGCTTGTATAGTTACGATACCGAATTGGGCTACCGCGCCCCTTGGTTTTGGCGTTTTACCGCCACCGGCGATACCCTGTGGACACGCCGCATACCCGGTGCGCCAAGCAATAACAATACCTATCTCAAAGATATAGCCCCCACGCCCGATGGTGGTTGGGTACTATCGGGTTTTAATTACAGTGAGCAAAGCAGTTGGGTGGTCAAAACAGATAGTTTGGGTTACACATGCAGTTATATAGGGTGTGATAGTACGGCAGTGGCAGTGGCAACTCCCCCCCGCTTTGAGGGGGGGCACGGGGGGGAGCTAAAAATATACCCCAACCCCGCCCAAAACCAAGTTACCCTTTACCTACCCGCCGCCGCTGCTGCTGCCACAGGCAGGCAGTTGTTGTTGTACAACGCATCGGGGCAGTTGGTGCGGCAGGCGGCATTACCCGATGCTGTTTCGCAATATACCTTTTCGGTAGCCGGTTTACCGGCGGGTATATACTTTTGCAGGGTTGGCGCAAATATGCAAAAGTTAGTGGTTATTTGGTAAGGCACGTCTCATAACTCATAACTCATAAAATCATGTTCATCCTTAAATCACGCAAATCATGGTTCAGACAATAAGCTACCTACAAAGCAACCTGCTTGCCGAAGCCAAAACCGAAACCGAAGCCCGAAACGACACCGAAGGCGATAAAACACTCGTAGCCACCTATACCGATGAGCGCAACCTTGCCAAAGCAGATAGTTTGCTGCAAACGCTACCGCAAGAAACCCCCGAAGGTGCTGCTTTCTACTACTTTTTTAATGCCTATATAGACGAACTGCAAAGCAATACCGATTTATTGCCCTACGATGGTAAAGCCCCAAGTCAAGCAGCCCTGCAAATTCAAAATATGGCTGCCAGTACCAATTTAAATAATAATGCCGCTCTGTTTGCACAAACCGTATTTGCAGCACAACAAAACGGGCAATACCGCAGAACCCCAACCGATGAAAAAGCATTGCAGGTTCCTTACTCTCATTCAACCCCAACTTTGCGGCTAATACCCAATCCTGCCCAAAACGAAGTATATATATGGATAGATGCGGGCACAGAAGTTCAGGCAGGAACACAACTAAATCTGTATAGTGTAACGGGTAAATTACTGCAAACACTTACCCCAAACCCCTACCAAGCAATATT
Organism: Sphingobacteriales bacterium TSM_CSS; assembly: GCA_002212985.1. Classification (GTDB taxonomy): domain Bacteria; phylum Bacteroidota; class Bacteroidia; order Chitinophagales; family UBA2359; genus UBA2359. Next base: position 1,653 of record NBMY01000120.1, read on the forward strand.
GCTCAACACCCAAAATCTGGTCAATGGACTATATATTTGTGAACTTACCACAACAAGCGGTAAACCCCTTACGAGCAAACTCATTATTTCCCGATAAATTACTGAGGCAAGTCATTTGCATACACTGCTATAAAAAAAGTGGCGGTGTATGCAAATGACTTATATTTTATCAAGAGCAAAATTATATCATTATGAAAATTTCTATTTTCTTCTACATATTACTTTTTCTGACAACAAGCACCCAAGCGCAAAACATTATTTACTTTAATAAGGCGTTTAAGCCTGATACGATGAACATCCTTTCCCCTGCTGTTTTAGTGGTGGAGGATGGTTATTTACTTGCCAATTCATTTAATTCATTAAATAATTATGAAGCCCTTGCGGTGCATAAAATTGATTGGGAAGGCAATACCGTTTGGTTTAAAATAGTGGAAGAAGGCAATACACTTACAGGTATAGTTGGCGGCGGCATTTTAGAAAAAACCTTAGATGGCAATTATATCATGGTAGGGGTTAAGGATACAATAGGTTTAGCCGGCAACTTGGATATCATGATGATTAAGTTTAATGAGTATGGCGATGTGATATGGAAAAAAACGCATGGCACAAGTACTACCGTAGAAGGCATTTACCACATCACCCCCACCCAAGACGGCGGGTATATTATGTGCGGCATACAGCGCAGTTTCACCACCTCCAACCGCTTTTATGTACTCAAAACAGATGCCTTTGGCAACAAAGAATGGGATAATACTTACAGTAGCGGGGTGAAAGGATTGGCATATAGTATAGAAGAAGTAGAAAGCGGATACCTCGTATCTGGATATAGAGTACAACCAAATACACAAATGTATTTAATTAAAATATCAAAACAGGGCTTACTTCTTTGGGAAACTACATACGGAAATAGTGAGGAAAACAATACTGGTTGTGTTATCAAAATGCTGGATAGCCAAAACTACTTAGTAATTGGGGGGGTACGAGAGTTCAATGTATTGAAGATGTTTGTAGGCATGGGCAATACTTCACAGGAGGGCATTTTGAACTGGAGCAAAGTAATTAATATTAGCAATTGGGTTGATAGCCGACCTATTCTGCTTAATAATGGTTTTGTTTTATCAACCATATCAAAAAGTATTTATGATTACGACAGCCCCATGCTCATTAAATTTGATTTATCTGGCGATACATTATGGACACGTACTATGCCCGGAACTATACTCAATAATAACACATATTTAAAAGACATAGCTGCTACTGCCGATGGCGGGTACATCTTATCGGGTTTTAATTACAGTGAGCAAAGCAGTTGGGTGGTCAAAACAGATAGTTTGGGCTACACGTGCAGTTATATAGGGTGTGATAGTACGGCAGTTATAGACAATGTAACTACCCCTTCTCGCTATGAGCATCAAATGCACATAGCGCCCAACCCCGCGCAAAACCAAGCTACCGTTTACCTACCCGCCGCCGCTGTTGCTGCCACAGACAGGCAGTTTTTGTTGTACAACGCATCGGGGCAGTTGGTGCGGCAGGCGGCGTTACCCTATTATGTTTCGCAATATACCTTTTTGGTAGCCGGTTTACCGGCGGGTATATACTTTTGCAGGGTTGGCGCAAATATGCAAAAATTGGTGGTTACTTGGTAAGATTTTCGGTTTGGGGCAACATCGGCATTTAAATATTCTCCAGCCGCCGACAGCGTTTACCTGCCAAGTTTATCTAACTCAAAGCTGTAGCCGGCGTAAAAGGTGGTTCCTATAACCGGCGAGCCGTAAGCCTGCTGTATGCTTTGGTTTAACAAATTAGAGCCGCCAATTCTTATGACCGAATGGTATTTGGGCAGCCGGTAGCTGAGTTGTGCGTCTAAGAGCCAGTAAGCGGTTAAATGACCGTTGCCAAAGGGGCTTTCCCAATATACGGTGTCTGTCCATTTGGTGTTGAGGGCAAAACCCAGGTTTTTCCACACATCGGTTCCCTGCAATCCAAGGTTTACCTTGTGCGCGGGGGTGTTAAAGCCGGCAATCAACGGGTCTTTTACTTCAGAGGTATCAATGGCGGCGTAGGTGTAGTTGGCGGTAGCGGTAAGTCCTTTACCGAAATAGTAGGCTGCGCCCAAAGTTGCGCCATAGCTGTTTACCGTTTCCGATGAGTTTACCGGCGTTTGCATAAGGGTATAAGCGCCGGTAAGTATGGCATCTACGCCACTCTCCTGCCCTGCCTGTGCGCTGCCGTTGGGTTTGTAAAAGCGGTAGTCGCCAATAAAATCGGTGTAAATGGAGTAGTAGGCGGTAGCATCTATATAAAAGGCGTTGCTATATATGCCTCGGTAGCCAATTTCAAGCGTTTTTACCTGTTCGGGTCTAACGGGTTTAAGGGTTACGGCTTGCAGCAACGAGGGGTCAATATCGAACGTGTTTTGATAGTTGGCTTCAAAATCTTTTACCGATTGGTAGGTATAGGCATTGCTTTGTCCGCTTAAATTGCCCTCCAGCACTATGGCGCCCAAATCCAGAAAAATATATTGGTTTTGCAGGGTGGGGCTTCTGAATGCAGATTGTGCCGAAACCCTGAAATTGTGGTTGCCCTGCGTAAAGATGGCCGATAAGCGGGGCGACCATTGCAAATCGTAATTCTGGTTTTTATCTGCCCGAACAGATGCTATGAGTTTTAATTTGTCTTTGAGCAGTTTTTTCGATGCTTGCAAAAATGCCCCGTACTCCCACAAAGATAAATCTCGGTATTGGCCTGTTTCGGCAATAAGGGTATCGCTAAAAATGGTTCCGAAAGACTGCGGGTCGTAGCGGCGGGTAAACGCTCCGGCAATAACTTCGGCAAAAGACAGATTAAAATTATACTGCGCTTCGGCATGAGCCAGCCACGATTTATCCTGAAACCTTGAGCCGGTGTTCAGGTCGGGGTCGGCGGTAATTTTGTTAAACAATGAGTCGAACTGCGGGGTTCCGGGTTGGTACCAGGTGGCATTGGCGGCGGTAAATGCCCGGTGCCGGGCGGTGTCTATTTCCCAGTCCTGCACACTTTGGTCAAAGCCGTTGGTGAGTTCATCGAGGGTATTGAAATAGGTTTCGAGGTAGGTTGGAATAAAATTATCGGCAATACTTGCTCTCGAAATATTAATGCCGGTAAATACCATATCATAAGAATCGCCGGCATTTTCTTGTGTTACGTAGGCTTTGAGGAGCAGGCGCTTGCCCGCTAACTCGGCCTTATGCTGCTGAAACGCAATGTTGTTTACGCTGTAGCGGTTGCTCCCTTGGTACACGGCGGTGCCTTTTCCAAATTTATACAGGTACGAAGCGCGGAGGTTATCGGAAATTTTATAGTAGAGGCCGGCGGCTAATTTCAGGCTTTCGGCTTTGTTGTCAGACAGGTCGGTTTCCAAATATCCGGGCGCTTGTATCACCACTTTGGGCGGGTTGGCTTTGGGGTTAAAATCGAGCCAGCCGTTAATGGCGGTAAAGGTTTCGGCCACATCGGGATCATCGGAATATTGCAATTGGCGGCTAATGTAAGACAGGTTCTGTTCGGTGCTGATATCGCCGTAGGTGTTGGCAAGGGGGTCATCGGCTTGCCAATCGTCAATACGGCTGTATGCGCCGGTAATTTTAACAGCCCATTTTTTACTGCTGCCCAGCGTTTGAGCATAGCGCAGTTGCGCATCGGCATACTTTCGGTTGCCGCCTTTTATAGACACTGCCAGTCTGGGGCTGGTATAAGGGTCGCGCGAGGTCATGCTCACTACGCCCTGAAATGCATTGGCGCCATACATGGCCGAAGCAGCGCCCGAAATAAGTTCTACGCTTTGCAGGTCAATATCGGGGGCGCCTACGAGGTTGCCCACCGGAAAATTTAACCCCGGCGCCTGATTGTCCATGCCGTCAATAAACTGCACCATGCGTACGGGTGCGGTGGTATTAAAACCGCGCATGTTGATGACTTTCATTCCCTGGCTGGCGGTAATAACATCTATACCCGACAGGTTGCCGAGGCTTTGGTAAAAATCGCCCGATGGCGCGGCTTTAATTTCCTTGAGGGTCATTTTTTGTATGGAAACCGGCGATTCGAGAATGGTTTCGCTTACCCTTGAACCGGTAACCACCACCTCGCGCCCCAACACTACCGAAGGTGCAAGCCCTATGCGGACTAATTCGGGTCGTGTAATAGTAAGCGTTGCGGTTTCGTACCCTATAAAACTAACTTCTACCGTTACCGGCAAAGGCTGTTCAACGGAAAGGGTAAAATTGCCGTCGGTATCGGTAACCACACCAACCGTTCGGTTGCTTTGCAGTACCACGTTAGCGCCAATGAGGGGTGTTTGGTTGGTTTGGTCGGTAACAATTCCTTTTACCGTTGTTTGGGCGCAAAGTGTATTCCCGGCTTGAAAAAACAAGAAAAGTAGCGCCAAACCTGCACATTGCAGCAGGAGTAAGAACGGGGATTTAAAAAAGCGGTGTAAATTTGCAGTCATAGGCGGTGTTTTTTGATTAACCCGAAAAAAAAGCTAAAATTTGCTCCAAATTTGCGTTCTGTTAAAGTTAGCAACTTTGTTTTATAAAATTACAGCAAGTTAATTTTTTTTCCTTTTTTCAGCAATTTATATTACACTTGTATGAATACCGATATTTACATGGCTGCCACAGCGCAGCATATTGGCAAAACTACCACCACGCTGGGCATTTTACATGCGCTAAAGCGGCGCGTAATAAACGTGGGTTATTGTAAACCCGTGGGGCAGGAATTTACCAACTGGAAAGACCACTATAAAGTAGATAAAGACTCTATTTTATTTGCCGAAGCCATGCGCTTTGAACTGGAACCACATATACACAGTCCTATTATTGTAATGCCCGGTTATACCGAACAATACATTTACCACCCTGAAAAGGAGAAATTGTATGCCCAGTTAGACATGGCTGCCGACACGCTGCGAAAAAGGCATAAGGTAATTTTGTACGAAGGAACGGGACATCCGGGCGTTGGAAGTGTAATTGACATGTCGAACGCCGATGTTGCCAAACGTCTGAACGCGGGGGTTATTATTGTGGTAAAAGGTGGCATTGGCGATACTTTTGACCATCTCATGCTATCAAAAAAATTTTTTGATGCTGCCGGAGCAAAGGTATTGGGAGTAATAATCAACAAAATTTTGCGCAGCAAAATGGATAAAGTGCAGGCGGCATTGGAAAGGAAAATTGCCCAAACCGGGCTGGAAATTTTCGGGTTTATCCCCTTTGAAGAAGAATTGGCTTATCCGCTTATGTCAACTGTAACACGTGAGGTGCAGGGCGATGTGCTTTGCAACAAGGAAATGCTTAACAATCTTATAGAGGGAACCATTGCCGGCTCGCTGGTAGATTTGGAAACGCTGAACACCGCCAAACAATACCTGCTGATTGTAAGCGCCAGAAGGCTTACCGATGCCTTGGCAAAATTACAGGCAATTTGGTTGCAACAAAACATGGCGCCAAATCTGGCAGGAGTTATTTTAACCGGCCACGCTCCTATTTTGTTGTCCGATTTTCAATTTTTGCAGCAAAATATGGTTCCGGTAATTAAAACCCATTTTGATACGTATGAGGCGGTTATTAAACTGAGCAAATTAGATGTAAAACTTAATACCAAAGCGCCGCATAAAATACAAAAAGCCATTGAAATTGTGGAAGAATATGTAAACATGGATCGCATTTGCGAGATTATGGGCGTATAAAACAAAAGAGCCGCTGCTACAAATATTTGTTCAACGGCTCTTTTTCAAGTAAGTAACTTTGAAGCAAAGAACGGGGAAAAGGAAGACAGTTATTAGTATGACCACAGGTTATGTTCAAACTCCATAATTTCCTTTTTGATATTTTCCGATTCCAGCAATGCATCGCGGCCGGTGGCATACTCCTGAATGCGGCGGTCATGAATGTTTGATTCTTTCATGATATAGCTGGCAAAATGGCGCATTTCAAACACATCATCCCAACTAAGGGTGATAGCATTGTTAAAGGGGCTAAAAACATCATATTTTGCCAAATATTCCCGCAGTTCGGGATAGTAAGCCCAAAACATCGCTTCCTGCCCTCGGTAGTTGCCGTTATCATCAATTACATCGCGTATGGGCGCAATACCTAAAATGCGTACAATCATGGTAGATGTCTGCTCATCAAACATCCAGTCTTCTTTCAGGCGGAACAGGTTTACCGTTGTCCAGTTAAAATCGTTTTTCACCACCTTGCTAATGTATTCGTCTTTATCGGGGTCATATACTTGTACGGTATCTATGGAGCCAAGCCGTTTTTCAACCTCATCAATGGAAACGGGTTGTTTAAATTCATCATCAATAAACAGGTGTACTTTGTCTTTATGTTCTTTGGCAATGGCAAGCAATATACCAATGAATGGCTGCGGTGGGTAGGTAAAAGGCTGATTCATTTTCTGGCGCGTATCAATTACACGCCAAATGCGTTTTTGCCAGAAAATGTCTGCTTCCCGCAGGGGCGCATAAGCTAATGGTTTGCGCTCTTTGGATATGTGCTTATCATAAGCGCCATCGCGCACCAAAGGCTCACCGTTAGCTTGGCTGCCCGGTTCGGTCTGTCCTTTGTCGGGTGTTGTTTCAGAGGCGGGTGGCGGCGTATTGTTGTCGTAGGTTTCATTTTTTTGGGCAACAGCCAGCCAATAGTTTAATGCAAACAGCAACAAGATTAAAGCAAACTTCAATATAGGTTTCATAATACAAATGTTTTTTAAAGGTGAACAAACTGAAAAATGAAACTAATTAAAGTAAAAATGCTGCTATACCAATAAGGAAACTGTTTTGAGTGAAAAAAATAGATGTTTAGGGAAACTAATCTTAAAGTCCTTACATAAAAACAACTATGCTTGCCGGTTAGTTTTATTGAAAAAGGCTAAAACGAAATATTTCATTTTAGCCTTTTTGAACCTCAACAGGGAGTATCAGTTAACTTTTAGTAGCTCCACATGTTGTGCTCTTTTTCAAAGATTTCCTTTTTCACCTTTTCCGATTCTAATAAAGCGTCTCGGCCGGTGGCATACTCCTGAATACGGCGGTCCTGAATGTTGGAAGCTTTCATAATATAGCTTCCGAAAAGGCGCATTTCAAAAATATCGTCCCAAGTAAGGCGCATAGCGTCGTTGGTGGGGCTAAAAACTTCTTCTTTAATAAGGAAAGGACGAAAATCGGGATAGTAAGCCCAGAACATAGCTTTCTGTCCGCGGTAGTTGCCGTTTTCGTCAACCACGTCCATAATAGGACCAATGGCCATAATTCGGGCAACCATCGTAGCGGCTTCCTCATCAAACATCCAATCTTCTTTCAAGCGGAAGAGGCTTACATTCATCCAGTTAAAATCATTTTTCACCACCTTTGAAATGTATTCGTCTTTATCGGGGTCATATACCTGAACGGTATCAACCGAACCAAGCGAGGTTTCTATGTCGCTTAGTTTTACCTGAGTTTTAAACTCATCATCCATAAAGATTTTGGCTTCGTTCGGATGTTGTTTGACAATGTCCAACAATACCTGTATGAAGGGTCTTTTAGGATAAACGAAAGGCTGGTTCATTTTTTGTTTTGTGTCTATTACACGCCAAACTCTTTTTTCCCAGAAAATATCGGCCTCGCGAAGGTGATCATATTTCAAAATTTCTTTTTCCTTGGCAGAGGTACGATCATAGGCACCATCACGCACAATGGGGCCCTGTGTGTCGGAGTTTGGCGATTCCTGCGGTTGTCCGCCTTGATTGCTGCCTTCGTCGTAGCCCTCCTTCTTTTGTGCAAAGGTGTTATTGCTCAACATAAGGGCAAAAGTTAGGAAACTCAGTATCCAAAATAACCGTTTCATTGTAGTTTTTCGATTTTAAGGTGATTTGTCAAATTGAATATTAGTAACTATTTAGGTACTCTTAATTGATTGATAATCAACGCTTTGTAAAATTTTTTGTTGTCGAAATTATTAAAAACCAAGCACATTTTCGTTTTTCTGTTGCGAATCTTTCAACAAAAATACTGTTTTTTTAAACAGAAAGCATCGAAATGTTCATTTAAATGCAAAATTATCAAAAACGGCACCTAAATAGTTACGAATATTAAACGTTCTCTGCGTTCATTTAGTATGTTATTGTCTATTGAATTATGCATTCTGTAAACTGAGTGGCGGAAGTTTTTTTTAATATTGGGCCGCACCCGAAACACAGTGCGACCCAATATGTAAAAGATTAGATAATTTTGAAAGAAATAGAAGGAAGCTTTCTTGAACGTCCATCGGGGCCTTTAGCCTTAATGTTGTCAAAGTAATAAATGCTGCCAACTTTCGCTCGGTCAATTAACCCCTGGCATTGTCCGCCAAATTTTGAGCCGCTGTTGTTGCAGGTCATAAGGTCTTGTCCTCTTTCTGCAAGAGTCATTTCAAAGCCTTCCACGGTAAATCTGGCATCAAAATCAAAGTCTTTAAGAATAGCTGCCATCCCCACCTGTGCTTTCATTTCACCGGTTTTAAGTGCACCGCCCGATTTACCGCCCAACTCGGGAATTGGGTCGGGAATGTATTTCACGCGGAATTCTTTAGAACCATTTACGGGGCTGCCGTCTTTAGACTTTCCACTCAGGTTTACGTTGGCTTTACCGGGTGTTGTAACAGTAACTACATACTGGCCCGGGCCGCTTGACTTACGTGCAGTTCCGCCGCCACCGCTAATGTTTACGCTAACTTGGTCGTCGCGAATACCGGTAATAGAGGCTGTAATGGGGTTTTCCACACCAATATAAAACACGTTCATTTTATCGGCCGAAACTACAGGTACGTGGTCGGGGCGGGTAGCTACGGTATATTCCTGAGTAAAGTTGAAAGATTCTTTTTTACCGGTGGTGGAAGTAGCCGTAATGTTACCCGAAATGCTTTGTTTACCGGTACCCGAAGCAGTGGCGGTATAGGTAGCCATACCGTTGGCATCTAGCGGCAACACGCGGCCACCAACCGAAATGGTAGGTCTTGCCATAGAACTTGAAGCGGCAAGGTATATTTTGGCTTCAAATTTTTCACCTTGCAACAGATAAGTAGAATTGGGTATTACGGCAGGTTGAAATTTGTCGTAAATAATGGTAACCTCACCTACTTTATCGTGCAAACGGCTTACTATAATTGCTTCGGTAGAAATATTGTCGTTTTTAAACTTAGATAACAAGGTGCGTACTGCCTGTGCAGGCATCTGGAAAAACATGTAAGTTTTCCAATCCTTTTTATTGCTGTTTGCCGGTATGGAGTCTAATTTCAACGGCATGGCACCCGCAATATCTTGTTGGTCTTTGGGGTCTTTAAATAACTTTACATAAGCATCGCGGTATTCGTTAATTTTTTGCTCCAATTCACTACCCAAACCCTCATCAACAAATAAGCGGGTGGGGGTGTCTTGGTCATCGGCACGCTTAAGGTCGCCTTTTTCGGGATCTATACCTACGGCATCAACCAATTTCTGGTCTAATCCGTCAAGGTAAGCCGAAAAATCAGCCGATAATTTACGAGCTTGTTCTGCTGCGGCAAGGTATTCCTGTCCGCGGTTTTCCTTGGCTACTTTTTCTTGGAATGACTTCATGGTGCCTTCAATTTTTTGCTGAATGGAGGCGTTAGAATTGTCGATACCTTTTTTAAGCAAACGAAAAGCGTTCAGAATTTCCGCAGACACATTTAATGCAAGCAGAGCGGTTAACACCAAGTACATGATGTTAATCATCTGCTGCCGTGGTTCCTTTGGAATTGACATATAGCAACTATTTTTTTAAGAAGTGAACTAATTAAGTTTTAAGCAATTTTAGACCTGCATTTTTAACCTTTGGCGCCCATAGCCATTGCACTGAGCATGTTGCCATATACGTTGTTCAGTGTGCCGAGATTTTTAGCCAGATTAGACATTTGTTCGCGGTACTTTTGCGTATCGGCAACAGAATCGTTAAGGTTTTGAATAGCGTTGGTCAAGTTGCTGTAGAACTTATTCATTGCCTTCAGGTGGTTGTTGGTATCTTGCAATTCCAGTTCATATACTGCGTTTAAAGCAGCCAGGTTTTTTGAAACAGCCTGAACCTGTTCCTGATATTTTTTGGTATTATCGGCGGCAGATTTTAAATCGCCGGCAACAATGGCAGCATTTTCATAAGCCACTTTTACTTTAGAGAGCGCTTCGGCAGCTTCGCCGGCGCTTTTTGCATAGTCGCCGGTAACTTTGGCGGTGGCGGTAACATCGGCCATTTTAGAAAGGTTATCACCCAAAGAGTTCAGGTGTGTTCCTAAACGTCCAATCAAATCGTTACTTACGCCGGCTTTAGAAAGTGCTTTGTCTAAGCGCGAAGTAACATCACCACCGCCCACTTCGGCGCTAAGCGGTTCAAGTTTGGCGGTTACATCATCTAACCCGGGGTATAATTTTTCCCAATGGTATTCTTTGTGTGGCGGAATGAGCGCCTGAACGATGAAGATGGAAGCTTCCCAAACCATTGCCAAAGGTAACACAATATTACCCCATTCGTAGTGCATAATTTTACCCAATGCACCAATAATGATGAAACCTGCACCCAAACCAATAAACAAGTTTCTGATGTAGGCAAATCCTTTCCTTTCGTAAATAGCCATAATTTCTTGCAGTTTAGTTTAAATGAGTAAATGAATTTTATTTGTTAAAGTTTTTTTCAGCGGGAAAGGCGGCGGTAAACTTAACGAGTTATAGCATACCGCCGCCGGTCTGTTGTTAATATTTATCGTCAATAGAACGTCCAAGGAAGGTAAGGGCAGAACGGAAACCAATATATGATTTAGAGGTATCCTGATACTCCCAATGGCGCGACCCGGTTTGAATATAGTAAGCAATATCCTTCCATGAACCGCCGCGTATTACCTTGCGTTTCAAGGTTTCGGGGTCTTCTTTGCTGGCATCGTAGCGAATATCGGTATTCATGTCATGACCAAAAGCATCCTGGTTTTCATAGAAAGCCGTGGAAGTCCACTCAGAAACGTTGCCGGCCATATTGTACAGCCCGTAATCGTTGGGGTGATAGGAGTCGGCACGTACTGTATAAAATCCGCCGTCTTCGGGGTAATTGCCACGGCCGGGTTTAAAGTTGGCCAACAAACAGCCTTTGCTGTTGCGCACATAAGGCCCACCCCACGGGTAAGGGGCAGCTTCCAAACCACCTCTTGCAGCATACTCCCACTCATGTTCAAACGGAAGGCGAAATTCTTCGCCCATAGTTTCACCATTTTCAGCGGCATAATCTCTCCAGATTTTGGTTCTCCATGCACAGAAGGCATTAGCCTGATTCCAGTTAACCCCAACTACCGGGTAATCGTCAAAAGATGGGTGCCAGAAATAGTTACGGGTCATAGGCTCATTGTAAGAATAAGAGAAGTCGTGTATCCATACCAGTGTATCGGGATAAATTTTCACTTCCTCTTTGCGTATAAATGAGCTCCGGGCATTGTCGCGCATTGCTTTTTGAGCAGCAGCTTTCCAGTCGTACCATTCATACGAAAATACCAGTTCGGTGGTGTTAAGCTCTTTGCGACCCCAATACTGGTCATCGCCCGAATAAAACATCTGGTCTAAAGAACCTGCATCGCCTTCTGCTCCGCCTGTACCGGTCCAATCAATTTCATACGTCCAGTCAATTTTTTTGTTGCCATTATCATCTTCGGTGTAATGGTCTAACAAACCGTGGGCAATAGAGTCGCGAACATAGTTCACAAATTGCCGATACTCGTTATTGGTTACTTCCGTATCATCCATATAAAAGCCCTGAATAGATTTGGAGCGGCTTCTTTGAATGAGTGAGTTATTCACATCTTCATCGCTGGGACCGGAATGAAAAGTTCCTGATGGGATATACACCATCCCGAATGGGTTAATATGATCCCATTTGGGTCTGTCCTGCACCCCTACCAGTTGGCCGTTGCCCGTTGTGCCAGATTTTTGGCAGCCAACCGAAGCCGTTAAGGCAGTAATGACAATGCAAATTAATGCTAATTTTTTCATGGGACAAAATTTGTTTTACTTTATACTTGTTTTTGTTAATAACTCTTTTTCTGGCTCGTAAAAATAGCCCAATTTCTTATTGCAACCAAATTTTTTAACTTTTTTCAGTAAAATGGGCTGCAAACTGCGTATTTTTTACATAAATCTGGGATTATAAATGGTTTTCCCCTGCTTTACAGACACAAAATTAGCAATTCTATAGTGAATAACCAACTCATGCGATCCGCTGTTAAAATTTCGCAACTGCGATATGCCTGCGTCGTAGGCATAAGAAACCAGCCACTTATTTCCCAAATTTACCCCTGCCGATATGGCTATTGCATCAAAAGATGTCGACTCATAACCTCTTAGCGAAACACCTGCCATTATCAACCGGTCGTAAATGATCATGGCGCCTGCGTCTAACTGGTACTTCACCAAATCGGTTTTTAGCAATAACGATGGCGACAGTGTAAATATTCTGTTTAACTCCACATCATATAGTACATTTATTAAAAAATGTCTTTTGTTTATTACCTCTACCCGGTTATCGGCCCAAGTAAAGGTGTTTACCGGCTGCAACAGGTGTAAAACCGATGCGCCCAGCCATATATTGCGTTTATGATACTGAACACCTAAATTTAAATCAACTGCTACCGATGCCTCACTCCCAACGGGTATCAGGTTATCATTGTGGTTAATGCCACCCTGATCATAATTACCGCCCGGCGATATAAACCGGTCACCTCTCCACCCTTTCTGAATAATACCTCCCTGTACGCCTGCCGATAAGGTGGCTTCACGCCCTAACGGCTGTATATAAGCATAGTTTACATAAACCGATGTTTTACGCTCCAAACCCAGCACATCGTTTGTTATACTTACCCCCGCCCCGCTTCTTAGTACAGGCATGGGCACATGAACTCCTAATGCCTGCGTTAGAGGGCGCTCATCTATACCCAACCATTGCGCCCTGAATGCCCCTTCTATATTAATTCCGTCTTTACTGCCACAGTAAGCCGGATTATATACCATTCCCGTAAAACGGTATTGGGTAAACTGTGGCACCTGCTGCGCTATAGCAATGCTGCACCACAGCAATGCTGCTATATATAATATAGGTATAGAGCGCTTTACCATCATTGTTGGCTATTAAACGGAATGGGGTAAAAAATTATTGAGCAAAACAAAAAAAAAATTTTCAGTGTGCAACCTTTTTACAACTTTTGTTCGTCTTTTAAGTTTACCTGCTTGCAACAGGGTTAAGAACGTTTGTTCGGGGTGTAAAATTGCACTTTATACGGCAAAAATCCTGTTTTTTTGGGAAAAATTAGGCTGCTTATATCTTGTACTGATTCCATTTTTGTCATCTGCAAGTCAAAACACAATACGCAACAGCTCTTTAGACGCCCGGCTTCATTCAGTGGCAATGAGTTTTATCTGCCGGTTAATGCGTTCTTCTAAAGATATAAAAGTTTCGGTGCGCTGTATGCCTTTTACATTTTGTATTTTATCATGCAGTAAATCCTTCAGATGATTGGTATCGCGGCAAATTATTTTCAAAAAGATACTGTATATGCCGGTGGTGTAGTTAAGCGAAACAATTTCGGGTATGTTCTTTAACTGCGCTACCACTTCTTCGTACATGGAGCTTTGCTGAAGATAAATGCCTATAAATGCCGAAATATCATATCCCAGTTTCAAGGGGTCTATAATTAACTGTTGGCCTTTTACTATACCCATCTGCTCCATCTTCTTTATGCGCACATGTACCGTACCTGCCGAAACAAACAGACTCTCCCCTATTTTTGTATAGGGCACGCGGGCATCTTCTATTAAAATAGACAAAATCTGCAAATCTAATTTGTCAATTTTTAGCTGTTCCGGTTTATCAATTTCGTAATTCATAACCCTTTTTAAAACTGGTTTTTAATTTTTTTTCAAAAATACGGTCATTTTTTTAAACAGACAACATATTTTTTGATTTTTTTTTAAAAAATTTGCACAAAATTGACACTTGCCTTAACTTTGCATCAACAACAAAACGCAAGACAGACCGCGTTTTTATACTGTAGGATGACGAAACTGGCAGACGTGCCCTCCTGTCTCGGGGGTGG
>NBMY01000038.1 GCA_002212985.1 Sphingobacteriales bacterium TSM_CSS
TGCCGCCGTAGGTAGGGTAACAAACAATGCCAATTTTCATACACAATTTTGTTTAAGGAAGTAAGTACACTGTAAACGCAAGGCCACAGCCTGTGTTCAATAAACCCCAATAGTTATGCTTTCGGTTTAATTTTCTTTTAAAACAGGCAGTTTTTATTAGGTTGCAACATGGGGCTACACCGGCAACTATGTTGTTGCGTTTCAAAAAATACAGTACGGCATATTATCGGGCATATAAACCGGCTTGCTGCATCAACTCAAACCAATTTGCAATTTCTGTCATCATAAAACAAAAACAACCCTTTACTATGGATACACAGGAAACAACGCCACAAGACAGCCCGGCTTACAATGCAGCCACTGCCATTAAGACATCGGTAACGGTTAAAATGTTTGCCGTAGGCTTTTTGGTTTTGCTTATGCTCATACCTGCTGCCGCCCTTATGATGCTGATTGACGAAAGGCAAAGCCGCCGCAACGAAGCAGTGGCCGAAGTTAGCTCAAAATGGGGCAATATGCAGGAAATTACCGGCCCGGTACTAAGCATACCATTTACCCAGTATGTAAAAGACCCCAACGGGCAAATTTCCGAAACCACCCAATATGTTCATTTTTTACCCGATGAACTGAACATAACCGGCTCTATACTGCCCGAAATTAGGTACCGGGGTATTTACCGCGCCATTTTGTACACTGCCAACCTTACCATTAGCGGCTCGTTTGCAGCGCCCGATTTGGGGCAGTTTTCCATACCTGCCAAAGATGTGCAGTTAAACCGCGCTTTTGTTGCCGTAGGCATTCCTGATATGCGCGGCATTAAAGAAACTATTGCCCTTAAGTGGAACACCGACAGCCTTTCTTTTGACCCCGGCATTCCTGCGCCCGATGTTGCCGCTTCGGGGGTAAGTGTGCGTGTACCGGTACAAGGGCAAACAGCAAAATATAACTTTTCTTTTAACCTGCAACTCAATGGCAGCGAAGCGCTTGAGTTTGCGCCAATGGGCAAGGTTACGACTGTGCAGCTGCAATCGCCGTGGGAAAACCCCAGCTTTGACGGCGCTTTCTTACCCGATGAACGCCAGGTTACCCCAAACGGGTTTACCGCCCAATGGAAAGTATTGCACCTTAACCGCAACTACCCGCAACAATGGCAGGGCAATGCCTACAGCGTTGCCCAATCAACATTTGGGGTTAAACTCATTCAACCCATAGATGAATATCAGAAAACCTCGCGCGCAGCCAAATACGCCGTAATGTTTATTATGCTCACCTTCACGGTTTTTTTCTTTGTAGAGGTACTCAACCGCAAAAACATACATACACTGCAATACTTGTTGGTAGGTGCAGCGCTTTGCATTTTTTACCTGTTGCTGTTGTCGCTTACCGAACAAATTGCCTTTGACTGGGCTTATCTTATATCGGGCACAGCCACTGTTGCGCTCATAACAGCCTATTCGGGCAGCGTGTTTGTCAACAGAAGGCTAACGGCACTGCTGTTTGCCTTGTTGTTGGCGTTGTATTTGTTCCTCTACTTTGTGCTGCAATTGCAAGATTATGCCCTGCTTATGGGCAGTGTTGGGTTGTTTGCATTTCTGGCAGTAATTATGTATGCCTCGCGAAACGTAGATTGGTACAATGCCGGTAAACTGCCCGGCAATTAATAATGCCCCTACCGCTTTTTCATACAATATAAACCGGATTTTTGCGTTTTTACTTACGGCTTTTTAACAGCAAACTAATCAAGCTTTCGCAGAAAAAAGCCCGCACACATACATTTATAAAAGAATTTTGTTTAACTTTAATGGTTATTTTGCAAAAATACGGTATTTTTACCGCCAAAACACATTATTCAATATATAAAACAGTTTTCACTAAATATGCAATACCGAAAAATTTTCTTCGCCGCATTTTTTGTTCTTTTTGTACTGTTGTGGGGTAATGCTGCACAGGCGCAAATTACAACCGGCACTGCTGCCCCCGATATAACCCTGCCCGACCAGAACAACGTAAACCAATCGCTTAGCGCTTTGCGCGGCAACTGGGTGCTGGTATATTTCTGGGTATCTTGGGACGGAGCTTCAAGAGCCGGCACGCCCAAACTGGCTTCATTGTACGGCAAGTATCAAAATGCCGGCTTTGCCAGTGCCCGCGGGTTCAGAATTTATACTGTTTCTTTAGACAGTGATAAAAAGGAGTGGACAAATGCCATTAAAACAGATGCCATGCCCGGTTCCTACCATGTAAACGACTTTTACTCGGTTTCTGCCGCCACCTATCAGATTCAGAAAGTGCCTTCGGCATATCTGGTAGATGCCAGCGGTATTATAAGGGCAGTCAATCCTTCTTTTACCGATGTGGAAAGCATACTGAATGCCGATACCGGCCAGGGCGGTACTGTTGCCATGCAAACCTTTAATACCGGCGCTTCGGTAAACACCGCTGCCAAAATGGAAAGCGTTCGCGGAGGCGCCCTACAAACTGCTACCTCTGCCACTTCTTACTACAACCAAACCACCACTGCCACTACCACCACCCCCGCTGTACTGCCCGAAGGCAATACCTATAAAATACAAATAGGCGCCTACAAAAAACTGAATCTGGGCGATTTTTACGGCGTATCGCATTATGGAAACGTGGTAAGCGAACCGGCCGATAACGATATTAAACGGGTAATGGTAGGCAATTTCGACAGCAAACAGGCTGCCGTAGATGCCTTGTACCGTATTCAGAAAGAAGGTTACCCCGATGCTTTTCTGGTAGAATATAAAAACGCCCAGCGGGTGCGTGTGGTAGGCAAATCAGAAATTCAAGCGCCTGCGGCCGCCGCCGCTCCGGTATCGGCTGTAAGCAATGGCAATACCATATCCGTACCGTTGGCCTCACCGCCTCAGCCCGCCGCCGATTTGGTTTACCGCAGCGTAGAGCCAACCGGCCAGCCTTTGGTTAACTCGCCCGCTTTTAATGCAACCTCAAAAGGCGCCGGCAGTTCGGGCTCTACGGTTATTTACACCGCTCCGCCCAGCTATTCCTTGCCGTCTCAGGTAACGGTTTATACCAATACGCAACCCCAAAACACACAAGGAACCATTTACGACCAGCCGGGTTTTATGACCGGTTCCGATAAAACCTACGTCAAAAATGCCTCGGTAAACACGCCTTCGGGCACCGGCACCGTGCAGGTTTATACGCCCGGCGATACTCGCTTCTCCAATACCACCGCTACCACTACCCAACCGGCCAAAACCACTACCACCAACCGCCCGGGTACCACTACCCCGCAACCGGCTGCTACGGGCAACCAACCGCCCGTTCCGCCAAAACAACCCGGCACCACAGCGCCCCAACCGCCCCCGCAACCCGGCGCTACCACACAAACGCAACAACCCTCACCGGTTGTATCGCCCTCTCCCGAAAACTCGCTCGACAAGCAAATAGATAACTACATGGTGGGCTATGACTACACGCTGATTGAAAATTCCAAGTCGAAACGCTTGAAAAACAAAAGCAAGCGCGAAAAGAAAAAAGACAAAAAGAAAAAATAAACAAGGCAATTGCCACCAAAAAAGGGAACAAGCAGCATTAATGCTGCCGGCTCCCTTTTTTTGTTTGCCAGATTTTGGTATATTTTAACAAGGCTTCTTATTTTTACGGCAAAATATAAAAGCCTTATGTCAGCAACAATTCTCGGTATCGGTTCTCGCATAAAACATGCCAAATATGGCATTGGTGCAATTACCAGAGTTACTCCCTCCACCTATCAGGTTACCTTTATGCAACATGGCAATGTAGAACTGCCCATTACCGCCGAAATGGAAGTAATTGAAGCCGTTGAGCCACCCAAAGACGCCCTAACCCTGCGCGACGTGGAACGCCTGCTAAGCAACCTGCTCGAAAAATGGGGCGGGTTGCAGGAAACCGTAGATTTGGCCGACAGGTGGAAAGGCGGAACCCTCATCTTAAAACCTGCCGATACCAGTTTGCAGTCTAAAGAAATTCCCATTGAAACATTTTTTCATAAAATTGTAATGGCAAGAGACCGCTTAAGGGTAATGGAGCAGCAAATAAACGGCACCAATAAACTGTCAGACGAAGAAAAGGTAAACCTGCAGCAATACATTACCCGCATTTATGGTTCTTTTACCACCTTTAACCTGCTATTTAAAAACAAAAACCACCAGTTTAAAGGTGCTTCTACCGATTAGTTTTGTTTTGAGCGCTCCTGCTTTATGAATACCGGCCATACCCGCGCGTATGTTCTTTATCCGGCAACTAAATGAAAAACGGGTAAAAAACTATTGCGGCGCCTGCTTTTTTATTGCCCTATATGCAAAACCTGCCCGAATATACGCGGTTTCAGCTGGCCCTGCGAAACGGACAGGATAAAGAAGCCGTTTGGGTAGCTTACAAAGGAATTATTTACGATGTATCGGGCAGCCGCCTTTGGCTAAATGGGCATCATTATGAACATTGGGCAGGCCAGGACCTCACCGCAGAACTGCCCGATGCGCCGCATACCGACCGTGTTTTCGAAAAATTTACGCCCGTTGGTAAACTTAAAAACCCTTAATCCATTTGCCCAATCCGCCGTAACCGCTGTTTTTTTCCGAATTCCCCCCCTCTCAAAGCAAAACAACCAACATTATGGCCGCTAAAACCACTACTAAAAGAAGAAAAACCACGTCGCGCAAAAGCAAATTCGGAAGCATAACGTTTTCAAAATTTTCTACCTACATTGCCATTGTTTTCATTGCCATTTTCATTATTACCCAATGGGATTTTATAATGGAAAAATGCAATGAGCTTAAAACCATTATCACCGAAACCGTACCACCCGGCGCCAATAATACCCCTACCCCCTCGCCTGTTCCCAACCCCTCGCCCGCCCCTCAACCGCCACCCAACCAAAACCCGCAGCCGGTAAGCGTAAAAAGCATAAAAATTGTAACCTGGAACCTCTATAATATGGGCATAAGCAAAGATGACGACGAGGTGCGTTTTGCGGCAGAAACCATTAAAAACTACGATTTGGTAGCCCTGCAGGAAATATCTACTACTCTTAACGGCCCGCGTGCCATTGCTAAACTGAACGAAGAACTGAACCGCCGCGGCGCTAAATGGGATTACGTGGTTAGCGAACCAACCTCCGGCGAAGGTTCTGAAAAATACGTATTTTTGTATAAAACCCAAAACATTAAAGTGCTGGGCAACGGGTGGCTGGTAAACGGCAAAGGGCTTGACAAAAATCTTGACCGCGAACCCTTTATGGTCCGTTTTGATGTAGGAGGCAAAAAATTGTTGCTGGCCAACTTTCATGCTGTGCCAACCGCTAAAAACCCCGCAAAAGAAGCTTTGCTCTTATCAGAAATTCACTCTATGTATCCTACCGATAACCTCATGATTATGGGAGATTTCAACCTCTCGCAGAGCAACCCTGCATTTGATGCCTTAAAAAGCAAAGGCTATAAACCGGCGCTGGTAAACCAGAAAACCAGCCTTAAAACCAAAAAAGATGCCAACGGTAACTACTTGGCCGAAGAATACGACAATATTTTTTACCGCACTGCTACCTTGGTAAGCCTTAAAAGCGGCATTATTGATTTTGTACCCAAATTTAAAACACTGGCCGAAGCCCGTCACATATCCGACCACCTTCCGGTTTGGTGCGAAATTGCCTGGAAATAGACTGCTCTTTCTCTTGGTTTTGGGGGTAATGACAACTTTGCTACAACTGTTTGACCGGTGATTGGTTTTTCTTAACAGCTCAGAAATATGGCTCAGCAACAACCTTTATGGCAAATTTTTACCGATACCGGCGGCACTTTTACCGATTGCCTTGCTGTTTCGCCGCAGGGCAAAGAAATAAAGGTAAAAGTGCTCAGCAGCAGCGCCTTGCGGGGCAGTATCGTAAATATTCTTGCACCCCGCATAGTTGAAATCGGGCATAACTGGGGGCAACTTTCTGCTGCCATGCTTCGGGGGTATTGGTTCAGGTTGCTGCATGGCAATCAACAACCGGTTCGGGTGGTGGCGTTTCAACCCCGTTTGTCGAGGCTGCTTCTTTCCAATGAAATTGATGCCGTTGCCGGGCAGGGCTTTGAGTTGTTTTCTGGCGAGGAAGCGCCTGTGCTTGCAGCACGGCTCGCTACCCAAACGCCCCTGAACCTGCCACTTCCCCCGCTCATCATGCGCCTTGGCACCACCAAAGGAACCAATGCCTTACTCGAAGCCCGCGGCGCACCGGTAGCCCTGTTTATTACCCGAGGTTTTGCAGACCTGCCTCAAATTGGCAACCAGCAGCGCCCCCACCTGTTTCAACTCCATATTCAAAAGCCCCAACCGCTGCACAAATGTGTTATTGAAGTGCCCGAACGCCTTGATGCCAACGGAACGGTTATTGAGCCCATAGATTGCAGCCAATTAACCCAACAGGTGCAAAAAGCGCTGGCACAGGGCATTACCAATGCTGCCATAGTCTTGCTGCACAGCTATTGTAACCCGGAACATGAACAAATACTTGCACAATATCTTCTCAGTCAGGGATTTACACATGTTTCAGTTTCATCGGAACTGGCGCCGCTCATTAAAATTGTACCCCGAATGCATACGTCCATTGTTAATGCTACTTTGGCGCCGGTTATACAACAATACCTCAACGCGGTGTACCGGCAACTTTCGGCCCAAAGCCGTTTGTATGTAATAACCGGAGCCGGCGCTTTAGTACAGCACCTGTTTTTTACCCCAAAAGACAGCCTCCTCAGCGGCCCGGCAGGTGGGGTAAACGGCGCGGCCAACACCGGAATGCTGGCCGGCTATAACCGCATCATCTCATTTGACATGGGCGGAACCAGCACCGATGTAGCCCGCTACGATAACCATTTCGATTATGTATATGAACATCATGTGGCTAATGCACACCTTTTGTCTGCTGCCTTAGCTATTGAAACGGTGGCAGCCGGCGGTGGATCGGTTTGCCGGTTCAACGGTTACAGTTTAACCACCGGACCCGAAAGCGCAGGTGCAAACCCCGGACCAGCCTGTTATGGTGCCGGCGGCCCTTTTACCATTACCGATGTAAACCTGCTGTTGGGAAAACTTAGCCCCGCATCTTTTGAAATACCCGTTTACCCCCGCGAAGCCCGCCTCCGGCTCAACCAAATTGCCCGGCAAATAACCGATGCCACCGGCAAAACGCCATCGGATGTGGAGTTGCTGCAAGGGTTTGCACAAATTGCCAACGAACTTATGGCAAATGCTATACGCAGTATTTCGGTTCAAAAGGGCTATAAACCGCAGCAGTATGCTTTGGTAGCTTTTGGCGGCGCTGCCGGGCAACATGCTTGTGCAGTGGCAGAACTGCTGCAAATGACTGCCATTATCATATCGCCCCATGCAGGCATATTAAGCGCCGCCGGTATTGGGCAGGCAGCTGTTGAAAGAATGTCACAACAGCAAATACTGAAACCCTTAGCCGAAACAGAACCCCAGCTATCTCTTATTGCCCGGAAACAAAAGCTGCAAGCCCTAAATTTGTTGCAATCCGAAATTTCGGGTAATGAATCGGGCATTTCTGTACGTTGTCTGTTTTTCCTGCGCCTGCAGGGGCAAGATGCCACTATAGAAATTTCCGAAGAAGAACTGCCCCGAGTAAAAACTGCTTTTGAGCAACAGTACCGCTTATTGTATGGTTATTACCCCGAAGGCAGAACAATTGAATTAGAATCGGTAAAAGCAATTGCATCGTATAAACCATTGATTAGCAGCAACTTACAAAGAAAAAGTATAAAAAATGCAACTTTAAGCCCTCACTCCTTTCAGCCGGTTTATGAGCAGGGGGCATGGTATAATACGCCCGTTTTTAACCATGAGCAGCTTGTGCCCGGCACAGAAATTTCGGGACCGGCTTTGTTGTTGTACCGGCACAGCACTTTTTACCTGCACCCCCACTGGCATTTGCAAATAGACAGGCACGGAATTGGTATTGCCCTAAAAACAAGGGATTCTGAGAAAAGACCAATAGGTAGCAGCAGCAAAGCCGTAAATTTAACCTTGTTTACCAACCGATTTAAAAGCATTGCCACCGAAATGGGAGATTTGATGCAGCGAACATCATTGTCTGTAAACATAAAAGAACGCCTCGATTTTTCTTGTGCCCTGCTTGACCGGGAGGCTAATCTGGTGGTAAATGCGCCGCATATTCCGGTACATTTGGGCAGCTTAGGTATTTGTGTACGTACCTTGCTCAAAAAACTGCCTATGCGGCCGGGCGATACAGTTGTTACCAATCACCCGGCGTATGGCGGCTCGCACCTGCCCGATATAACATTGGTTACACCGGTGTATAACTTTCGGAATAAACTCATTGGGTATGTGGCAAACCGTGCCCATCATGCCGAAATTGGCGGCACCCGCCCCGGCTCTATGCCGCCAGATGCACAAAATTTAGCTCAGGAGGGAGTGCTCATTCCGCCTATGTATCTTGTAGAGCAGGGTGTGCCCAACTGGAGCGGCATAGCATCTCTGCTGCAAACCGCACCCTACCCTACCCGCTGCCTGCAAGACAACTTAGCCGATTTACATGCAGCGCTTGCCGCAAACCTGCTTGGCGTGCGATTGTTGCAACGGTTGGCGTCAACTTTCGGGCTTAGGCAGGTTCGACATTACATGCAACAATTAACGGCATATTCAGCGGCGCTCATCAAAACAAAATTGCTCCAACTGCCGGACGGCTTGTACAGTGCCACCGAATTGTTAGATGACGGCACCCCGCTTGCCGTTGCCGTTTCGGTAGTCAACGGGCAGGCCATTATTGATTTTACCGGAACCGGCGCCACCCATGCCGGCAACCTCAATGCTACACCCGCCATAGTACACAGTGTGGTATTGTATGTTTTGCGTCTGCTTCTAAATGAAGACGTGCCGCTTAACGAAGGCATGATGCAGCCTGTTGTGATTAAAATACCCGAAGGAACAATTTTAAATCCGGTTTTTTCCGATGACCCGCTTCATTGTCCGGCAGTTGTGGGCGGCAACACCGAAACCAGCCAACGCATGACCGACACGCTTCTAAAATCGCTCAATCTGGCCGCCTGCAGTCAGGGAACTATGAACAATGTGTTGTTTGGCAATTCCGACTTTGGTTATTACGAAACGGTTTGTGGTGGCAGTGGTGCGGGCAATGGCTTCCATGGCGCATCGGCCGTGCATACCCACATGACCAATACCCGAATTACCGACCCCGAAATTCTGGAACTTCGCTATCCGGTGCGGTTGGAGGAGTTTTCTATCCGCCAACATTCGGGCGGTAACGGTCAATATACAGGCGGAAATGGCGTGGTGCGAATTTTGAAGTTTTTACAGCCGGTACAGGTTTCGGTACTTACTCAACATCGGGCAATTCCACCCTATGGGCTTTACGGAGGCAGAAACGGGCTTTGTGGCGAGCAGTATATCATCAAAGCAAGCGGAACCATCATTACTCTGCAAGGAACCGATGCATATGATGCCCAGACCGGAGATAAATTGGTGCTTAAAACACCGGGTGGCGGCGGCTATGGCATTGAAGCGTAGTAGTCCGTAGCAGGGTTTTATTACATAGGGTTATTTGCGCCACCAGTTGGTACTCATGATGTAGTCATACACTTTATCGGGCACCAGATATCTGATAGATTTCCCTTCTTTTAGCAACTGCCTTATATGAGTTGAAGAAATTTCAAGAACCGGCACTTTGAGCCGCTGTACATTTGTTAGATCGAGGTATTTGATTGCCGGGTAATTTGGACGGGGGTAAACCAGCAGGTTAAAATATTTGAGTATTGCTTCGTAGTTGTGCCATTTATGAAAATGCTCCATATTGTCTTCACCCACAATGAGCGAGAACTCGTAATCGGGATATTTTTCCTGCAGGTAGGTAAGTGTATTAATGGTATAAGAAGGTTTGGGTAATGAAAACTCAATGTTTGAAGCTTTTAGCAACGGATTGTTTTCTGTAGCCAAGGTTACCAGATGCAGGCGGTCGTACTGGTTAAGCAATGATTTTTTATCTTTTAGCGGGTTTTGCGGCGATACAATCAGCCAAACCTCCGAAATTTCGTTGCTGTTGGCAATAGTTTCGGCAATAATTAAATGTCCGATATGAACGGGGTTGAAAGAACCAAACAACAGCCCTATGTGTTTTCGATATGCTGCCATACTTATTATTTACTTGTGCTGCAAAGGTACGTTTTTCCGGTACAACTTTTACCCGCTCCATTGGTAATGCCCGGAATTGGATTGGTTGGCAAAAGGTGTTTCAACTATTAGAACGTAATGCTTTCTTGTAATGATGCGTTTTTTTTTCATAGCTATTTTTTTGTGTTGTACAACAATAGCTGTTGCACCCGGCACGCTTTTATCGGAAATTGACTGGTGTAACAGAAAACAAATTTCGTGGAGTGATTTTTGGCGCAACCCAGACCCTTACAGCCGTTACTCAGCAGTTTCGGCAACTTATTTACAGGAAAAGCACGCCTGCGATAATTTTGGACAGTTTAAGTATTCGGTAAAGGCTGTTTTTGTGAAAGACCAATCGTGGAGTCGCGACAAACGGTCAACAAGGTTATTGCATCATGAGCAATTGCATTTCAACCTTACAGAACTTCATGCCCGAAAATTGCGCAAACTTTTTTCAGATCTTCGCAACCCTTGTTATATTCCTGAGCGGCGCATTCAATTAATGATTGACAGCCTGTATGACAAAATGGAATTTGCCCACCGGTTTTATGATGACGATACTTTTCATGGTTTGAATAATGAGCGGCAACAATTTTGGGACGAATTGGTCAATTCTGCTCTTGAAGAGCTGGCTCCGTTTTCTTGTGAACAATAATGTTTCACGTGAAACATTGTACATTGTTTTTTATTGCTGTTTACATGAGTTGCTTCGTTTTTTAATTCGCGTTTATTGTTTCACGTGGAACAATTCCTTTAATTCAGGGTGTGGGTTTTTACATGTTTCGGGGGCACAATCATTTATTGTTGTTTCACGTGGAACATTTATGGGGAATAAGTGCTTGCGGGCAATAATGAAGTCAATATCCTGCAAAAAATGGGTAGAATGCGCTAACTTTGCAGTGAAAATAAAACAGAATGTTTAAAGAGTACGATGTTATAGTAGTAGGCGGCGGACATGCCGGATGCGAGGCAGCGGCAGCAGCAGCAAATCTGGGATCATCGGTTTTGCTCATTACCATGAATATGCAGGTAATAGGGCAAATGTCGTGCAATCCGGCAATGGGCGGTGTGGCAAAAGGACAGATAGTGCGCGAAATAGATGCCTTGGGCGGATATTCGGGAATTGTTACCGATAAAACCATGATTCAGTTTCGGATGCTGAATTTGTCGAAGGGTCCGGCTATGTGGAGCCCAAGAGCACAAAACGACCGCATGTTGTTTGCAGCAGAATGGCGGTACATGTTGGAGCAAACGCCTAATCTTGATTTTTGGCAAGATATGGTAACATGCGTAGTGGTGAAAGGCGGCAGGGTTGCGGCCGTGCAAACCAGTTTGGGTATTGAAATACCCTGCAAGGCAGTAGTGCTTACCAACGGCACATTTTTAAACGGCTTGATTCATATTGGCGAAAAGAATTTTGGTGGAGGTAGGGCAGGAGAGCGGGCTGCTACGGGGTTAACCGCCTGCCTTACCGAATTAGGCTTTGAGGCAGGGCGCATGAAAACAGGAACACCGCCAAGAGTGGACGGGCGCAGCCTCGATTACTCGAAAATGGAAGTGCAGGAAGGCGATTTGCCGCCGGGTAAGTTTTCTTATACCGATACACCACCACTAACCCAACAACGATGCTGCTGGATAACCTATACCAATGAAGAAGTGCATGATATTTTGCGCACCGGTTTTGACCAGTCGCCCATGTTTAGCGGACGCATTAAAGGTATAGGACCCCGCTATTGCCCGTCTATAGAAGATAAGATTGAACGTTTTTCGGAAAGAGAGCGGCATCAGATATTTGTAGAACCCGAAGGATGGCAAACCGTTGAAATTTACGTAAACGGATTTTCTACTTCGTTGCCCGATGAAGTACAGTACAAAGCATTGCGTAAAATACGGGGTTTTGAAAATGCCAAAATGTTCAGACCGGGTTATGCCATAGAATATGATTATTTCCCGCCGGTGCAGTTAAAGCATACTTTGGAAACTAAATTGGTAAATAACCTGTTTTTTGCCGGACAAATTAACGGCACGACCGGCTATGAAGAAGCAGCGTGCCAGGGATTGATGGCAGGCATAAATGCACATCAAAAGGTAAACAATCTTGACCCCATTGTGCTTAGCCGCGATGAAGCCTATATTGGGGTGCTGATTGACGACCTCATTAACAAGGGAACCGAAGAGCCTTACCGCATGTTTACCTCGCGTGCCGAATACCGAATTCTGCTACGGCAAGACAATGCCGATATACGGCTTACTCCTATAGGCTACCGGCTTGGTTTGGCAAGCGAAGAACGCTATAACCGCATGTTGCATAAAAAAGCACAGGCAGAAGCACTGTTGGAAGAATTTGCCGGCATTTCTGTACACCCTGAAGAGGTAAACGGATTGCTGGAGGCAAAAGGTACGCCGCCCATAAAGCAACGGGTAAAACTGCTGAGTTTGTTGCTGCGCCCGCAACTTACCATGAAAGATTTGCAAACCGTGCCAAAGGTAGCCACATTATTAGAACAATACCATACAGAAGCCATTGAGCAGGCCGAAATTAATGCCAAGTACGAAAGCTATATTAGTAAGGAAAAGGAAGTAGCCGAAAAGATGAGCCGCCTTGAATCAATAAAACTAAGCCCCGAATTTGATTACAGCATATTAGTGGCCTTGTCATCGGAGGCGCGTGAAAAGCTCAATAAAATAAAGCCGCTTACTCTGGGGCAGGCAAGCCGCATAAGCGGGGTTTCGCCATCTGATATTTCGGTACTCATGATTCATATGGGCAGATAAGCAGTAGGCAGAGTGGGGGAGCAAAGGGCAAAGGATTGTCACAAATATTTTTTAATCAATCAATTATATATGCAATTTGGTTACTCTTTATTTTCAAGAGCAATTTTTGGAGGCCGGTTGCGATGAAGCCGGACGGGGGTGCTTAGCGGGTCCTGTATTTGCGGCTGCGGTAATATTACCTGTGCATTTTAAACCCGAATGGGTGAATGACTCCAAGCTGTTGAGTGAAAAACAGCGGTTTGAAGCCCGCATGATTATTGAACAGGAAGCGGTAGCATGGGCTGTTGGTATGGTTTCGGCTGCCGAAATTGATGAGATAAATATTTTAAATGCTTCTTTTGTAGCTATGCACCGCGCTGTGGAACAATTGCAGCCGCAACCCGAATTACTTATAGTTGACGGCAACCGGTTTAAGCCCTACAAAAAACTGCCCCACCGATGTGTTATTGGCGGCGATGCGCTGTATGCCTCTGTTTCGGCAGCTTCTATTCTTGCAAAAACCGGCCGCGATGACTATATGCATCAGTTGCACCTCGAGTTTCCGCATTACGGTTGGCAACATAACAAGGGCTACCCCACTCCGGAACACCGCAAAGCCATTGCACAATATGGGTCTTGCCGGCATCACCGGCAGAGTTTCAGGTTGTTGCCGCCGGGTAAACAAATAAATTTATTTTGAGGTCTCCGGTTGTAATAACGTGCGCTGTTTAATGGGTAAAGGGAACTGCACAGCCGGCAATTATTTACCCAATCTTTTGCCCAAACTACTTTGGATCTACCTGTAATCTTAGTCTTTTGCTTGTAACCTTGCCCAATGGAAGCGGTTAACCGAGGAAGGCAAAGAAAGACCGCAACCATATTACGGAAACACCTTCCTTAGGAAGTGTTGCCAATTTTCCGATGCATAAAAGTAAAAAAGGCAACCCAACAGTTAGCCGATTACCGGTTTTGACAGGTAAAAACAAAGCGGATGTTTTACCACTGCACCTTAAGCCCGGCCAACAGGTTTATGCCCGCCTGCGGATAATAGTTGTTGTAATTTTCGGGCGCAATAGCACCTTCCTGTTCCAGGAGCAAAAAGTAAGTCCACCCGTTCGATTCATAGAGGCGGTTAAACAGGTTGTTTACCAACAGGCTCAGTTCTATGTTTTTAGCCCATTTAGGCTGTATGCTTCCGGTAAGCAGCAGGTTGCCGGTAAAGTAAGGACGGAGTGAGCGCTCCAAACTGCCGGTATTATCTAAAAACTGCCTGCTCACATAATTTGCCATAAACGCCGCCGATGCCCACTTAAACGGGCGGTAGGTAACCGCAGTAGCGGCAATTACATCGGGCGAAAAAGAAATATCGGTATGGTTATATACCAGGGCAGTATCGCGAAGGTAGTTATAGTTGGCATCAAATACGCCGGTAAATTGGGTAAAATTGTCTATTTTGTTAATAGAAGAGGTCATGTTGGCCTGTATGTCTAATTTGCTGCAAGCTTTAACCATGGCGCTTATTTCAAAACCGGTTCGGTAGCTGTGCGGCACATTTTGCTGAACGGGGTACCCTACATTGTTCAGGTTGCCGGTAAGCACCAACTGGTTTTTATAACGCATGTAATAGTAATTTACATTTAAGTTTAACCGGCTAAGGGTAAAGCGGTAACCGGCTTCTATATTGCTCAAACGTTCGGGCAGCGGCAGGGTATCGTTATCAATCAGGTTGTTTCGGGTAGGCTCGCGGTGTGCCATGCCAAAAGAGGCATACACCTGCTGGTTTGACGAAACATTGCAGGTAACACCCGCTTTGGGGTTTACAAAATTGTAATTCAAATTAAAATATATACTGCCTTTCACCTCATCGGTTCCGTTAATTTTATAGTCAATGCGGCGGTACTGCACATCGGTAAACAAGCCAAACCGGTTGTTAATTTGATATTCGGTTTTAACAAACAGGTTGGCATCGGTTTTATATCCGTTGCTTTCATAATACCGGTGGTTAATATTGCCGTTTGCGGCATATTGCGCCCAAATTACCTCGCCGAAGTGCAGCCCGTTGTAGCGGTTAATGCCGCCGCCAATGGTGGTATGTATTTTTTTTCCGCTGTTGTAGTTAAGGGTAAAAATGGTGCCGTAAAAATCATTGTCCAACCATTTTCGCCGTATCAGGTCGGTTTGGGTAACGGGCACATACAGCGTATCGGGGCCGTTTACCGTTATTTGGTACAGCCCCTGGTTTTGCAGCCCGTAATCGGATAAGTTTTGCAGGGGTTGGTATTCTTCGTAGTAGCCTGCCCCTTGGGTATAATGCAGGGCGGCGTTCAGTTGCCATTTTCGGTGTAATTGCTGCGAAAAATGCAGTTGGTAATGGCGCTGCCGGTAGTTATCTACCTGATTTTCATAGGTATAGGCGTTGTAGGTGCGTTGGGTTTGCAGCAGGTATTGCGGTACGCCGCCCCATGCCTGGTAGGTAATTTCGTGCCCCCACAGTATATTGGCCTTTACAATGGTTTTGCTGCCATAGTAGCCGCCCGATATAAAAAAAG
>NBMY01000117.1 GCA_002212985.1 Sphingobacteriales bacterium TSM_CSS
TTTTTATATTGCTGTATATAGTTTCCATTTCGCAGTTTTTTCGCAAAATTACTGTATTTTCGCAAACCCTTGTATTTTAAGACTTTCCTGTTGTCGCAAGTCTAATAAACCCTTAAAGAACACTTGGCTATTTTTTTACAATAAGAAGTCGCAATATTCAAAGGAATCAATAGATGCATTCTATTTTCCAGAGGAATTTAAAACTATACCACTTAATTTGAAGTATAACAGACAAATTGGTTATTCTGACTGCCTCATAGATACAGTTGCAACTAAATTTAAAGATAATGTAGAAGAAGGTTGGGTTGATATGCCTGAAAATTGGCAATCACTTACTCTAATAGAACAAGAAAAATTACTTGATGAAATGCGTTCAACAAAAGTTGTTGGAAGTTGTAGTCATGACAGTAGACCAAGGGAACACGCCATATATATTGCAATGCTTTCAGCAGAAGTTACAAATTGGGAAGTTTTCTTAAAATCACATTTAGACATTATGAATGATAGGTTTGATAGAATGTCAGACGGAAGCTACGCTTATGCACAACGAAAAACATACATAAAAGAGCTTGAAGAATTAGATATAAATGTACTTGATTTATTAATTGGAATTTCTTTAAGCGTTGAAAATCCAGCGAAAAATCATTACGATGGAAGTATAGAAAGACTTGGAAGAGCAATTTCAGAATCTAAAAATAAAGAAGACTTTAAAACTCAGATTTTGTCAATGGTTGAAGACAAAGAACTTGATAATTATAATAGAATTTTAGCATATTTTTTATTCGTTAGTTACAATAACTATTTAGACAATAAAGACGAACAAAATGAAAATATTAAACAGTTAGAAAATTCATTAAAGACCTTGCCAGACTATTTAAAGGACAAAATTAAACTGAAACAAGAATAAGCTACGCCTAACAACTAAGGTTTCGTTGGGTGCGCAGCACCAACAATGAAACCCCGCTTGCCCGAGGCTTAACCTCATGAAAAGCCTATCTTTACAAGGCTTAGCCTTAAACTATTTACCCAACTCACGAGGCATGGCCTGGCGAAAGCAAAGCACCATTGGATACATTATTGAAGGTGTAATACGGGCATTGGTACTGCTGTTTCTCATTGGGCTTATACGCAGGTAGGCAATATTAAGTAAGGTTATATAACCCAGCGTTGCCGGCAAAGCTCAAAATTCGCTCATCAACAATAATATCGCGGTAGCGTATGGGGTTTTTTAAAACAATACCCTCTAAAGTGGTGCAGCGGCTGAGGGCAACATATACCTGACCGGGTGCAAAAGCGCCTTTACCAATGTCAATAAGTACATGGTTAAAGGTTTTGCCCTGGCTTTTGTGAATGGTAATAGCCCATGCTAATTTTATGGGAAATTGGTTGAAACTGCCAATTACTTCGGTGGTAATCTTATTTTCTTCGGGGTTGTATTGGTAGCGAAGTATTTCCCATGTACTTTTTTCAAGTGCATATATGGCTTCGCCACTGCCGTTGTTAACCGAAACGCAAATGGTTTCATCATCAATGTAAGAAATAACGCCAAGCGTACCGTTTACCCATCGGTACCATTGGTCGTTTCGCACAAACATTACCTGTGCACCTTCTTTAAGGGTGAGGGTTTTATCGTTGGGCATACTGTGTTCATCAAAATTGCCTACAATATCGGCGGCAAAGGTATAGGCAGGAGTGCTGAGTTTATCAAGTTCGCGGTTGTTAATGCTTTGCGCTATATAGTTGGTGCTGGTAAGTGTTATGTACAAATCTTTGTTGGCGGGCAGGGGGTTGTTAGACAGCTGGCACCGGGTATTGAGGTGTTTCAGTGTTTCGTCGTCAATAGTTTTGGTACGTATAGCGTCGAGCAAATCAAGAAAATAGCGGTCTTTTTGCCGGTACACCTTTTTCAGTTCAATGTAGTGCAGCGGCAATTTGCGTAAAACATGAGCGCTGAAAAAATAAGGCGTATCGTATAAAAAATTGAACATTTGCTTTTCTATTTCCGAAGAAATGACCGGCGGCAGTTGAAACAGATCGCCAATAAAAATCATTTGTACACCGCCAAAAGGCAGGCTTCGCTCGCGTCCGTTGATGCGCATAAAGTAGTCAATGGCATCTAAAATATCGGCTCTTACCATAGATACTTCGTCAATGACAATGGCATCGAGGTTTTGGTAAATTTGGTTATTGCGACGTTTTTTTATGTGGTCGTTGTGAAACGGGTGCGGCGGGAACCCGAAGAAAGAGTGAATGGTTTGCCCGCGCACATTAAGGGCAGCCAGCCCCGTGGGAGCCAGCACGGCAATTTTTTTTTGGGTTACTTCCCTGAAATGTTGCAATAAGGTAGATTTACCTGTTCCGGCGCGGCCGGTGAGGAAAATGTGGTGCCCGGCGGGGTCTTCCAGCAGTTTAAGGGTATGGGTAAATTCGGGGCTAAGGTCAAGTTGCTGCAGCATACAGGGTGGCGGTTGGTCATCTGTTTTGCAAATATAGCAACATAAATTTAATGTTAAAGATAAAAAAGTAGTTAAAGTGCCGGTCGGCTAAAATCTTTAACGGTGCGGGCAGGGGTTTCGGGTACTAACCGTTTAATGAGTTTAAGCTGATGGGTTAGCATGCCGGTTTCGGCATGAAAAATGCCTTGTTCCCGAAGCAGGTCAATGCGCACACAACCCGAAGCATGGATAATTTTACCATTGCCGAGTGCTATGCCCACATGGGTAATTTTTCCGTCGGCATTGTTGAAAAAAAGCAGGTCGGCAGGTAGCACGGCGGCAAAATCCAATACTAATTTACCCTGTTGCGCCTGTTGATAGGCATCGCGCTGCAAGGGTATGTTGCACACTTTAAAAACAAGTTGGGTAAACCCCGAACAGTCAATGCCGAATAAGGTGCGCCCGCCCCACAGGTAAGGGGCATGTAAAAAAGTTCTGGCATAATCGAGCAGTTGTGCAGATTGAGCTGTATCGGCGCTGGCGCTGACTACCTCGCCATAGCAGCGGTAGGGCAGGTGGTGAATATGCCCTTCTTTATTGCTGCATGCCGGCAGGGTACTGCCCCACAGCAGTGGAAAATGTACCGACCGGAACACCATTTCCTGCACCGGTTCGGCGGCATAGGCGCGGGGGCTTAACAGCAGCCGGTCATATTCTCTGTCCGGCAGCGGCAGGCATTGTTTTTCATCGAGCCATCCAATATAGGCATCGTGGGTACATTTAACCTCAAGCCATTGTGGTTGCTGTTTAAGTACAGCAAAAGTTTCGCCAAAAAGCAGTTGGCTTATCATTTCGCTTTTATGGGAGGGTTCTTTACGCAAAGGCACTACGCTTAACGGGCAAATACCATATTGCACCTGCAACATTCCTGAAAAAATTAAGTCGGGTTAGGGGAGGGGGTTTCATGTTTGGGCAGCAGATTAGAAGCAGGAGCGCTTATACCGGCAATATTTTGATAAAAGCATTTACACTTTATTAGTGGTGTATTTACCGTTTTCCATTACGGCAATGGTTTTTTTGTAGGAGGCGTTCAGTTCTTTTATTTCGGCAATTTGCACCTGCAGGTATTTGTTGGCTTCCTTGAGCAACTCATACTTTTGTTTTAATTGGTTGTATTCATTTTGCAGCATGGCAAGCATGTTTTGCGATTCGGTATGTTTTTTTGTTACCGTATCGAGTTGGCCTACCTGTTTTTCAAGATTGCCTATGGTGAGTTTCTGCTCCAGAATTTGTTTGCCTAATTGTTTTTTTTCTGCTTCCAGCGCTTCGTTGGTGCTATGCAGTTGTACCAGATTGGCTTCCATATCTTCCGATTTGGGCAGCAGTTGTTCATATTGGCGTTTAATCTGGCTAAGTTGTACATAATCGGCTTTAAGGCTTTCATTTTGCCGGGTTATTTCCTGCAACCGGTTTTCCAATGCTTTTTTGTCATTTTCTGCCACCTGCAACAAACTATTTGTTTTACTCAGCATCAACTGCATTTGGTGCAACTGCTCTGCCAGTTCGTTAGATTGGGTGCGGTAGGTTTCCAAAAACTGAATGCGCGCCTCCTGCTCTTCTGAATTGGTGACAGATTGTTTTAGCTGCAATTGCAGTTGTTCGGCATTTTTACGTTGCTTACTGGCATCTTCCTGAATGGTGTTTCTGTCGTTTTCAAGAAATTTGCGCTGCTCAATGGTGCGGTTTAGTTTAATGCTGGTCTGCTCCAGTTTTTCGGTTTGTTTTTTAAGGGCATCGCTCAGTGCATTGGTTTTTACTCTATAATAAATAACTACCAGCAGAATGATGAAAAACTGCATGACCAAATAGATGAAAATATCGTAAATCATACGATTGTAGTATTTAAGTGTACTGTTTAGCGGTGCTAAATTTCCCCCGAATATAAAATAAAATAAGTTAGCACACAATAATTACCCCAATATTAACATGTTTTGTGCCAAAAATTGCTGCTTTCAGGTTGTTGGCAATAATTTCAACCATCTTTTTTGCCTGTGGCGGTAAAACCATAAAGCCCACCTTGCCATCATACGTGTAAGGTAGCCGCTATACATGAGGATTTCATCGGTATAGAGGGTTTGGCCGGGCTGTTGGGTTTGCAGGGTAATGCGGTGCTGCCATACAGATGCCATGGCGCTGCTTTCGGTAGTTTGCAGGGTTTGGTTTTGCGGGTCTATATGCGTTATGGTAATACTGTGTTTGCCAAGCGGTAATATTCCAAATGCGTATAAACGCAGCATTATGGTAGTACCCTCCTGCCAATTGTTGGGCAGAGTAGCACGTCCTTGAGGCGTAAACTTCAACAGAGGGCTGGCAATAAACTGAAGGGTGGCGGGTTGTAGCAGTTTTTGCCATACGGTTTGGCTTGATGCAGGAAAAACAGATTGCACTTTAACTACCCACGCGCCCTTATGTGTCGGGGCAGGGTAAGCAGCAGATAATACAATCATAAGAACAGACGTTGTTTACCGGTCGTCGCCCACATTCATGGTTGGGGCTTGCTTTTTGTTAATGAGGTTATCCAGCATTTCATCTACCTGTTTAGGGTCGAGGCGTTTGGCAATAATTTTTTTGTCTTTGTCCAGCACATAAATAGTAGGAGTGCTGTAAATATCGTATAAATCGCGGAATTTGGTTCGGTTGTACGGGTCCCAAAGGTTGGTCCATGGCAATTTATATTCAACGACAAACTTTTTAATTTCATCCAGTTCCACCCGAGTACAAACGCCTAAAATGGTAACGCCTTTGTCTTTGTACTTTTCGTACAGTGCAACAAAATCGGGCATTTCTTTTTTACAGTGCCCGCAGTTGTAATCCCAAAATACCATTACCACAAAATCGCTCTTAATTGCGTGCAGGGAAACGTTGTTGTTGTCTAAATCGGGCATGAGCAGTTCGGGGGCTTTCAGTCCTACCAGATTATACTTTAGGCGGTTAACCCTTTCGGTCATTTTGGCCATATTGGTAGAATCCATCCAAGTTGCAAAACCGGTGAGATAGTATTTTTGTGCCAGATGAACAAAAACGGCATCCATGCCCATAATTTTGGAGGTTTCGTAGTTATAGGTAATTTGAGAAAGGGCAAACCGGAAGGCATCGGGGTTGGCTTTAGCCTTGTCAATAATAAAATCGGCCGATACATTAATTGAGTCGGGCAGTTTAAGGGTAAGGTTATCGAGATAGTAGGTAATTTTGTTATTAAAAATAGGAGTTCGCACCAGTCGTCCGTCGGAAAAATCATATTTATCCCAATAGTGCGATTTAAAGTATTTGTAGGCAAACTGCGGGTCGGCAGGGTCGCCTTTTTCGTTTTTGGGTATTTCGGGTATTTCGGGTTCCCACATGGCTTGAATGATGGCAGACAGAAAAGCGTTGGGGTTTTCTTTGGTTAATGTTTCGCGGTAAGTTTTAATATCTTTTTCTACTGCGTCAATGCTT
Organism: Sphingobacteriales bacterium TSM_CSS; assembly: GCA_002212985.1. Classification (GTDB taxonomy): domain Bacteria; phylum Bacteroidota; class Bacteroidia; order Chitinophagales; family UBA2359; genus UBA2359. The sequence continues at coordinate 5,931 of NBMY01000117.1, forward strand.
TCATCTATGAGGGCAATGGAGTCTTCGTTTTGGGTGGCGTCTTTTTGTTTTTTAAGTTCAGCAATGACCTTTTGTTTTTTTCCCAGGTAGCGCTGGTAATCGTTAAACAATTTGTTATCGGGCGAGCCGGTAACTTTCATGCTGTTTACAAAATCGGCGGTATCGGTTTCCAAGGCAAACTCCTGATTATCGGTATTCACCAGCATTTCAAAGTATTTGCTTCCGGGGAAAACAGCCAGGTAAATGCCGCCGGGTAGTTTTTCGTTTCCTTTAAATTGCACTACGCCTTTTGCGTCAATGTTAAAAGTGTCGCTTACCAGAATTCGGCTTCCGTAGTAGTAAGCCAGATAACAGGTGGTGTCGGCAAAGCCTTTTACCTTTACCTTAATATTGTAGCCCTCTTTGGCAAAGCCGGGCACAACAAACAAGAACAAGGATGCGCCGTACAGCAAGGTGCGCAAAAACAATTTGTTCAACTGCATATAACCGGGTTGTTTTTTTATTAAAGATTTGAAAAAACAAAATTGGTTTAACAACATTGGTTTAATTTTAGGGAAATGCGCCAGTTATTCTGGTTTTACTTAGCCCGATAAATAACGCTGTTACCGGGCATTTCGTTGCAGGCGGGTATAGTTTTGTTTATTTGCCCGTTGCCGGCGGCATGGTTGGGGGAGCCTGTAAAACAGAGTCGGGGTTTTGAGTGGGGGCTGTTTCTGCCAGCAATTTAAGCTTTTGCAATCCTTCTTCCAGGTCTGTGCCAATCCATTTATCTAAAAAGGGTCTGAAATACCTGAAAACAGGGTTGTTGCCCATACTGCCAGAAGTTATCCATTCTACCTGTGTGCGGTTGGCTTCCAAATCGGGGGTAAATCGTATTTGCCCGTTTAGCCGAAACTGGTTATTCATCAGCATTTCATATTTAATGCCTTCCAACGGGTAGCTTTCGGTAATGGTTAATTTGCCGTTGCCCATTTCTTTGCCGTTCCATACTTGAGTAGCGCCTTTTCCTTCTGTAACCGCACCAAAAGTAACCTGCAAAGTGGGGTCTTTTTGGTTATTCCAGGCTGTCCATTCGTTCCACTTTTTGAGGTTGTTTACCCATGCATACAGGGTTCCATGCCCGGCATTAATGGTTTGTGAGCGCTGTACAGAAAATTCGGAGGGTAAAAAATAGGCTCCGATGAGCAACAACAAAAAAACAGCCGATATGCCTACAATAAATTTAACCATATTTACCTTTGGTTGTAGTGGTTAATTGCGATACAAATTTCGGAAAAAAATTACAAATGGTTTATTTTGGCGGCCGTTTTGCCCAGTATTGCGAAAGTGCAAGCCCAGCCAACATATCCCAAATACCCCACCATGCAGCCAATATGGCCATGCCGCCCAAGCCACCAAAAAAGGTAAAAATGAGCATTAACCCCAAGCCGGTGTTATGAATGCCGGTTTCAATGGAAATGGTACGGGCATCGTATTCTTTTAACCCCAGCAGTTTGGCAAATAGGTAGCCGCCGCCAAAACCCAGTCCGTTGTGCAACAATACCAGCAGTGCCACCATGTGTATATAGGCAAGAAAATACTGGAAATTGGAAACAAGGGCTGCTATAATTACCACAATAAAAATGAAAAGCGATACTTTATGAACCGAGGGCGCAATGCGTGCTGCCAGTTGGCTGTGTTTTTCGGAAACATACAGCCCTAAAAGTAGCGGAATTCCCAAAACCAGCAATACGGTGGCAAACATTTGAGGCAAACTTACACTAATGGTGCGCATAAGCTGGGCAGCAGGCGGGTACAGGTTGCCCCAAAAACCAAATACAGCCGGGGTAATAAGCGGAGCCAACATGGTAAACGTGGCGGTAAGACTTACCGATAACGCTGCATTGGCCTTTGAATTGAGCGAAATGAAATTGGCTACACTACCGCTGGGGCAGGCAACCACCAGCATCATGCCCAACGCCATGCTGGGCATGGGCCGAAACAGGTAAATTAGTCCAAGGGTAATCAGTGGCATCAGCAACAGTTGGGCGGTGAGGGCTACGGCTGCCGTTTTGGGGTTAGACATGACCATTCTGAAATGCCGGAGTTTTAATTCCAGCGCTACGCCAAATATAATAAATCCAAGGCAAAAGTTGAGTATCCACAAACTTTGCGGACTAAAATGCAGGCGCACGCTGTCTATGACTTCGGGTGTTGGCATTTGGCAGGGCGGCTTCGGGTTAATCGTTGAGTTTAAGAACCGCCAGAAATGCCTCCTGCGGAACATCTACCGAGCCAATCTGGCGCATTCTCTTTTTACCTTCTTTCTGTTTTTCGAGCAATTTGCGTTTGCGGGTAATGTCGCCGCCGTAGCATTTGGCTGTTACATCTTTGCGAAGGGCGCTAATGGTTTCGCGGGCAATAATTTTGGCGCCAATAGCGGCCTGTATGGCTATTACAAACTGTTGTCTTGGCAGCAGTTCTTTTAGTTTAGCACACATTTTGCGCCCAAACTCATAGGCTTTGGTGCGATGAATCAGAGCGGTGAGGGCATCTACACGGTCGCCGTTGAGTAAAATATCCAATTTTACCAGATCAGATTGTTGGTAGCCCGATATATGGTAATCAAAAGAGGCATACCCTCTCGACACGGTTTTGAGTTTGTCGTAAAAGTCGAAAACTATTTCACCCAATGGCATTTCATAGGTTAGTTCCACACGGGTGGTAGTTAGGTACATTTGGTTTTTAAGCGTTCCTCGTTTTTCATCGAGGCATAGTTTCATAATAGCGCCAATGTATTCGGGTTTGGTAATAATTTGTGCCGAAATATAGGGTTCTTCCACGTAATCCAGAATGGCAACATCGGGCAGGTCGGCGGGGTTGTTTACCAATATTTTTTCTGCTTTTTTTCCTTTGGTATAGGCGTAGTACGAAACGTTTGGTACGGTGGTAATTACGCCCATGTCAAACTCGCGGTTCAGGCGTTCCTGCACAATTTCAAGGTGCAGCATGCCTAAAAACCCGCATCGGAAACCAAAACCCAATGCCAGCGAGGTTTCGGGTTCAAAAACCAGCGCTGCATCATTGAGTTGCAGTTTTTCCAGAGAGTCGCGCAGGGTTTCGTAATCTTCGGCATCAATAGGGTAAATACCGGCAAAAACCATTGGTTTTACATCTTCAAACCCATGAATAGACTCTGTGCAAGGGTTGACAACGGCGGTAATGGTATCTCCCACTTTAATTTCGGTAGATTTTTTAATGCCGGTAATAATATACCCCACGTCTCCGGCTTCCAAAACCTGTCTGGGTTCCATATCGAGGCGCAAAATGCCAATTTCATCGGCAATATAATCTTTGCCGGTGTTTACAAACTTCACCTTTTCGTTGGCGTGAAGTGTGCCGTTCATAATACGGAAATAGGCAATTACCCCACGGTAAGAATTAAACACCGAGTCGAAAATTAGGGCTTGCAACTGTGCATCGGGGTTGCCCTTGGGGGGCGGAATTCTGCTGATAATGGCATCTAAAATGGACTGAATGCCAATGCCAGCTTTACCGCTTGCTTCCAGAATTTCTTCGCGTTTGCAGCCTATTAAATCGGTAATCTGGTCGGCTGTTTCCTCAATCATGGCTCCTTCCATATCAATTTTGTTGATAATGGGAATGATTTCCAGATTGTGCTCAATTGCCAGATAAAGGTTCGAAATAGTTTGGGCCTGTATGCCCTGTGTGGCATCTACCAGCAGCAAAGCCCCCTCGCAGGCTGCAATAGAGCGCGAAACTTCGTAGGAAAAATCTACGTGGCCGGGGGTATCAATAAGGTTGAGTACATACTTGCCGTTATCGGAATGGGTATAGTTCATTTGTATGGCGTGGCTTTTTATAGTAATGCCCCGCTCGCGTTCCAAATCCATGTTGTCAAGCAGTTGCGCCTGCATTCGCCTTTCGGGAATGGTTTTGGTTATTTCCAGGAGCCGATCGGCCAGGGTACTTTTACCGTGATCAATGTGTGCTATGATGCAAAAATTTCTAATATTATTCATAGTGCTGCAAAAATAGAGCTTTTTTGCCAATATTTTACCCATTGTCGCAATTTTGACCCCATCTACATGCTAAAAGCACCCTGCAAGTTGAAAAACGCAAACTTGCCTTCCAACATGGCATATTGCCGAGCGCTGCTTCAACATTAGTTAGCCAAGGGTATAAACCAAACACAAACACCTCCTGCAAGTGGGAGGTAAAATGTAGAACCACCGGTTTTGGGGAATCTTTTAAATAAATGCCCCTATCCGTATAACAGGCTTTATCGGGCAGCAGTATGTTGTAGTTAATTTTTCTAATGCAAAACTCGTTTATGCTTTTTTGCTTTCGGCTTCAAAAGTAAATTTTGCAAGAAAATATCAGAAAAGACATAAGGCGAGAGTGAAAATAATTTAAACTATAGTAGATTTGTAAATTATTGTTTATGTTATTATTATATATTATAAAATATTTAATGAATTGTTTAAAAAACCCTAAATGTTGATGATGTATAAATTTCACTATCTTCTATCAAACATATTATTATGTTTGTTTTTGAATGATTTATGCAAGAATTTGCAAAATGTTCAGGAGTGTGTCATGCAATTGTCAGAAAGTGTTTATTTTTGTAGCGTTAATTAACTACGAAAAAAACCGCTCAAATGTTACGCTTAAAACCCAAACAACAAAAACCGGACTCTGTTTTTACGGAGTTTGCACCCGAAACAAACTGGAAAGTGAGTTTACCAGATGCTGTAAGTCTTTATTTAAAAGTATTTACAAAGATTTCGGCTTGTTTTATTCTCTTTTTATTATTATCAGTTCTTGACTATGCACAGGCACAATCGGTAGGTTTTGGCATGAGTTCTTTAGCCGGAACAGGGCTGAATAACCCCACCTCCCTGCAATTTGGACCCGATGGACGGCTATATGTGGCACAACAGAATGGGGTAATAAAAATTTTTACCGTACAGCGGGTAGCCGCCAACAATTACCAAATTACCGCCTCACAGCAAATTGATGTAATAGCCCAAATGCCCAACCGCAACGACGACGGAACGCTCAACAGTTCGGTTTGGGGCAGGCAGGTTACCGGTATTTTGGTAACCGGCACAGCACAATCGCCGGTAATTTATATTTGTTCCAGCGACCCCCGCATAGGTGCGGGTCCCACAGGCGAAGACAGCAACCTCGATACCAATTCGGGCATTTTGTCGAGGTTGAACTGGACGGGCACACAGTGGGTAAAAACCGATTTGGTGCGAGGACTGCCGCGCTCAGAAGAAAATCACGGTTCAAATGGTATGCAGCTGAACACTGCCACCAATACCTTATATATAGCACAGGGCGGGCATACCAATATGGGCGCATTGTCGGCAAATTTCAGTTTTCACCCGGAGTATGCCTACTCGGCTGCAATTTTGGCGGTCAATTTGGCTGCTATTGGGAATGCTACTTACGATTTACCCACCCTTGATGACGAAGACCGCGCCAACACCGGCACCACCGCAGGCTTTACCGACCCCAACGATCCTTTTGGCGGAAACGACGGTAAAAACCAGGCAATGCTGGTGCCCAACGGGCCCGTACAAATTTACTCCTCCGGATACCGCAATCCTTACGATTTAGTAGTTACTGCTTCGGGTAAAATGTACACTTTTGACAATGGACCCAACAGCGGCTGGGGCGGCCCGCCAGCTTCCTGCATCTATGCCGTATCTGAACCCGGTACCTCGCAACCCGACCAGCTTCACCTCATACCACAGCAGGGTTTTTACGCCGGACACCCCAATTTAACCCGCGCCAACCGCAACAATACCTTTAATGTAACCAATCCGCAAACACCCGTTCCGGCAGGAATGGAAAACCCCGCCGAATGCAATTACCTCTACCCGGGCACTGCCGATGGTTCTTTGATTACCATACCGGCCTCTACCAACGGACTAACGGAGTACACCGCCTCCAACTTTGGCAACAACCTTAAAAATAACCTGTTGGCAGTATCATGGAACAACAAAGTGTACCGCATACAACTCAATGCAGCCGGCACCGCAGTTGTTCCCGGCGGGGCTACCGAACTTTTTTCGGGACTCACCAGTTTGCCCCTTGATGTTGTGGCACAGGGCGATGCAGGACCCTTTCCGGGCACAGTTTGGACTGCCAATGTTTTTGGTAACGACCCCATTTACATTTTTGAACCGAATGATTATGGCGGCTCTTCAACCGGTTCATGCGACCCCAACAACCTGCCCGCTACCGGCGATGCCGACAACGATGGTTACTCCAATACCGATGAGCAACTCAACGGAACCAATCCCTGCTCGGCTGCCAGCAAACCGCGTGATAACGACAACGACATGGTATCTGATTTGGTTGATACCGATGATGATAACGACGGCATACCCGACCTTACCGATGCTTTTGCCACAGATAATACCAATGGCATTAACCATGTTATGCCATTTTCTATAACATGGGATAACGATGGTTCAACGCCCGGAGGCATTTACAATACCGGTTTTACCGGATTAATGACTAACGGAACCACCAATTACCTGAACCAGTTTAATATTGACCAAATGACCATTGGTGGCGCTGCCGGTGTGCTAACCATTGACAATGTGCCCGAAGGTGATGCTTTGGGCATTGGAAACACACAGCAATATGCATTTCAAACAGGGGTAAATGTACAGGGATCCACGGTGCCATATTGCCTGCACTCCCGAATTAAATCGCCTTTTGCCGGTTTTACCCCTGCCAATAACCAGTCAATGGGGGTTTTTATAGGAACCGGAAACCAAAGCAATTACATTAAAATTGTAACCGCAGCCAACGGCGGTTTCGGCGGTATTCAGATCGTAAAAGAGCAAAACGATGTGGTTGCCAGTTCTTTTATTTACTGGGCATCTATTCTGAATGCCAACTGGGTTGATTTATACCTTATCATAAACCCCGTTACCTTAACGGTACAGCCGGCCTACTCCATAAACAGCGGCGCAAGAATAAACTTAGGTGCGCCAATAACCATACCGGCTTCGTGGTTGCAGGTGCTTGCCGTGGGCATTATGGCAACGTCCAGCGGCCCCGGCAGTCCGTTTCCTGCTGCATGGGATCTTATAGAGTTAAAAACCGACCCGCTTTCGGCAAACGGTGTGTGGCAAACGGTAAACTGCAATGGTTTTCCTTCTTGCACCAGCCAGCTTACCCCCCGCCGCGACAATGGCTTTGTTCAATCGGGCAATCAGTTTATTTTGCTGGGTGGCAGGGGCAGTTCATTACCGGTTAACCGCTACAGCCCTGCTACCAATGTATGGAGCAACGGCGCTGCGCCACCCGTAGAAATGCACCATTTTCAGGCCGTAGAAATGAACGGGCTGATTTATGCCCCTTGTGCCTTTACCGGCAATTACCCGAATGAAACACCCCTTGCCGATGTGTATTACTACGACCCGGTTTCCAATGCATGGGGTATCAGCACACAGGTGCCGCAGGGCAGGCGCCGCGGGGCCGCGGGTGCAGTGGCTTACAACGGCAAAATTTACGTGGTGGGTGGCATTACCAACGGGCACGTATCGGGGTGGGTTCCGTGGTTTGATTCTTACAACCCGGCTACTAATACATGGACTGTGCTACCCGATGCTCCGCGCGCCCGAACCCATTTTAACGCTATAGTAAAAGATAACAAATTATATGTAATTGGTGGTCATCTTACCGGCGCCCCCGGCACTGCCACAGCTCCCGTTGCTGAGGTAGATGTTTATGATTTTGCCAGCAACAGTTGGTCAACTCTGCCGCCATCGGCCAATCTTCCTACTCCACGTTGGGGAACAGTTGCCGGCACTTTAGGCAACGAAATTATGATTATTGGCGGGCAAAGCCCCACCGCAGCCAATGCCAACACCCGCACCGAAGCCTTAGATGTTTACACCAATACATGGCGAACCCTGTCGCCCATGCTGGAAGGCCGCCACGGCACACAGGCAATTACTTCGGGCAATGTTATTTATGTAGCTACCGGTTCGTCCAATGCCGCCGAAACTGCCAATAACGGTAAACTTGAATCTTTCAGTTTATTTAATGCTGTGTTACCCGGCGGCACCGCTACGGTAAAAGGTAATTTCAGCGCCAGTCCTGCATCGGTTTCTTTTGGGTATGTGGCAACCGGCGCATCGGTAACGCAAACCATTTCGCTCATCAATGCAAGCGGCAATCAGGCATTGGTTATCAACAGTTTAACCGTATCGGGAAGTACCGCCTTTAGTGTATCTGCTTCCAATACTTTGCCCTTAGTAATAGCGCCCGGACAGCAAGTGGCTGTTTTAGTGGTATTTGCACCAGCCGCAACAGGCACACACAATGCCACGCTAACCGTTAATAATACCGGTACCACTGCTGCACTTACCATTCCGTTGAACGGCAATACCGAAACCTTTGCCACCCGTATTAACTCTGGCGGCAATGCTTTTACTACCACAGATGGTAAAAACTTTATTGCCGATACATATTTTAACAACAGCAGCGGCACTTTTACTACATGGCTTACAACACCCATTGCAAATACTGCCGATGATGCACTGTACCAAACCCTGCGAAGCGGCTATGCCAACAGCCTTACTTATGCCATACCGGTTCCGCAGGCGGGTTATTATACGGTGAAACTGCACTTTGCCGAGTTGCAGTTTGCCGCCGTAGGGCAACGCATATTTGATGTGAACATTGAAGGCGGCAACCTGGAACTGAACGACTATGATATTTATGCTGATGCCGGGGCCAACAGCGCATCGGTTAAGACTTTCAGTGGTATAGCCGTTACCGATGGAGTACTGACCATTAATTTTACCGCTGTTGTTAATGCTGCCACCATTGCCGCCATTGAGGTAATAGCCGAAGGAGGCACCCCTCCGCCGCCAGTGCAGCCTGTTTTGCTGGTAACCAAAAACAGTACGCTCAACACCGGCGATACAGCCGTAAAATTGCGCCTTGAAAGCAATGGTTATACAGTAGTAGCCCAAAGCCAATCTGTGGCTAATGCGTCCAGTGCAACGGGTAAAAGTTTGGTGGTTATATCGGCGTCAACAGATGCATCGGTAGTAGCTGCCAAATTTAAAAATGTTACTGTACCGGTGTTAACATGGGAGGCTTGGATTTATGATGATATGAGCATGACCGCTACCTTGTCGGGTACACATTATGGGCAAACCACCACCAACCAAACCCAGCTGGTAATTACTAATGCTGCACATTCTATGGCTGCCGGTTTAAGCGGAACAGTACCGGTATATATTACCGGAAACCGGCTAATGTGGGGGCAATCCAATGCAAACGCCATACAAATAGCCACTGTGCCGGGCGCAACTTCGCAATCCGTAATATTTGGTTATGAAGCGGGCGCTGCCATGAACGGAGGTTTTGTTGCACCTGCCCGAAGAGTAGGCTTTTTCCTTAACTCCAATTCTGCCGGCTCTTTAAACACAAACGGTTGGGCTTTGTTTGATGCTGCTGTTTGCTGGGCAATGAATTGTTCGGGTACGCCGCCACCCCCGCCACCGCCGGTCAATACGCCTCCCCAGTTTTCTGTTAGCCCTTCATCAATAACGGTTAACGCTAATTTTCCCACTCCGCAGGTTATTACCGTAACCCCCTCGCCTGTACCTCCGGCAGAGGCTACACAAACGGTAACTTACACGCTATCTCCGGCATCGGTTAATTTTGCTATTGTTAACATTAACAATGCCACCGGTATGGTAACCATTACCGCCATGCCCAATTTGTATGGTACCCAAACGTTTTCTATTATTGCCAACGACGGTCAAACCATCAACAACACAGCCTCTCAAAGTTTTACCCTTACGGTAAACCCGCCATCGGGCAGTAACAACACTGCTATCAGAATAAACTGTGGCGGGCCGGCATTTACCGTATCGGGGGGGCAAACTTTTTCGGCCGATGCGGCCTTTGCAGGGGGCAGCACCTCACTTACTACCGCTGCCATTGCCAACACCACCGACGATTTGCTGTACCAAAGCGAGCGATACGGGTGGGCTAACGAATTAGCCTATAATATACCAGTGCCGCTTGCAGGCACTTACTCGGTAAAGTTGCATTTTGCCGAAATTTTCTGGACTGCCTCCAACCAGCGCAAATTTGATGTGAATATTGAGGGCGGCCCAGCCGAACTGACCAATTTTGACATTATTGCACAAGCCGGCGGACCCAATACGGCTATAGTGAAACAGTTTGACAACATAAGCGTTACCGATGGCATATTGAATATACAGTTTACCGCAGTGTTGAATGCCGCCAAAGTTTCGGCCATTGAAGTTTTGGGGCAAACATCGGGCGGTACCACCGGCAATACGCCCCCCACTTTTGTACTTTCGCCGGCCGCAATAACCGTACCTGCCAATTTTACCATCCCACAGATTGTAACCGTAACACCCGGCGCCGTTCCGCCCGCAGAGGCAGGACAGGTAGTAACCTATACCATTACGCCCTCAGCGGTGGCATTTGCCAATGTTAGCATTAACGGCAGCACCGGGCAGGTTACCATTACAAGTGTTGCCAACCAGTTTGGCACCCAAACTTTTACCGTTACCGCCAACGACGGGCAGACTACCAACAACATTGCCATTCAAACATTTACGCTTACTGTAACACAGCCCACCGGCGGCGGAACCGGTGCTGCTATACGCATTAATTGTGGCGGCGGTTCATTTACCGACTCAAACGGAAATACTTTTGCCGCAGACGCATATTTTGCGGGCGACGGTACATTTGCCACCATGTCTGCCATTACTGGTACAGTAGATGATGCCTTGTACCAAACCGAGCGTTACGGTTGGGCCAATAACATGGTTTACAACATACCCGTTCCGGTTGCCGGATATTATACGGTTAAACTCCATTTTGCCGAAATTTACTGGACAGCCGTTGGGCAACGGGTTTTCAACGTAAACATAGAAGGCGGCCCGGCCGAATTGACCAATTTTGATATTCTCGCTCAGGCAGGCGCTTCCAATACTGCCATCATTAAAGAGTTTTCGGGCATTTATGTCAATGATGGCATGTTGAACATTAATTTCAGCGCGGTGGTAAATGCCGCTAAAATAGCTGCCATTGAGGTTATAAGTCAGGGAACCGGTGGTGGGCCCGCATCGGGCGGAAACAGTTCGGGTAAACAGGTAGCTAATGAAAGTTCTGATATGCAATGCAGCATTTCACTTTCCAATGAGAATGTTCTGGTTTATCCCAACCCATTTACCAACGAATTGTTTGTGCAGCTTGTCCCCGAATTAACAGGGCTTTTGAAAATTAGCCTCCAAAATTTACAAGGACAGGTTGTTTGGCAACAAGCGGTTAACAAACAAGCGGGACAAAACGGGCAAACCCTCAATTTCGACGAGCTGCTTCCGGGGTACTACCTGTTGCATATTGAGGCAGAAAACGGCAGTACCGCAACCAAAAAACTTTTGAAGTACTAATTGCTACCTATAAAACCAAACAAGAAACAAACCTTTATTAAACAGTAATTTAAACCCTTTTAAAAATTTAAATCCTTCAATGCTGTTCGGCATTTTAGTTCAACCCAAACAACAATTTTCTCATGAAAAGAAAAAAAATTCTGGTCGTAGAAGACGACAACAGCATTCGTATGTTGTTAAGTTGCCTTTTAAGTAAGCAATATGAAGTAACAACAAAGAAAAATGGTTTAGAAGGCATGAAGTGGTTAGATTTCGGAAATTTACCCGATGCTATTCTTACCGATATTCATATGCCCGGCTTTGATGGTTTCAGTTTTCTGAAAAATGTAAGGCAAAGCGGTTTTTTCTCTTCCATACCGGTTATTGCATTGTCTGGTAGTGAAAGAAGTGGTGAAATGAAGCGGTTTCTTGATATGGGCGGCAATGATTTTCTGCCCAAACCGTTTGACCCTAATTTGCTTTTCAATGTGTTGAATAAACATATTGGCGATAAGCAACAATAATTTTAAAGCAGATTCACCCTCATTTCCTTCAGCCTGCCACAGCTATTCTGAAATATTTAATTTGTATTGCAGTTAGTTGTGCACGGCATCTGGAAAACAAAACAAATGCAATAAAATGGAACAAAAAAATATGCTTTACTACAGAAGCGCTCCAAATATTACCGATACTTTTACATCTGGTGCAGTAGCTACCGAGTTAATTAACCACAGAAAGTTATGGGTAATAAGCAATGATGTAACTTTTGAAGAGTCTTTCTGTCGGGTAATTGGGGAATCTTCCGTGTATTATACGGTAAATGCTGCCAATAATTCAGATACTGAAATAGCCAAATTGCTGGCAAGCCGTAAAAGTGAGTTGCCTTTTGCATTTATTTGCGATTTAGGTTGTTTTGAAACAACAGGGTTCGAAATTGCAATTCGACTGCAAAAATATAGCCACTTAAAAAACATTCCGTTTATTGTTGTTGCAAAACATAATTTTGCGGGCAATGATTTGGTAAAAATGGGGGCAATACTGCAAAGAACGGGGTTGGTAGATGACTTTTATACCTTGCCCATAGATTGGGAACAAGTAGGCAACCGCATTGAGTTTTTAAGTCGGCATAAAGCAGACAGAGAGCTAACGCCAAAAGAAGAGGACATTGTCCACACAATAAAATTGCCGTTTGCGAAAAGGCTTTTTGATATTGTTTTTTCTTTAATGGCACTAATTATTTTCGGGCCAATAATGTTGTTTATTGCCTTGGCCATAAAACTTGAATCGAAAGGGCCAGTATTCTATAAATCAAAAAGGGCAGGAGCGGGATACCACGTATTTGATTTTTACAAGTTCAGGTCAATGACACAAGCAGCAGAGCAGGAACTTGGTAGTTTGTCCCATCTAAACCAATACGCCTCAAAAAAGGAGGAACAACAGGCACAAGGTAACAACATGGCTTTTGTAAAACTAAGCAACGACCCAAGGGTTACCCGAGTCGGCTGGTTTATTCGTAAAACCAGTTTAGATGAATTGCCGCAATTGCTTAACGTATTAAAAGGCGATATGTCTGTTGTAGGAAACCGTCCACTGCCTTTGTACGAGGCGCAACAATTAACCCGCGATGTTTGGGCAAAGCGGTTTTTGGCCCCGGCCGGTATTACCGGGCTATGGCAAGTAACTAAGCGCGGCAAAACCAACATGTCGGCCGAAGAGCGCATTCAGCTCGATAATGATTATGCGCAAAATTGTAGCTTTAAGTTAGATTTGCTCATTATTTTAAAAACTTTACCTGCAATGCTGCAGAAAGAGGCTGTATAAAGCATCTTTTTTGTTGCAAAACTAAAACCACATGAAACAGCCGCTCGTATCAATTATTACCGTTAACTATAATCAGCCTGTCTTAACCTGTGAATTACTTGCATCGGTTAAAAAACTTCAATACCAAAATTACGAGGTTATTGTGGTTGACAATGGCTCAAAAGTAAATATGCCCGATATTATCAAGCGCAACTATCCTGATGTACAACTCATTTGCAGCAATACAAATTTGGGCTTTGCAGGGGGTAATAATTTAGGCATTAAGGCGGCACACGGAGAATACCTTTTTTTGGTAAATAACGATGTAGAACTTAACCCCAATGTTTTGGATAAATTATTGCCTGTATTTGAGCAGTACAAAAACGCCGGAGTAGTATGCCCCAAAATTTGCTACCACCTTTCGGCGGCAAGCAAAGATGGGAAACCGCTTATACAATATGTTGGTTATACACCGGTAAACCCCTATACTGCCCGTAACAGTACCATAGGAGAATATGAACCCGACCAAGGACAATACAACAAGATTACACAAACGCCCTATGCACATGGAGCAGCCATGCTCATTAGCAGAACCGCAATTGAAAAAACCGGTTTAATGCCCGAAAATTATTTTTTATACTATGAAGAGTTAGACTGGTGCGAACAAATACGGCGTATGGGTTTCAGTATTTGGGTAGAACCTGAAGCAACGGTGTATCACAAAGAATCCATGTCGGTAGGTAAGACCAATCCCCTTAAAACCTATTTTCTTACCCGAAACCGCATTTTATTCATGCGCCGTAATGCCAGTACATGGCAACTTATTGTTTTTCTGCTGTTTTTTACCTTTGTAACCCTGCCCAAAAATATTGTTCTGTATATTGTAAAAAGACAATATACCCACTTGCGTTCATTTTTACAGGGTGTATTCTGGCATTTGGGGGTCAAAAAAAATAAATTGTATCATGTTAATCCTGCCTGAAACATATGGAATCTTTTGTGACTTTTTTAGTTAAGACAGCAAGTCTGCTTGCCCTTTTTTTTCTTTTGTTTCCTTTTATTGCAACGGTCGTTTCTTTTTTGGGCGGTAAAAGAGATAAAGCCCGATTTGGCAATATGCATAAGGAGGCGAATGAAACTGCCGATTTTGGTTGCATTATTACCGCATACCGAAATTTAAACATTGCCCTCCCGGCGATTGATGCCTTGCTGAAACAAAATTATAAAAATTATCATGTTTACCTGATTGCAGATGACTGCGATATTTCCGAACTTGCCGGCAGCAGTTTTCCCGATGGCAAGGTAACGGTGTTAATGCCCTCTGAACCATTTCATGCAAAGGTAAAATCCATACAGTATGCAGTTGAAAATTATGTTCAACCGCACACCCATACCGTTGTGTTTGATGCCGACAACCTTGCCGCCCCCGATTTTTTAATGGAGATGAACCGTTATATACAGCAAGGCTACCGGATTGTGCAAGGGAAACGAACAGCCAAAAACTTAGACACCATTTATGCCTGCGCCGATGCAACCGGAGAAATATACAAAAACTACATAGAACGTTATGTGCCTTACCTGCTTGGTTCATCGGCTACTATAGCGGGTTCGGGCATGGCGGTTGAAACCGGTTTACTAAAAGAATTTTTATATAGCCCAGAAATAATTCAGCTTTTGAAGGACGGCAGGGTGATTGTAGCCGAGGACAAAAAGCTGCAAAACTTTTTGCTTAACCGGCAACAGGTTATTGCTTTTGCCGCAGAGGCTGTAGTGTATGATGAGAAGGTAAAAGCTGCAGCACAGGTAAAACGGCAGCGCACAAGATGGCTCTATGCCTATTTTCAAAACATACCACAGGCGGCAAGACTTACTGTCGGGGGTATTGGCGGCTTTAACCGAAATTTGGTTATTGCCGGCATTTTTTCACTCATTCCGCCTCTTTTTATATTGTTATTTGGTTCTGTATTGCTGGCGTTGATTAATTGCGGTTTGTTGGACGGCGGGTGGTTTATGGTTATGATATTGGGAATTGTGTTTTTTATTGGTAATATTTTTTGGGTGCTGTGGTTAAACAATGCGCCCCGGCAAATATGGCAGGCACTTTGGGGATTGCCGTTGTTTATTATTTATCAAATGCTGGCGTTGTTTCATATTAAGCAGGCCAGTAAAAACTTTATGCACACACAACATTCGGCAACCGTAGGTATTGATCAGGTTGGGCAGCAGCAGTAGCTACCGGTTATTGCTCTGTTGCCGGTATTTGGCATAAAAAAAGCGGCTTTGCCTAACAGGGGGAAGCCGCTTTTTGTAAACCTAATGATGTTGCTATTGAATGATTAATTTTACCGTTTGCCTGCTTTGGTTGGTGGTTAGCTCAAGCAAATACAAGCCCGCTGGTAAGTTTTCGGCATTAAAATTTAAGGTTTGGCTGCCCGGTTGCAGGTATCCGCTAAATAAATTAGCTACAAGTTGCCCGGCTGCATTGTAAACCGTTACTGCTGCATTGCCGGCCTGTGTCAGGTTAAGCATAACTGCTGCGTTTTGTTGCATGGGGTTGGGGTACACATTTACCGATACACCATTTTGAACCTCACTTATGCCCACCGGTTCAACAGAGTCGTCAAAACCGTCTAATTCAATGTATCGGGCAATAATGCTGGGTTGAGGCGATCCGTTTACCTCTTCCGAAGAAATACTGAAGAAGGGGTAGGCCAGTTTCGGGTGATACCAGGCATACGTTTCAACGGTATATTCAAACGGGTCGAAACCCGGAATGGTTTGGGTATAATTTTCAATAAAATGCAGGCGTACTACATTGTGAATGGTTCCGTAGGGCAATACCAGGGTGCCGTAGGCATCGGCGTTTACGGTAAAACTGCCGCTTTCCGTTACATTTGCCGTTCCGCTGGTATAAGTTGCCGAAAAGTCGTCGATATGAGCATTGCCGTAGGTAAAAGGGTAGGGCAGCAGCACTTTCGGGTCGGTGTAATTCACTGCAATGGGGGTTGCGGCATTGTTTACAAATCCGTTTTTCAGGAATGCAGCATCAGATATATTAAAAAATTCGTAATTAGCTGTATAAGAACCGTATTCAATACCTGGGTTGTAGGCTATGGCAATGGTTGAGTTGGGAAACGACGCTCCGAATGGTGTGGCATTTGGTACAACAAAAGTACCTGTTTTGACATTTACCATAGACAATGATTCGAAATTCCATGTAATATTAGCTCCCGATGCGCCTTGGGTAATAGCGCCGGTGTTTACCCTTGAAATGTTAATGATGGTGCCCGGCTGCGGGCTTGGGTTGTAATTATTGCTCAATACGGGTTGAGCGCCAAGATAGTACGGCAATAAGCAGGCAATTAATACAATGGCGAGGGTGGTTACTTTTTTCATGATGTTGCAATAGTTTTATGATACTTGAATAGCTTTTTACCACACAAACAATGCCGATGTGTCATAATACCGAATACTTGCCTGTATTATGACAAAATTATGAAAAAACCCTGTTTCAGACAGGCTGAAACAGGGTTTTTTTCCTTTTGGCATGTTCAGTATAACATACAGGCAAAATAATGCCGGCAATTATTTTTGATAAGTAATTTTAATTATTTGGTCGCCCTGAACTATGGCATTAACCACTTTCTGGTCTTCGGGACCTTTTACTTTTCCGAAAATGGTATGTTTACCGTCTAACCAGGGTGTTGCTTTGTGGGTGATAAAAAACTGGCTTCCGTTGGTATTGGGGCCCGAATTTGCCATAGATAAAATGCCGGGGCTGTCGTGTTTTAAATCGGGGCGGGTTTCATCTTCAAATTTATAACCGGGGTTACCGCGGCCGTTGCCAAATGGGCAGCCACCCTGTATCATGAAATCGGGAATTACGCGGTGGAAATTTAAACCATTGTAAAAACCGCGGTCAATCAATCCCAAAAAGTTGGCTACGGTTTTTGGAGCTTTGGTGGCATAGAGGGTTAGGTGTATATTGCCTTTGCTGGTTTCTATGGTAGCGTCAATGTCTTTTGTAAATTTGGCATTGGCAATAAGGTTAAGCATTTCCTGCGGGTTAATGCCTCGTATAAATTGCTGGCCTTCATTACCGCCTGCTGACGGTGGGGGCGTTTGCTGCTGTTGGGTTTGCGCGGGTTGTGTTTCTGTTTTGGCTGTTTCTTTGGTTTCTTGCTTAGGTTTGCAGGCATTGAGCAGGAAAACCGAAAGGAGAATAAAAAAGGTTATTTTTTTCATTGTGAATTAAAATTTTGGGTGAATATTAACTTTGGCTGCAAAGTTACAATCTGGCGTTGGTTTTACCCAAAAGTTGCAGCAAAAAAGCGATTTTTCTGTTAAAAATGACTTAGGCAGCCCGGCATTTGTAGTTTGCTACCATGATTTACCAAAGTAGTGTAAAATTTGCTCTTTCAGCAGGGTTTCCTGTTGGGTTAGCCCTTTCAGGTCGTCTGTCATAGGTTGAAGTGGTCGGTAATGCGGCCAACCTTCCTTATCAATATGGTCAAATTCAAAAAAGCCGCATTGGCTAAGCAGCCGGCAAACTGCCAGATGCATCAGGTCTTGTTTTTCTTCTTTGGTAAAGGTACGGTGCAATTGCCCCAATTCCTGAACGCCAATCAAAAAAATTAAGCTCTGAAGGTTGGGCCGTCGGCCAAAAACGGGTTTTAGCTCGGCAAGCAGGTTTTTAAATGCCTGCTCCATGTCTTTGTTTTGGGTGGTGTTGGTTTGCATCATTCAGGTTGATTAATTTACCCTTTCGCCCCTGAGTTGCCTGTATCGTTTTCGGGCTTCTACCACATACAGGCTGCCAGGATACTGAATAAGCAAATTTTGATAACACTCTAAGGCTTTATCTTTGTTATTGAAATTTTTTTCATTTAGTTGAGCAAGGGTAAATAAAGCGTCGTCGGCCAATATATCTTTACCATAGCTTTTCAGCAGGGTGTCTAAATATTGGGCTGCCTGCGTGTACTGTCGTTGTTCAATACTAATATTTGCCCTTGCGTACAAAATATCATCATCTAACATGTGCGCCGGAAACATGCGGTTCAGCGAGTCGTAAGTGGCAATAGCAGCGGCATATTTTTTTTGTAAGATGAGCAAATCGGCACGTGCAAACATCTGCATGGGAATGGCAGAGGTGTCTAAACCCATATTATCGGTAATAAAAACCGAAAGTTTAAGAGCATCATTGGCAATCAGTTCTGAGGTAGAGGCTTTCAGTACGTTCAGTTGTGCCTGTGCCCATTCAAAATCGCCGTTAAAATAAGAGAGGCGGGCATTTTTATAACGGGCTTCTTCGCCCAGTATATCGTCTGTAAAATCTTTATCTACCTGCGAGTACAGGAGGGTAGCATCCCAAATTTCGCCTTTCATAAGGTAGTAGTCACCAAGGTCTAATTTGGTAAGGGCGCGGTTGTAAGCGCTCACCGATGACATGCGCAGGGCATCTTCCAGCAGCGTAATGGCATTGTCTGTATTATTAATATAATAGGCATACAAGGCGGCAAGGTCACGAATAGAGGAGATGGTGTTGGCATTTTTACCAAACAACCGAAGGAAATCGAGATAATCAGCCTCCAAACCCCGAAGATCTTCCTGAGTATAGTTGGGGGTAGCGGTAATTTTTTCGTTACGGCAGTTTAGTAATTCTTCTCGGGCGGTTACATAAAGCGGGTTATTTTCTCCTTTTGCTATTATATATTCGTAGGCGCCAATGGCAATATCGTATTGTTTTTCGGTCATGGCTTTTTTGGCAAGTTCCATTAACCGTTTTCCGTCTTCGTTCAGTCGTTTGTCGAGTGCTTTTACCTGTATAAGGGCTTGTTCAAAGTCTTTTTGCTGATAAAATGCCCAAATCAGAATTTCGGTATAAATAAGTTCGCTGGTTTCTTTTTGAATGCGGCTGTAGAGCTGGCGTTGCAGTTCATCCATGTCGTCTTCTTTCTCGGTAAACCGTTGTAGTTCATTGTATATAATTTGAATGTGGTCAGGCTGTATAGCTGCGTAATCAAGGTAGCATGAAATGGCGTTGTTGGTGTCGCCGGTTTGCTTATACTCCTGTGCCAGTTCGCGCGCAAACATGCGGCTGTCTTTAAACAGTTCACGGCCTTTCAAATAGGCTTTTATGGCATAGTTATGTTCATCAGCATTTGAAAAAACAGAAGCTATATTTTGAATTTGGTTATCTTTTGCCATTTTCAGCGCCTTTTCAAATTCAGCTTCGGCTTCTTCAACTTTACTTTGTCCTTTCAGCAAAAGGCCAAGGTCTATATATAATGTGGGGTCGTTTTTATCTTGTTTCAGCTGTTTTTTTACCAGTTCTTCGGCGCGGGTAAAGTCTTTAACAGCCAGCAGGGCATTGTAGTAATTGCGGTAATACATGCTACTTTTTGGGTTCTGCTCATACAGGCGCTCGTAAATAGAAGCTGCTTTTTCATACTCTCCCTGCCGGGTATATTGTTGCGCCAAACGCAAGTCTTGCTGCAGATTGTCCTGTGCAAAAAGCGCAAGAGAGGTTAAAAACAGATAAGCATACAAAATATATCGGAGCATGGCAGTTAATTGTTTTGGTTTGAAAATAAAAAACACCCGCAATTTTTTACTGCATCGTTTGGCGGTTCGGGCAGTTGTATTACGAAATATGAACGAAAAAATGCGGTCTGTTCATATGCAACCACAGCAACTTAGGTGTTTGTGCCGGGCTTTAAACAAACTAAAAGGCTTATTGGTTGAAATACAAAAGGCGCAGCGGGGGGTAAATGCGTAATTATTTACCCGTGCACCCACCATATAGCGTTTTAATGCTGCCTTGCTGCAAATGCTGTGGAACCGGCATTGGGGGCGTATTGTTGGTGTAAACTGCACTGCGGTAAAGGCATTACATTACAGGCAGGCTTTTAATCGGGCATTAATTTCTTTATTTTGCGCTGTCTGTCTAATTTAAATTTAAACGGCAGTGAGTAGGATACCCGTACCTTGTTGCCGTCTTGAACGCCGGGTTCCCATTTAGGCATAAGAGCGGTTACTCTAAGGGCTTCTGCTTCTATACCCGAACCGCCTTCGGGCAAGCCTTTTAAGATGGAAATATTGTTAATGCTGCCATCGGGTTCTACAATAAATCCTACATACACAGTTCCTTCAATGCCCAATTGTTGGGCAGAAGCAGGGTAGCGGGTGTTTTCAGACATAAAAAGGAATAGTGCATTTTGTCCGCCCGGAAACTGCGGCATTACTTCAGCTGTTTGTAGTACCTCTTTGCCGGCAGGTGTTATTTTATTTTGCGCCTGCATATGATAACTCCCAAAGAGCAGCAATACTGCAAAATATAGGCTAAGGCGACTCTTGTTTTTCATGTGCAGATTGTTTTAACAGGCTCTAAGATACAACAATTATTCCACAATTTATACCCCTTTTTGCATATAAAAATGCTGAATGTTTTTGTGAGCACCCTTTGTTGCCATAAAACCGCTTTTATCCGTAAATGCAGGCAGTATTGCAAATTAAAGCAGAGAAATAATAACTGCTTCCCTTTACAAAGTGCAAATAACAAAAGGCTGTGCCAACGGCACAGCCTTTTGTTATTTGCTATATGAGCAGGTAAATTTCAGTAAACGGGGAGTTCCGGTATCATTCCAGTTTAAATTTAAACGGCAGTGTATAAGCTACACGCACAGATTTTCCGCGTTGTTTGCCGGGTTTCCATTTGGGCATGGTTTTTACCACCCTAATAGCTTCTTCGTCGCAGCCGGCACCGCCGCCGGGCAACCCGCGTTTTACCTGTACATTGCTTATTGTGCCATCTTCCAATACTACAAAGCCCACATAAACGGTACCCTCAATGCCGTTTTCGCGGGCCATGGGCGGGTATTTGGTATTTTCGGCAAGGAATTTAAACAGAGCGGCCTGTCCTCCGGGGTATTCAGGCATTTCTTCTACTATGGTAAAAATTTCGGGCTCTTCCACCTCCTTTTCTTTGGGCGGTTCTTTAATTTCAACTTTTACCTCTTCTTTTACCTCTTCAACGGCCACTTCCTGCGGTTCTACCTGTGTTTCTTCTTCGGCTTCGGTATTCAGAACGGCAGGTTCGTCTTCAATAATTTCTTCATCGGAAACAATTTCAATTTGTGGCGGCGGGGGCGGGGGCGGCGGGGGCGGCGGCGCCTGTGAAGTAGGCGGCGGGAGCTGCTCTATTTCGTCTAAAGATTGAACTTCGCCTAAACTTGACGTTACTTGAGATGGCTTATCGTACCAACTGAAGGCAAAGAGCGAAAAACCCATAGAAATTAGCAACCCTATTAACATATAGGTGCTTCTGAAATTATGCACATCTACTTCGGGGTATTTGCGCATGTAGTACTTGTTTTTATTTTCAAGGTTACTTTCCATAACCGCTTCGGTATTTTTGCGGTTAAACAGGAAAGTAAACAGCGCCCACGCAAAAGCAGGACCACCTAACAAAATAACCAGGAACCACCAGGGACTCATACAATGTGTTTTTGATGTTCTTTCAAATGAATAAGAGCGTACATGAGTAATGATACAAAAATGCCCGTAAGATTAGCGAGAATATCGGATATTTCAAAACTTCGGTACGAAAAAAATTTTTTTTGTACGATTTCTATGAAAAAACCGAATAAAACTAATCCGAAAACTATTAATAGTCTTCTTTTTGCCTGTTTTTGTGTATAAACGCCAAAAGCATACAATGCCAACAGGGTTAAAACACCGTACATAAGAAAATGGACAATTTTGTCAAGATGCGGCGTTGGTATGGAATTTACTGTCGGCACTTTTATTACCGATAATACAAACACCATAGCTGCCCATGCCAGAGTTACCAATTTTAAAAGCACGGTAAACGGGGGCACTTTGCCGTTATGCTCCAATGAGTTCGGTGTAGGCTGCGGCATCAAGCAAGTTGCCTGTATCGTTCATATCATCGGGTTCAAGTTGAATAATCCAACCTTTGCCGTATGGGTCAGAGTTTACCAAATCGGGTTGGTTGTTGAGATTTTCGTTTACCGCCACCACTTTTCCGCTGATGGGGATAAACAATTCCGATACAGCTTTTACAGCCTCAACCGTGCCGAATGCCTCGCCTTTTGTCACATGTTGCCCCAGGCTGGTTATGTCAATATAAACAATGTCGCCCAACTCGCTCTGTGCAAAATCGGTTATACCTACAAATACACCTTTTTCATCGGCCCTAAGCCACTCATGGTCGTGTGTGTAACGTAAATTTTCGGGAATGTTCATGTTAAGCTAATTTCGGCCAAATATAATCACTTATTGGCGAATACTGCTTTTTCATAGCCCGAATTAAAAAAAAATCGGTAAGGCAGCCGTTTGAACGCAGTGCTGAAAAAGGGGCATTATTGCAGTTTATCCCTTTTCGGGTAATAAAATGTATTGGGTTTATGGCAGGTAGCACAGCAATCTGTGTCAAAACAGGTGTAAACTTACTTTTTCATACCCTTTTTCAGAAATTTTAATATAAGGGAAGTTATTGTAGCCCCATAAAGGGTTGATTATCATAGTCCGAAGTGAAAGTTGCGTGACAATGATTCAAATTAACACAAACGCCCAATGGTAAAGAGGGCAGTTGTAAACAATATTGAGGGCAAATTACTATCAACCAGTTTGCCGGCTTAGCGGCATTACAAGCGCTGCACTCCTGCACCCACTTTCAATGCCGAAAGGCAGTTCATACAGGCGTTACAGGTACAAATAGAGAAAAACGGTCCATTTAGCCGGGTTTAAACGGTTTGGCAATTAACAACTGTGCAACTATTGCCCCGAAAAAAAATCTTAGTACCTTTCGGGCTTTACCGTTTTCGCATTACCTACAAATATTGTTATGAACCGGCGACAACTGTTTGTATTCCGAATTTTGCTTGCAATACTGGTTTTGGTGTTCTTTTACACCAAATGTTTCAGGTAGGGCAGGGGGGTAAAGCAAAACCGGCGCGGGTAAGTAAAACACTGCTGTTTTATCCTCGCCGGTTTGCTCAAAATGTGATAGCGTTTTTATCAGGCAATGGTTATATCATTGCTCAAATACACATCTTGTATGGCATGAAGCAGTTTAACCCCTTCAGCCACCGGTTTCTGGAAAGCTTTGCGTCCCGATATAAGTCCCATACCGCCTGCACGTTTGTTAATGATGGCTGTTTCAACGGCTTCGGCCAAATCAGAAGCGCCTTTAGATTCTCCGCCCGAATTAATTAACCCAATTCTGCCCATGTAATTATTGATAACCTGATAGCGGCAAAGGTCAATAGGGTGGTCGGTAGCCAGTTCGGAGTACATTTTGGGGTGTGATTTACCAAACCCGATGGCTGTAAAACCCCCGTTGTTGGTAGGTAGTTTTTGTTTAATAATATCGGCCTGAATGGTTACACCTAAGTGGTTGGCTTGGCCGGTTAGGTCGGCCGCGGTGTGGTAGTCTTTGCCGTCTTTTTTAAACCCGTTGTTTCGGGTATAACACCACAAAATGGTAGCCATACCCAAATCATGAGCCATTTCAAAAGCTTGTGCCACTTCCTGAATTTGGCGGGTAGATTCGTCGCTGCCAAAATAAATAGTGGCGCCTACTGCCACAGCGCCCAAATTCCATGCATCTTCAATAGAGCCGTACATAATCTGGTCGTATTTATTGGGGTAGCTCAGCAATTCGTTGTGGTTTATTTTTACCACAAAAGGTATTTTATGGGCATATTTCCGGGCAACGGCTCCTAATACGCCAAAGGTTGTAGCAACAGCATTGCAGCCGCCTTCAATCGACAGCTTAACTATATTTTCGGGGTCAAAATAGATGGGGTTGGGGGCAAAAGCCGAGCCGGCACTGTGTTCAATCCCCTGGTCTATGGGCAAAATAGACAGGTAGCCGCTGTTCGCAAGTCTTCCATGTCCATGCAGGGTTTGCAAACTTCTAAGGGTTTGTATGGTGCGGTTGGTGCCGCTCCATATACGGTCTATAAAGTCGCCGCCGGGAAGGTACAATTGGTCTTTCGATACGGTTTTGCATTGATGCTGAAGCAGGTATGCCGTTTTTTCGGCGCCTAAAAGCTGTTCTATGGCTTGAAGCATTGGTTGTGAGTATTATAAGTAATTAAATTTTTTTGCAATCATGCCGGCTGTAACGGGCAATTTTTCAATGTAGTTAGCGGCTTACGGCAGTATTATATGTAAAGTATTAACGACCTTTTGCCGTGCGTGGCAAAGATACGCAAAAATGATAAGAAAAAGGATAGGAGGCTCTTAAATTTGCAGCGCCGAGGCATGCAAAACGGGTCGGCGCTTGCCTTTTGGAACAGGAAAATGGTTAAATGTTTTTGAGTTCTTTAACCAGTTTTTCGAGGCTGCTTTTAGCATCGCCAAACAGCATTCGGGTGTTGTCGTTAAAGAAGAGCCGGTTTTCAATGCCTGCATAACCGGCGCTCATGCCCCGTTTAAGGACCACAACGGTTTTTGATTCATCAACATCCAATATGGGCATACCGTATATGGGGCTGGTTGGGTCGTCTTTGGCGGCTGGGTTTACCACATCGTTGGCGCCAATAACTAAAACCACATCGGTATTTTTAAAGAGCGGGTTGGCTTCTTCCATTTCCAACAGTTTATCATAGGCAACATCTGCTTCGGCAAGCAATACGTTCATGTGTCCGGGCATGCGTCCGGCAACGGGGTGAATGGCATATTTTACTTCCACGCCGCGCTCTTCCAGCACCGATTCAAACTCGTGGGTAATGTGTTGTGCCTGTGCAACAGCCAGCCCGTAACCGGGCACAACAATAACCCGCTGCGCGTAGTTGCACAAAATGGCACAATCATTAAGCGTAATTTCTTTAATTACTCCCATTTCGGTGCTTGTAGCGGCTGCCTGTCCGCTTTGTCCGCCAAATGCGCCAACCAGTACATTCAGGAGCGAGCGGTTCATAGCCTGGCACATGAGTATGGTAAGAATGGTGCCGGCCGATCCTACCAGAATACCACCCGTTAACATGGCGCGGTTGCCATACAAGAAGCCGCCAAATGCAGCGGCAAGGCCAGTAAAAGAATTGAGCAGCGAAATTACCACCGGCATATCGGCCCCGCCAATAGGTAATACAAACAGTACGCCATACAGCAAAGACAAGAGTGTAATTATATACAGCAACCCCGTTTTGCCCTCTGTTTGCACCATAAGGTAAGCGCCCAGCCCCAAAATGATAACAAGCAGAAGCACATTAAATAACTGTTGACGTGGTAAAACATAATCCTTAATTTTGCCTTCCAATTTTCCAAAAGCTATCATACTGCCTGCAAAAGATACAGAGCCAATCATAATGCCCAGTAAAATCATGA
Organism: Sphingobacteriales bacterium TSM_CSS; assembly: GCA_002212985.1. GTDB lineage: Bacteria > Bacteroidota > Bacteroidia > Chitinophagales > UBA2359 > UBA2359. Next base: position 31,547 of record NBMY01000117.1, read on the forward strand.
GCACATGCCCGTTTAAAAGCGTTTCTACATAATTGTTTTCGGTGTATTTGCCAAACTCATTAAGCGAAATAAGCGCAGCGCAGGCGCCGCCCATGCCATTAAAAAAAGATACCATTTGCGGCATGGAAGTCATTTTTACGCGCTTTGCCATAACATAACCTATAACGGTTCCGGCAATAAGTCCCAAAAAAATCAAGGGCAGATTGCCAATCGGCGCCCCCTCGGCGTTGTGGTACAGGAATATGGTGGCAAAAATGGCAAGCGTCATGCCAACACCGGCAATAAGGTTGCCGTTTCGGGCAGTTTTAGGGTGGCTAAGCATTTTAAGCCCCAGAATAAAAGACAGCGACGCCAGAAGGTAAATTATGTGAAGGAGATTTTGACTTAATTCCATACGGAAATTTGCTTTTCGGAGGTATTGGGTAGATATAATGGTTGTAAATGAGGTGCTTTTTAAATTAAAGTGTCGGGAGTTATTTTTTGTCTTTCTTTTTAAACATTTCCAACATGCGGTCGGTCACCACAAAACCGCCAACCACGTTGAGCGTGCCTAATACAACGGCAATAAAGCCCAAAGCTAATGCTAGGTAGTTTTGCGGGTCGGCTTGTCCCATAACAATGATGGCGCCAATAATAACCACGCCGTGAATGGCATTTGCCCCCGACATAAGCGGGGTATGCAGCACCGCGGGTACATTAGAGATAACCTCAATGCCTAAAAAAATTGATAATGCCAAAATGTAAATGGCTTCAATGTGTTGTCCTAAAAAGTGAAATATTTCGCTCATAATTAAACAGTCTTTTTATGCCAAGGTGCCGGCAGCCTTGTTTTTATTGGTTAGCCAATATGCGGGTAAACACCGGCGGTTTACCCTGCAACCAGTTATCAGGCTGTTATACCGGGTAGTTGCTTAACTCTTTCGTTTACCACTTGTCCGTTATGGGTAAGGCAGGATCCTTGCACAATATCATCGGAAAAATTTAGGTTCAGGCTGCCGTCTTTGGCAATGAGCAGTTTAAGGAAGTTAAGCACGTTTTTGCCAAACATTTTGCTGGCATCTGCCGGTACGGTGGCCGGTATGTTTGATTGTCCTATAATGGTAACCCCATTGCATACAATGGTTTGGTTGTTTTGGGTAAGGGCGCAGTTGCCGCCGGTAGAGGCAGCCAAATCAATAATGACCGAGCCGGGTTTCATTTGGGCTATGGTTTCTTCTGCAATAAGCAGCGGGGCGCGTTTGCCCGGTATTTGGGCAGTGGCAATAATGACATCGCTTTTTATGGCGTGTTCCTGTATAAGCTGTTGTTGCCGTTGTTTGTATTCTTCGGTTTGTTCTACGGCATAGCCGCCGGCTTTTGCATCTTCGGCAGCGCCTTTTACTTCTACAAATTTGGCACCCAAACTTTGCACTTCTTCCTTTACGGCTGTGCGCACATCAAAGGCTTCTACCACGGCTCCAAGGCGGCGCGCCGTTGAAATGGCCTGCAAACCTGCCACCCCTGCGCCCAATACCAGCACTTTGGCGGGGGTTATGGTGCCGGCGGCGGTCATAAACATGGGGAAAAATTTGGGTAAATACATGGCGGCCATTAATACGGCCTTGTAACCGGCAACGGTGGCCATAGATGATAAAATGTCCATGCTTTGTGCGCGGGTGGTTCGCGGCATCAAATCGAGGCTGAATGTGGTAAACCCCTGCCGGCAGAGGGCATTGGTTGCCTCTATGTTGCTCAAAGGCTGAAACACACTCAGCAGCACGGTTTTGGGGTTTATTTGTGGCAGTTCGGCGGCAGTAAAGGGGGTAATACGAATGAGCAGGTCTGCATGCTGCATAATTTGAGAAGCGGGCGCTATAGTGGCGCCGGCCTGCCGGTAATCTTCATCGGAGGCAAAAGCAGCGTCGCCGGCTCCCTGCTCTACCAAAATTTCGGCTACCTGTAAACCTTTGAGTTGTTTTACGGTTTCGGGTAACAGTGCTACCCGTTGTTCGTCGCCGTTTTCTTTTAAAATGCCAATTGTCATTGCAGGATGGTTAGTGGTAAAATGGTTGGCGGCGCCGGTCTGCCTTATTGCAACGGCCGGCAGCCTTATTATTGCGGGTGCAAAAATATTGAAAAAATAAAGGCAATTCGCATCATTAGGTTAAAAAAAGAATAAAAAGCAACAAAAAAGTACCTGCATTTAATTATGCGGCAGTTGCGGGGGTTGTTGGTGTTTCCACCGGCGGTGTGTCCATAGCCAGTTTTCGGGTTTTTGCCTTATAATGTTTTCAAGTGTGTGCATGTAGGCGGTGGTAATTTGTCCAGGTTGTGCGGTGGCAGGAGTATCGGCAATTTTAATGAGCTCCATGGTATAATATCCGCGTTTTACCCTTTGCAGATGCAGGAAATAAACCGGGTAGTTGTGTAAAATGGCATGTTTTTCGGGTCCTATGGGGCAGGCAGTGGGTTGGTTAAAAAAGGTTGTCCAAATGGCTTTGCTCATTTTACCCGGATTTTGGTCGGCCAAAAAAGTGTAAACTGCGGGTTGGTTTTTATACTGCTCAAAAGTGGACGATGTTTGGTTGTTGGGCACAAACACCATGCCGTATGCCATGCGCGATTGCAAGCCGTATTGGTTAATGTAGGCATTGGCCAGCGGCCGGTAGATGGTAATAATTTTTATTTTTACTGAGTTGCTAATGACGGAGCACCACTCCCAATTGCAGTAATGTGCCGTAACTGCTACGATGCTTTGCCCGTTTTGATAAAGGTTTTCGGCTACATCGGTATTAAGGAGGCGGCAGCGCCCGCCAAGTTCGTCGGCACTAAGGTTAAAAATTTTAATGTTTTCAACCAGTACATCGCAAAAATTCCGATAAAATTTCCAAGCTATGCCCGCAATTTCGGCTTCGGTTTTTTCGGGAAAACAACGCCGGAGATTGCTTAATACCACTTTTTTGCGGTAGCGCATTACATGGTAAAACAACACCCTGAGTATGTCTGACAAAACATATAACGCCGCAAAAGGCAACTTAGACAGAAAAAAAACAGCAACCCTGAAAAAAAAATACCCTATATATGCCACAACGGTAGTTTTACTTAAGCGGCAAAGGTAAGCGATTTATGCCATTAATTATCGTTAAAAAAATCGGTTGCTTTTCCGCCAAAGTGGTTTCGTATCTGTTCGGTATCCAGGTTATTACTGTTGCTTTGTTCTTTCATAGTGTTGTAAATACGCATTTGCCATCGGGGGTCTTTTACCTCACCCCGCGCATCGGAGTGTATGAGTTGGTAATCGTTGCTGGCCAATATAGGCTGGTAAAACACAAATTTTACGTTTACCTGTTTGTTATTCAGTTTATAATAGTGCCAAATTTCGTACGGCAGAGCGCCGGGTTCATTGGTAACCTGCACCAAATCGTTGGGGTGTCCGTATTTCAGAAACACGCGGCCGCGGTCGGTTTGGTAGCCGTGTTGCTTAATAGTTTGGTAGGTTTTCTCTACATAATCGGCTTGTTCTTTATAGATTGAGAAAGCCAGGGCAGGGTCAACCGGTTCGTGTTGTTGCCAGAATGCGGCCAAACTGCGTCTAATAATGCCTGGGTCTTTGGCATTAAGGGCATTTTGGGCAAACTGGTATTCCAGTTCGGTGGCTATGGGCATAATGGCATCGAGGTAAAAAGCAGCTTCGGCATCAGATAAAGTTTGCAGGTAGTTTGGCACTTCATCGGGTAAATTAGTTAAACCGGCGCCTTGTGTAGCCACTGCTGGGGTGTTGGCGCTAACATTGGGGTTGTTTCGCTGAAATACAACGGCATTTTCGGCAAGTACTTCATTTTGTTTGTTCCGAACCTCTACCCAAATATAATAATTGCCTGATGGCAGGGCGCTGATGTCTAACTCTGCCATGAGTATGTTTACCGCATCGGCTTTTAATTTTTTAAACTTTCTAAGACCGTTAATCACCATTCGGCGGTTATTGACTACTGCGTATGTACACATAAAATCTGAGCCCGAACCTAAAACGGTGGCGGCATTGTACACTTCGGTATAAAAAGACAGGCGGTTGAGTTGCGGCGGGTAATACCCCAAAATGTTGGGTACAATTTCGTAACCGTACTTTGAGTATTGAGTGGTAGCGGCCGAGGGCACAAATGCATCGGACAGCATTACATCGCTCATGCTAATAGCAGCAATATCGGGCGTTGGTATGGTAACGGTGGCTGTTCGCCGGGTTGTTTGTTGCGGGTTGTTGGCATCGTTTATGTTTACCTCCAATTCATAACTGCCGGGCGGCAGTGGAAACCGTTTCAGGTCGAGCAGGTTGGGTTTGGCTCCGGTAGTATCGGGCAGTTCTTTGCCCAGCAGTACATAGTGGTCGTATTGTGCCACCTGCGTTGCTGCGGTAAAAATAAGCGTAATATCGGCTTTTGCCTGCCAGGTACCGGCCGGTGTGGGTAGATAAAGCAGGTCGTTACCGGGTATCAGCACATATACTTCGGCATACGCGCTGAGGTTGGGCTGCCTGAAAACGGCAAAATCAACAATGGGGTTAAGCGCTTTTGCCATAAAAGGCAGTTGCAGCAAAAGGCAGTAAAAAAACATTCGTTTTTTCATGAGCAATATTGGGTTTTGGGCGGCTAAACCTGCCGCTACTATTTACCAAACGCAAAAATGTGTTGTGGCGTTGTTTGCAAACCCAATAAAAACGCAATGGTTAGTTTGAATGTTTATCCACCCGTGCAATACTGCCGCTTTGTTGTTTGGAAATATGCAAAAACAAGGGCACAGGCAGCAAGAAAGGCAGTAAAAACGGCAAGTTTATAAATTTATTTTTTGCACACTTGTTTAATTCGGGTAAATACCCGAACTTTAGGGCAGAATTTAGGTTTATAATCTTGTTTACGGTCTGACAGGAATAATTGTTTCCCGAAAATGCAACAAATTTATTACCAGGAAGAAATTGATAAAATTTTAGACCAGTACCTGGCCGGCAAATTAAGTGCCGAAGAAGTTCGCCTGTTACACGCTAAACTGCAGAAAGGCGAGTTACATTTTTTGTCCGAAGATGAATGGGAGCAGATAGTTTTACCGCCAGATGTACTGCACCCCATCACTCATGCCGAAAAAATGACCGAAAAAGTACTGTATGCATCGGCAGGCAATGATTTTGAATGGACTGAAAACCGTTATCAGAAATACGGGTGGGCAAACAGCCGCTATGCCGTTGTAATTTCCCTGTTGCTGGGTTTGTTGCTTTTGTTGCCTTTTGTGCATTTGTTTTTATCTTTGGGAAAAGAACAAAACTTAGTAAACAGGTATTTTGCGCCGCACGACATGATACCGGTGGAACGTTCTTTTACCAACCCCGATGCCGAAAACCTGTGGCACGCTGCCGTATTAAAATACCGCGCCGGCAATTACAGCGCCTCTGCCGCCTCGCTTAGCCAACTGTTTGCCTACCAACTGCCCGATGCCTATACCGACCATTTGTACATGGGTATTTGCTACATTGGAAACGCACAGCCCCGCGAAGCGCTGCACCACCTGAAAATTGCCGCCGAAACCACTCCCGCCGATGCAGGGTTGCAAAATCTGGTAAACTGGTATATTTCCCTTGCGTACATACAAAACGGAAATATAGCAGCAGCCAAACCGCTGTTGGAGCAACTTTCTGAAACCTTAAACTTTGTTTACCAAACCCGCGCAGCCAAACTGCTGTCCGAATTATAATGACCCGCATCATGCCGGCAAACCGGTAAACCTGTTTATGCTTCAACAAATTCCCAATCTAAAACACACCAACAGCGGCAATTTTTTTCTAATTGCCGGACCTTGTGTGGTAGAAACCGAAGAAATAGTTTTTGAAATAGCCGAAAGGGTAATTCAAATTGCCGCTAAACTAGCCATACCCTACATTTTTAAGGCATCTTACCGCAAGGCAAACCGCTCGCGCTCCGATTCTTTTACCGGTATTGGCGATGAAAAAGCGCTGGAAATATTGGGTAAAGTGCGGCAACAATACCAAATACCCGTTACCACCGATATTCATCTGCCCCACGAAGCCGCCCAAGCCGCTATGTTTGCCGATGTGCTGCAAATTCCGGCTTTTTTGTGCCGCCAGACCGACCTGCTCACCGCCGCCGCAATAACCGGCAAAACCGTAAACATAAAAAAGGGGCAGTTTCTTTCGCCTCAAGCCATGCAGTTTGCCATTGACAAAGTGCGGCAGGCAGGAAACGGCAATGTGTGGGTGACAGAGCGCGGCACCACGTTTGGCTATAATGATTTGGTGGTGGACTACCGCAGTATTCCAATTATGCAGAATTTTGACGTGCCGGTGGTCTTAGATTGTACGCACTCCCTGCAGCAACCCAACCAAAACAGCGGCGTAACCGGCGGTCTGCCACACCTTATTGCCACTATTGCCCGCGCGGGCATTGCCGCAGGCGCCAACGGCATATTTATAGAAACCCACCCCAATCCCGAAAAAGCCAAATCAGACGGCGCAAACATGCTGCATTTAAGCAAGTTGGAGAATTTATTGGAGCAATTGGTAAAAATTAAACAATGTTTTTCATAACTTTGCATCAAACATTAGTTAGAGCAGCTAATCCCTTTTAAGAAGGGCACATTAAATACCCGTTTATGACCAAAATCTCCACGCTGCTGGGTGTAGTGGCCATGCTGTTGCCCCTCAAAGGGCTGAACAGTTATACAGAATATGCCGATATATCGAGCTACCGTATTTGCCATGCACCCGAAGGCGGCGGTTGTTTAAACGACCCCGCCGTACCTGTTGCCGTACCCGATGGCAATACAGTTTCGGAAACCAAAACCGCTTTAGCCCAAAAAGATGGTAAGCAAAAACACCGGCATAGTGCCATTGCTTCGCGAAAAGCAAAAAAAGCGGCCAAATATAGGCAACTGAAACAGAACGCCTTGCCCCAGGCAGATTTTAACGCTGCCAGTATGCAAACCACATCTAACGAAGAAGAAGAAACTTATAGAGCAACCGCCAGCAGAAAAATGGTAAAATCTGCCGGAGCCAGCCTTGATGATGCCCTGCGCTACTCTATGAAAATGGTGCCTGCTGCCGATGCTTACGAACCCTATGCCGGTTATAAACCCGATATTGCTTCGGGCAGTTACCGCTCTGTATTAACCGACATAAAAAAACATCGCCGGTTTTTAGAGCAAAAATTAGACAACAGCCGCTCTGAACAGGAACGCGAAGCCGTTTTAAAAGATGCCGGCGATTTATTCAGCGAAGCCTTTCTTAACCACATTATGCCCTTTTGGTATGGAACTCCCTGGGATTTTTACGGGCATACCGAAGACCCCGGAAGCGGCGCCATTGCCTGCGGTTACCTTGTTTCCACTACCTTAAACCATTTGGGTGTTAATGTTAACCGATATACGCTTGCCCAGCAATGGCCGGTAGATATTGTACGCAGTTTAAGCGCCGACGAATATTACCACTATAGCGGAAAAAGCGCTGCCATTGATGCCATTAGAAAAATGGGCTACGGTTTGTATATTGTAGGCTTGGATAATCATGTGGGTTTTGCCAAATACGATCAATGGGGTGTGCATTTTATACACTCCAATTGGGCCGGCAGCCGCACGGTGGTTTCCGAAGACCCGCAGTATTCTACCGCTTTTTCTACTACCCGCAATTATTATATTGGTAAATTGTCTAACAATGAGCATTTCATTACCAAATGGCTTCATGCTACCAATATTAAGGTAAGCAAAGGTTAAGCCAAACGCCTGTTACAATTACCAACCTCAACTAAAAAGCGGCAACCGCGCACCGGTTGCCGCTTTTGTTTTTATAATCCGCCAGTTAGGGGCATTGCAGCAAGGTTTACGCCCTTTTTTTATTCAATACATGTTTTACCCTAAGCAATAACTCGTTCAGGTTAAGCGGTTTTTTAATAAAGTCGTCGGCGCCTTCTTCAAAAGCAGTTAAAATAACCTCTTGCTGGTCTAAGGCAGAAATTATGATGATGGGTAAACCTTTGCGCACTTTTTTAATAGCGCTCAACAATTCAATGCCCGAAACATAGGGCATCATAATATCTGAAATGATGAGGTCGAAGGTGTCTTCTTCTAAGGTGTCTAAGGCATCTTGCGCATCGGTGGTTGCAAAAACATGGTAGCCTTGTTTGGCAAGCATGGTTTTTATGGCTTGCAGCATAATTACGTCGTCGTCAACTACAATTATTTTCATAATGGTGATTGGGTGATTAGTGACAAAATGTTGTTAAATGGGTTGTATAAAAAAGGGTTTTGGCTGTTTATGGATTAGTGGTGGTAAGTGGCATGTGTTTTTTTCAATTCATTAAGCGACAAAACCAGTTCAGCATGAGCAAGCCGGCTGTCGTTAGCCAATTGAGTAACCATGGGATGCAGCAGGTTGGTGTCTTTACCCTCCCAAATATGATTTTCAATGGTGCGGGCCAGTTCTTTCAGGTTTTCTGTACCCATATAGGCACAGGTGGACTTCATTTTATGGGCAGTAGCTTTCAGTAAATCGAAATTGCCCGCTTCAAAATGCTCTTCAAGGGCGGCAATTTCGGACGGCAGGTCTGCAACTATGGTTTCCACCATGGTTAACAGCACATCGGGGTCATTGCCTGCCAAGGTTTGAAGGTAAGAAAGGTTAATGATTTGGTGTGCTTTACCATTGAGGTCGGTGTTTGTTTGGGTCAAAACAGGTTCTTCCTTCACAGGTTTGGGGTTGTTTGCAAGCACTTTTGCTAATTTTGCATATAAGGCATTGGGGTTTATCGGTTTTGTAATAAATTCGTTCATACCGCTTTCAAAACATCTTTCGGCATTGGTATTAAATGCATGGGCGGTCATGGCAATAATGGGCGTATTGCAAACGGGCGGCGGCAAATGTTTGCGAATGTAAATAGTAGCTTCGTAGCCGTCCATTACCGGCATTGAGATATCCATAAAAATTACGTCGTAGTTGTTTTTTCCGGTTTGCAGCATGTTTATGGCTTCCTGTCCGTTGTTGGCAATATCAATATATACCTGTTCTGACCATTTTTTCAGCAAATCTGATGCCACAATTTGGTTTAGCCGATGGTCTTCCACTAAAAGTATGGAAATTGGTTTATCGGGTGCTTTTTCCGGCAGTTCCGGGTGGTTGTTTTTTAGGTTTTCATCGGCATAAACCCTTACAGGGTTCAGGTTTTTGGCTTTAATTGAAGGCGGAATAAATAAAGAAGACTCATCTTGCGAGGTAAAGCTATCGGGCAAGAATGATTTATCAAACAGTATGCGGAAACTGAAAACAGAACCTTTTCCTACCTCGCTTTCCAGGTGTATTTCACCGCCGAAGAGGTTTACCAGATTGCGGGCAATGGTTAGCCCCAACCCTGTGCCACCATATAACCGGGTGGTATCTTCGGCTGCCTGGGTAAAGCTTTCAAAGATTTTTTCCTGTTTATCGGGGGCAATGCCAATGCCGGTATCTTTAACCGCAAACTCTATTTCGGTAGCATTTTCCGAGTTGGCAATACACCGGGCTATTAACATTACCTCGCCTTTTTGGGTATATTTAAGGGCATTGCTAAACAGATTGTTTAATATTTGGTATAGCCTTACCGAGTCGCCGTTTACAATATCGGGCAGTGCCACATCTATTTGGGTAAACAGGTTAATGTTTTTTTCGTGTGCCTTAAATTTATAGGTAGAAACCAGGTCGTTAATCAGGTCGCGAATGTTAAACGGCCGTTTTTCCAGTTCAATTTTTCCGGCTTCAATTTTAGAGAAATCAAGAATATTATTAATAAGATAAAGCAGGTTATTGGCCGACAGTTTTAGCGCATTGAGGTATTCTGTTTGTTTTGGGCTGGGGTTGGTGGTTTCCATAAGGTGGGTCATACCTACCACAACGTTCATGGGCGTTCTAATTTCGTGGCTCATATTGGCAAGAAACTGTTCTTTTAACCTTGCCGATTGTTCTGCCACCTCTTTGGCCTTTATGAGTTCCTGTGTTCTTTTGGCGGTGGTAATATCGCGTATAATGCCATGATAGCCCATAATTTCCCCTTCGAGCGATTTCCAGAGTGTGGCGGTAACGGCGCAATCAATAATTTCGCCATCGGGGCGTTTAAATTTTATTTCAAAATCTTTTACCGAGCCTTCTTGTTCAATTTTTTGGTGAAACGCATCGCGTTGTTTAGGCAAATGGTAGTAGTTGTTTATGTTTATATGGTTAACCGTTTCGGGGGTAATTTGCAATAAATTAAGAAAAGAGGTGTTGTATTCCATCAGTTCACCGCTGCGGGTAGTCATGTAAATGGCATCTTGCGATTGTTCGAACACCACCTTGTACCGCTCGCGGCTTTGTATGAGCATTTCCTGTGCCTCTTTATAGGCCGTAATATCCTGAATGGTTCCAATAATTTGGGCAACCTTGCCTGTTTGAGGATCTGTAATTACCTTGCCCTGATTGCGCAGGTACTTTACCCTTTGCGGTTCGCCCACGCTTACCGGGTATTCAAAGTTAAATATGGGTAGTTTACCGTCTTCAATTTGCCTGTATCTGCGCTTAATGTCGTCCTGGTCGGGGCCGGTAGCAAAGCGCGAAAGCAGGTCGAAGGAGGGTTCGGGTTGGCCGTTTTTTACCTCCAATATATTATACACTTCAATTGACCAGTAAATTTGGTTTATAGCGGGTATAAACTCATAGTTGCCAATATGGGCAATACCCTGAGCAAGCAGCAGTCTGTCTTCGCTTATTTTAAGGTTTCGGGCGGTGGTTTCAACCTCTAACTGCATTTTTCGACGGTAAATGGCGTGTAATACCGATCGGGTAAGCAAGGTGGTATCTATTTGCCCTTTTACCAGATAATCCTGTGCGCCAGACTCAACTGCTTTTATGCCTATACTTTCATCGTCAAGGCCGGTAAGAATGACAATAGAGGTGCTTTTGGGAAAACCCTCTATGGCTTTGGTTAATGTTTGAAACCCTTTGCTGTCGGGCAGGTGTAAATCAAGCAGAACAATATCGAAATCTTTTTTCCGGTTTGCCAGTTCAATGCCTTCGCCAAGCCGGGTAACTTGAGTCATTTCAAAGTCAATAGTAGGCGATTCGCGCAGGTATATCTCTACCAGTTTGGCATCGCCGGGGTTATCTTCAATGAGCAGAACTTTTATTTTCTCTGACATAGATTGACTTTCTGAAAGTTATGGCTGCGGTTGGGAGGAAGACGCAATATTATAATCTGGTAGGAAGCCTTACGGTGGTAAGCCAGAATTTTTCAATAGCTTTAATTACTTCAATAAAACTGTTAAAATCTACCGGTTTGGTAATGTAGCAGTTGGCATGTAAATCGTATGCTTTCATAATATCGCTGTCGGCATTAGAGGTAGTAAGCACCAACACCGGAATCCGCCTTAATTCGGGGTAGGCCTTTACCCTTGCCAGCACTTCGCGCCCGTCTTTTTTGGGCAGGTTGAGATCAAGCAAAATAAGGTCGGGGCTGCTTACCTGTGTATAGGGCGGTTCTTTAAAAAGATATTTAAGGGCTTCGTCGCCATCTGTTACTACATTCAGTACATGGGGCACTGCGCCTTCTTTCAGCGCTTCCTGAGTTAACCTTATATCACCTGCATTATCTTCAACCAATAAAATATCAAACATGTTTAAAAGTAATTGTTGTGTTTTATAAATCTAAAGTAAGAAAATTACAGGTATTTGGCAACTGTTTATAAATGCCCGAAAAAAAAATCTTTGGGGCGGTATTTATTTTACATTGCAATGCTCTAATTAAAGGCCATTACCATTGTAATTCCCAATAATAAACTTGATTAGGTTTGTGCAAAATTAATGCCAGTTTATACTTGGCTTGTACGATAGAAACCCGTTTCAGGTTGCCAAACGGGTTTCTAATTGTTGCTTTTGATACAAATCGTAGTAAATACCTTTTTGCAACATCAATTCATCATGTGTACCCTCTTCGGCCACCTGCCCGTGGTGCAGTACCAGTATTTTGTCAAAATTCATGAGCGAGAAAATGCGGTGGGTAATAACAATGGCCGTTTTATCAGACAAAAACAGGTTCAGGTTGTTAAGAATGGTTTCTTCGGTTTCGGCATCAACGGCAGAAAGGCAGTCGTCAAAAAAAATGAGTTGCGGGTTTTTAATAAGCGCTCTGGCCAGCGATATGCGTTGTTTTTGCCCGCCCGATAGGGTAACGCCGCGCTCACCCACAATGGTATCAAATTTTTTGGGCAATTGCTCAATGTCTTTAAACACGGCCGCCTGCTTGGCTGCGTGTATAATTTGCTCCATGCCGGCGGGTTCGCTGCCAAAAGCAATGTTGCCGCTTACCGTATCGGAAAACAGAAATACATCTTGCGGTACATAGCCGGTTTGTTTGCGCAGGCTTTGCAAAGGCAGTTGTTTAATATCGGTTCCGTCTAACAGAATTTGCCCTTGGGTGGCATCATATTTCCGCAACAGCAATTCGGCTAAGGTGGTTTTACCAGACCCTGTGCGGCCTACTACAGCCATTTTCTGCCCGGGTTTTAAATGAAAACTCACGTTGGCAAGCGCTTCTACACCGGTATCGGGGTAGGTAAAACTTACTGCATCAAACCTTACATCGCCATGCAATTGACGGCTGTTGCCAGCTTGTGAATCGGTTTCAATATCGGGTTTTACCGACATAAACTCGTTGATGCGCTTTTGCGAGGCAGATGCCCGTTGAATAAGCGCCGCCACCCAACCCAATGAGGTTACCGGCCAAGTTAGCATGTTTACGTATAAAATAAATTCGGCCACATTGCCCGATGTGATGGCGCCGTTAATTACCTGTGTACCGCCTATGTAAATGGTTAAAATAGTGCTTAAACCAACCAGCATCATCATTAGCGGACTGAAAAATGCCTGAACCCGTGCCAACTGCAGCGATTTTTGCTTATACTGTTCGCTTTCATTATCAAAGTACAACCGGGTGGGTTCTTCCTGTACATACGCCTTCACCACCCTGATACCCGAAAACGACTCCTGCGCTATGGAAGTGAGCCGCGACAGTTGTTGCTGAATTTGCTCGCTGCGTTTATGGATAACCGAGTTGACCAAATAAATGCTGGTAGCCAGTACAGGTAAAGGCAGCAACACATAAAGGGTTAACTGCGCATTTACCCGAAGCATGGTGCCAACTACAATAACTATCAACACCGTAAGGTTAATGGCATACATTATGGCAGGTCCCAAATACATGCGCACACGGTTCACGTCTTCGGTTATGCGCGACATTAAATCGCCGGTACTGTTTCTGCGGTAAAATGAGGTGCTTAATTGCTGGTAATGGGCATACATGTCATTTCTCAGGTCAAACTCTATATATCTCGACATGACAATGAGCGTTTGACGCATTAAAAACATAAATCCGCCTTTAAGCAGTGCCAGCAGCAGCATGGTAATGCCAAACAGTAAAATGGCATGACTAAACATACTGTAATATGCGCTTTGCAGGTTAAAACCCTCATACATTTGATAATACACAATATTATCTTTTACCAAATCAAACGAGTACCTTATAATTTTGGGCGGTAAAATGGCAAATATATTAGATAATACCACAAACAAAATACCCGCCAGCAACCGGTACCGGTACTTTATAAAATACTTGTTTAAAAAGCGTAAGTGTTTCATTTTAGTAATAATAAATATAAAACTTGCGGGTTTTGGGCGGCAAGATACAACTTTCATGTAACAAAAACAGGCCGCAAAGGGTTGCAAACTACTGTTTTAAAGCAGTATATTGCAGCGTTAAGTGCGGCGGTTTCCTGCGAGCCGGGTTGGTAAGGAGATGCCGTTTAATTTTACCCGTCCAAAAATCCGCGCCCATGAACACAAAACCGGTCATTTTCTTAGCATTTGCCAACGACCCTTCCAACTATCTCGAAGCCCTGAAGCAGGAAAGAATTATTATACCACAAATGCTGCAACCGGCCATAGACGAACGGCTTTGTGAAGTGCTGGTAGAACCCGATGCCACAGCCGATGATATTTTCCGTATTTTTAACCAATACAAAGACCGGATTGCCCTTTTTCATTATGCCGGACACTCCGGCGCCGAAGGGCTGCAACTCGAAACCGATGGCATTGTTTCGCAACTCGCCAATGCCGGCGGGCTGGCTCAATTATTCGGGTTGCAGCAAAACCTTAATCTTGTGTTTCTTAACGGTTGTTCAAATAACCAACAGGTAACCCTTTTGCAGCAACAGGGCATTCAAAATATTATTGCCACCAATAACTTTATAAAAGACCAGGCTGCGGTAAATTTTGCCAAGGCTTTTTACCAGGCCATTGGCGCTAAAAATACTCTCAACAATGCCTATGCCAACGCCGAGGCCTATGTAAAAACCATTTCCGGCCAAGGCGAAAGCAGGGCTTTGTTCTGGAAAAGCAAAGATACCGCAGCAGCCGATTTTCCGTGGGAAAAATATTTTAACCAACCCGATTGGAGCCTCATATCGGGCACTACCATTTTTGGCGAAAAACCGCAAATTCCCCTTTTCATTGCCAACCACCCCGCCGATGAACCTTGCCTGACCGAACTGAAAAAACAACTTACCCTGCTTAAACGGGGCGGCATGATTTCTGTTTTCGACTCCACCCAAATACCTCCCGGAGATGAATATGACAAAGAACTCAAACGGCAACTGCTCAACGCCCGCATTATTCTGCTCATCATTAGCCCCGATTTCTTATATTCCGATGATACGCAGGAAATTGAAGCCATTGCCACCGAAAGGCACAAAGCTGGAACCGCCATTGTAATTCCGGTACTCTATAAGGAAGTAGCCGACCTTCGGGGAGAAAATACGGACATTCCCGATTATTACCCCGAATTTGCCCGCCTCCGCGGACTGCCCGACGAATACAGAAAATGGTTTATCAGCCAATGGCCCGATAAAGATGCCGCCTACGCCTATATTGCCAAACGCATCAGGGAGCGCATTGAACAGCTTCGAAATTCCTGATGCCGGCAGCGCTTTACTTGGCATCGGGCAACTTTTATTTACCGCCATTCCCTATCTTTGCGGCATTGTTCACCCCATTTCCCGCTTTTCATGAATCACGAACTCATTATTGTGCTCGATTTTGGAGCGCAATACCGCCAACTCATAGCCCGCCGAGTGCGAGAAGCCGGCGTTTATTGCGAAGTAATGCCCCATGATACTCCCGTAAGCGTTTTGCAGGATAAAAACCCCAAAGGCGTTATTTTAACCGGCGGCCCCAGTGTTGTATATGACCCCGATGCACCTATTGCCGACAAAGCCTTGTTTCATTTGGGCATACCCGTTTTGGGTATTTGCTACGGCGCACAATTAATGGGGTATGTTTTGGGTGGTTCGGTAGCCCGCGCCACCCACCGCGAGTACGGCAAAAAACTGCTTACCGTAAACCCTCAAAATCCGCTGTTTGAGCAGGTAAACCCCAATACCGTATGCTGGATGAGCCATACTTATTATCTTAACAGCCTGCCCGCCGGCTTTTCCATAACCGCCTCTACCGATACCTGCCCAGCAGCCGCCATTGCCAATGTTGAGGCAAAACTCTATGGCGTACAGTTTCACCCCGAAGTGGTACATACCGAAGAAGGAACCCAAATGCTGCACAATTTTTTATACAATATTTGCGGCTGCAAAGGAGATTGGGTCATGCAGGATTTTGCACAGGAAACCATACTGCACCTTCAACAAAAAATTGGCAACAAAAAAGTACTTTGCGGCTTGTCGGGCGGCGTTGATTCATCGGTGGCGGCCATGCTGGTACATCAAGCCGTTGGGCAACAACTTACCTGCATTTTTGTTGACCATGGTCTGCTGCGCAAAAACGAAGGCGATGAAGTAGAAGAAACTTTTGCCAGCTTCAATATCAATCTCATACGGGTAAATGCCGGTAAACGTTTCCTGTCAAAATTGCAGGGAATTACAGAACCCGAACAAAAACGCAAAATCATTGGCGAAGAATTTATAAGGGTATTTGAAGAAGAAGCCCGAAAAATTGGCGCCGTTGATTTTCTGGTACAGGGAACCATTTACCCCGATGTTATTGAAAGTGGCACCAAAAACGCCGCCACCATTAAAACCCACCACAACGTAGGCGGCCTGCCCGATGTGATTGAATTTTCGGAAATTCTGGAACCCTTGCGCGATTTGTTTAAAGACGAAGTGCGAAAAGTAGGCGCCGCTATTGGACTGCCTCCCGAAATGGTAAACCGGCAGCCTTTCCCCGGCCCGGGACTGGCCATTAGAGTTATTGGCGAAGTAACCTTTGAAAAACTGGAAGTATTGCGCGAAGCCGACCATATTTACCGCTCCGAAATTGCTCACGCAGGGCTGCAAGACCATATCTGGCAGTATTTTGCTGTTTATACCGGCTTGCGCAGCGTGGGCGTAATGGGCGACGAGCGCACCTACGATACCACCATTGCCTTGCGGGCAGTTACCAGCATAGACGGTATGACCGCAGATTGGGCGCGTATTCCTCATGAGGTATTGGAGCGTATAGCAAACCGCATTATTAACGAAGTGCCACACGTAAACCGCGTGGTATATGATATTACCTCCAAACCCCCCGGCACCATAGAGTGGGAGTAAGGCCCTGCCGAAAATGCCCGCTATTTTTCGGCGTTTTTCAGGGTCGGGTTAATTGGCTCAATATTTTCTATTTGTACAAGCGCGTACAGCAAGTAATTCAGCCGCATGAGCAATCAGTCGCTTTTATACAGCATTATAAAAATTTGGGTTCGTATTGGGTTAAGCGCTTATTTTAAACGCATAGCCATAGTTGGGCTGGAGCAGGTGCCCAAAGAAGGCCCGCTGATTATTACCCCCAACCACCAAAACGCATTTCTCGATGCACTGGCTGTGGCGGCATATCTCGGCCGGCCGGTTTTTTTTATAACCCGTTCCGATGTATTTGCCAACCCGCTGGCTAACCGGTTTTTCAGGGCTTTGAACATGATGCCCATTTACCGCCGCCGCGATAAGGTAGATACCATAGAAATGAATAAACCCATTTTTGAGGCTACCGCCAAAATATTGGGTAACAGCGGCGCCATCATCATTTTTCCCGAAGGCAATCAGGAACGTAAATTTAACCTGCGCCCCCTGCAAAAAGGGTTTGCCCGAATGGCTTTTGGCGCAGCCATGCTCAAAACGCCACCTTTTAACATTCAAATTTCGCCTGTTGGCATTCAATATGGCAACCATTTACTTGCCCGGCACGATTTACTGGTTCAAATTGGCCCTCCTTTGCAGTTGCACCGTTTTTTTGAACCGTACAACCAAAACCAGCAGCAGGCGTTAAAAACTCTGGCAGACAATCTGGCGCTGCAAATGCAGCAGTTAATTTTACACATACCGCCAACCGAATTTTACCACACCATAGACTACCTGCGCACTTTATACCGCCCTGTGTATCTTATGCGTCAAAACCAAACTCCCTCAGTTGAAAACTGCCACAGGGCCGAGCAAAAAATTGTGGCTGCCTTAGATAACCTGCAACAGCAGCAACCCGCTCAAATGGAAAAATTATCGGAGTTGGCTTTCCGGTTTCAGCAATTAAACCGCCCGCCCGCACTTTCTCCCGAAACATTGGCAAAACCGCCAATGTTTGGTTTTGGGCTGTTGGTTCAGTTAATAATGCTGTTGTTATTAGTACCGGTTGCGGTTTGGGGTTTGTTCAACCATTTACCCGCCCTGCTGTTGCCCCAAATAATGACCAAACGCTTTGTAAAAGACCTCAATTTTTTTGCATCGGTTAAATTTTTGGCAGCGCTGTGCTCTTTTACCCTGTTGTATGTATTGCAAACAGGTTTGGTTTGGCTCCTTTCGGGCAGTTTTTTATGGGCTTTTTTATATCTGTTCGGCCTTCCGCTTAGCGGGCGCATTGCCTTGTTCTGTAAAGATGTGTTTATGCAATGCAAACAGTATTTGCAATGCCGCCGCCTCAACCAAACCGATAAGGGCAAAGAACTTGTCAACACTTATGGGGAAATTACCGATATGCTCAATCACCTCATTACCTGAAAATAAAAAACCCTCCGCCTAAACGGCAGAGGGTTTTTTTTCGGCAGTTACTTCAATAATGTGTTATAAAAGTAATAATTTGTGGCTGTTTATTAATTTTTAACCACTTTTGCAGTAGCAACATGGTTGCCGTTGCTGAGGGTAACAAAATAAATGCCGGCAGCGTAATTGCTGATGTCTATGCGCAGATTGTTGCTGCCGTTTAAGGCTGCCATGCTAAAATTGTTCACCAAACGGCCGGTCATATCATAAACCGAAGCCTGAATATTGCCGCCTTTTGCGGTAAACCATACGTTTACGGCATCGGAAGCAGGAACGGGCGCTACCTGTGTAATGGCAAAGCCATTTTGGGCAACAGCCGTTTCTATACCCACCGACAGGGCGTTGGTTAAATCGGCACAAGCGCCAATAACGTTAATGAGAGCTTGCAGGTCGGCAATGGTGGTAACGCTCAGCACGGTGGCCAGTTCGGCATCGCTCGACAATACGCCGTAAACGGTGTAACCTGTGGTAGAGCCGGTAACGGTAAAGCTGCCATTGGCGCTGCTTTGAACAATATTACCGCTGCCGTCAACCAGCAGGTACAGGAAGGTATAGCCTGCCGTGGTAGTATAGCCGGCAGCCGTTGCGGTAATGGTATTGCCGCTTTGGAAAATATTGGTAATAGAACCGGCATCGGCAATGCAAACACCGCCACAGGCTTCTACCGAAATATTGTCAACAAAGAAGTTGGTGGTACCACCGCCAAAGCAGGAACTTTCAAAAGCCAGCACGTGGTTGCCGCCATCGGCATAGGCAGAAATATCAACCGTTACCAGCGTATAATCGGCATACGAAGCAACTTCCGATTCGTTTACCATAAATACTTCGTTATCATCAACGGTTACGCGCATAAAGTCTTGCCCGTTGGTGGAGTTAACAGGAATAGTCAGATAGAAGGTAAGCGTAGCAGTCGGAGCAGTAATGGCAATGGTTTGTGTAATGGAGCCATCTTCAACGGCATCAATGCCGCCAAACCAGCACCAGAAAGTACCTGCGTAGGCGTTATTGGTTCCGTTCGAGCAGGAGGGGTCGCAAAGCGGGGTGCCAAAATTGGTAGAGAATTGAGTCCAAGCGGTAGCGCCTTCTTCAAAACCGCCATCGGTTACGCGCTCACACTCGGTGGGGCAGGTTTCGGTAAAAGTTTCGGTAGAATCACAGGCGGGGTCGCCATTGCTGATACTTACCGAAACTTCGGTGCCCGATTCAAAGGGTCCAAAAGAGTAAGGGCCTGCAACGGTAATGGTTTGGGTGGTTTGCCCGGCGGTAATGGTAAAAGAGCCGGTAGCGCCTGTGTAAACAACATCGGCGCTGATAGAAAATTGTTGGTTATCGCAATCCAAAACTGTGCTAAAGTTCACCACCGGGCAGGTGGTACAGGCGGGGTTGCCGTCTTCTAAGAAGTTAACAGGGAAACAAACGGTCTGCGTACAGGCTGCATCAAGGGTTAAGTCGTTAAATCCGGCAGTTGCTCCCGCGGTAGCATTCCCAAACACGCTGGAACAGAAGAAATAAGAACCTACCGGAACCTGTGTGCCGTCGTTCAGGAAGTTGATGGGTGAAGTAGGGTTGTTTGCCTGAATAGGGAAAGCGCCGAAATAAGAAGCATCGGTATTGGGGGCTGTATTGCCGGTAAGGTCGGCGCCGGCAACAAACCATACATAACCCGATACTGAACCGGGCGTATTGGGCGCTACAGCGCCGGTAACGGTCAGGTCGGTGGTTTCACCAAAGCAAATGTCGGTTGTGCCGTCAATAACACCGGGGTTTACGGTAGGGTCATCACAGGCAACCGGCGGTGCGCATTCTACACCCGAGTTGGTAGTAACGGTAGGTACGCCGTTGTCATCCTGCTGAATGGCGCTGCCGCAGCCGCCAACGGTGGTAATGGTAAACCAAACGGTACCATCAACAGTAGCGTCAAAATCAATGGTACAGCCGGTGGCAAAACCCAAAACGGTTCCGCCGGTAACACTGCCCGATGCGGCTGTACCGCCTTCAATTACGGTAATAAACGCTTCGGCGCCCCATACGGTAGGGCTGTAGCCGTCGCAGATGCTGAAGGTGTAATTGCCGCCGGCAACTACTGTGGTAAAGTAAATTTCATTTTTCCAAGCGGCATAAGGAGCCGAAACCGACTGCCCGTTACAACCGGCAATGTCAATGCCCTGATCGGTATAGGGTCCGCCGGCATAGGTTAAACATTGTGCATTGGCAGAAAAACTTGCTGCCATTAAACCCATAAGGGCTGCAAAAACAACGAGTGTAAATTTTTTCATTTTCTGAAGTTTATGTTATTTGAACGTTAAAAAATTGCCTCAAAGATACCAAAAATAATCGGTTACAAAAGAAGTTTACCCATACTTTTGCACAAGATTTGACAGGTTGCTGTTTTTTTGCACATTGCCCCTTAAAATATAATCATGGCGCTTATTTTACCTCCTTCTTTTGCCGACCGCATGCGCACTCTTCTTTATAACGAATTTGAGGCGTTTTCAAATACATTGTTGCAGCAAAAAAGTGCAACGGCTGTAAGGCTCAATCCCAATAAGCCAATACAGCAGGGTATTTTTGAAACAGCACAACCCGTGCCGTGGTATGCCTTGGGGCGGTTGCTTGAAAACCGGCCGGTTTTTGCTGCCGACCCTTTGTGGCATTGCGGCGCTTATTATGTGCAGGAACCTTCTTCAATGTTTGTGGCTGAGGCGGTAAAGCAATGCTGTAATCTAGAAAAACCGGCAACAGCTTTGGATATGTGTGCAGCCCCCGGCGGAAAAACCACGCTGTTGGCCGCCACCCTGCACCCCGAAAGCCTGCTGATAGCCAATGAGGTTATTAAAACCCGCATACCGGCGCTGTTGGAAAATGTGCAGAAATGGGGCGCCGCCAATATTTGGGTTACCAATAATGACCCGGAAGATTTTAAGCATTTCGGCAATTTTTTTGATTTGGTTCTGACCGATGCACCCTGTTCAGGCGAGGGGCTGTTCAGAAAAAATCCCGAAGCGGTAAATGAGTGGTCGGAACAAACGGTGCAACTTTGCAGCGCAAGACAAAGGCGAATTTTGGCACATGCTGCCGGATTGGTAAAACCCGGAGGCATATTGCTGTACAGTACCTGTACTTTTGCTCCCGAAGAAAATGAACAAAATGTGGCATGGATATCCGATAACGCAGATTTTACCCCTCTTCGCCTGCAAATACAGCCGCAATGGGGCATTACCGAAACAATAAGCAAAACAGATAAAGGGCAAACGGTGTACGGCTACCGTTTTTACCCCCACAAAACGCCGGGTGAGGGTTTTTTTATTGCCTGCCTTCGCAAAAAAAGCGTTGTGCCTTCGGCGGAAAACAATGTACTGCCCGCATCGGGTAAAAAAACGCTGCACCAACCCTTTTCGCCTGTTGGTAAGCATGAGGTTGCCATGTTGGGGAAATGGCTCACAAATCCGACTGAATTTAATTTTTTTACCAAAAATCAAACAGATGTGTTTGCCGTGCCTGCTGCACATGCCCATCTTTTACCGGCATTTGCCGCCCGGCTTATCGTTAAATCGGCGGGCATTGAAATGGGAACCATAAAAGGGAAAGACTTTATACCTGCCCCAGCATTGGCATTGAGCAATACCGTGCCCCCTCCTGTACCTAAATTGCAACTTACACCCGAACAGGCAACGGCATACCTGAAAAAAGAAAACTTTGAACTGCCTTATCCACCCGGCCTTATGGGCTGGGCTTTGGTGGTTTACCAACACCTGCCGTTGGGCTGGGTCAAAATAATGCCTGGCCGCTGGAACAACTATTACCCCCTTGAATGGCGCCAGCGAAAATAACCTCCCGATTTTGCTCCACGGCTTACGGTGCCCAAGGACTGTTACTTGAGGGTGGCTATTAGCCCGTATATTTGCCGCACCAAATCCGGAATAGCTTTTTCTACCGCAGCCGACAAAGTGGTGCGCTGATGCTGTACACTATTTATGCAAACGGCAAACAGATAAATTTCGGGCATTTGGTTGAGCAGGATCAACGTTTCCACCACATCTTTCAATCCAATGTCATGCGTACTCAATGCCCTGGGAAAATCGGAAGAAAAAAATGGTTTCAGCAATCTGATGGTTCCGGGTTCATAATCGTTGTCTAAGGTGGCATCGATTAAAATAACCACATCATACTTTTCAAAATATCCCAGCAGATGAAACCCGCCGGTTCCGCCGTCCAGCACATCAACCCCTTTTGGCAGCAGGTTTTCTTTTTCCAGCAATTGCGCCAAATGTACGCCCACACCTTCATCGCCCATAAGGTAATTGCCAATACCCATTACCAATATGCTTGGTTCATTGGCAGGCATTAGGCGGAGGTTTTGGAGTTTTGTTCTTCAAACACCTCTTCTTCAATAAATTTCCATCCGCCACCCATTGAAGAAATTTCGCCCCGTCCTTCTACATAGTCGTGGTAAAAAACCAGATAAACATGCACCATAGCAAACAATATAAAAAACCACATGGCGGCATGGTGCCACCGACGCAGGGCAAAATCGCCCCCCAAAAACGGACTTACCCACACAAACATGCGGGCAATCAACGAATGCGACATGGCTGCATACAACCCGAAGCCCGTAATACATTGCACGGCAAAGGCTATGAAAGTGAGGAAGTAAATAAAGCCGGCCAGTGCATTGTGCCCTACCGACAAATGCTCGCCGCTTTTAATTTGTAAAATATCTATTTTTAAAACCTCCCACATTTCTTTAAAAAAGCGGCGGTTGGTGGGGATAAAGTTTTTCCAGTTGGCATATTTGTTGCCAACAAAACCCCAGTATAGCCTGAACAGGAAGTTGAACAAAAAGATATAAGCCGATGCAAAATGCAGAAAACGCACGGTTCCAAACCAGTAAGACTCATGAGCCTCGCCCCCGAACATAATGCCGGGTGGGTTGCCAATGATAAAACCGGTAACGCATAAAACTACAATGGCAAGGGCATTTATCCAATGGTAAACGCGCACGGGCAACTCCCACACAAAAACCCTGCGCAAATGTTTGAAATGCATTGCTAAGTCATTCATATACCTTAGTATTTGGGGGTTAAAGAACTTTTACCCTGCTAAGGTGTTTGCCGTTTTCATCGTACAGGTGTACGGCGCAGGCCAAACAAGGGTCGAAGGAGTGAATAGTGCGCAGGATTTCGAGCGGTTGTTCGGGGTTGGCAATGGGTGTTTGCAACAAGGCCGATTCATAGGCCGACATTTGCCCCTTTGCATCTCTGGGCGAGGCATTCCAGGTGGTAGGTACTACCAACTGGTAGTTGGCAATTTTGGAATCTTCAATAACAATCCAATGTCCAAGGGCGCCGCGCGGCGCTTCTGTATGGCCTACACCGGTGGCTTTTGCGGGCCATTTTTTCGGGTCAAATTTTTCCATATCAGCCATTCGGGTATCGCCGTTTTTAATGTTTTGTATCAGCTTGTCATAAAAATCAATTGCCCAGTTGGCAATAATTTGCGATTCAATTGCGCGGGCTGCGGTTCTGCCAAGCGTAGAAAACAGGGCTGCTGCGGGCACTTTAAGAACCGAAAGCACCGAGTCGACGGCTGCCTTAAACTCTTCTTTACCGCGTGCATAGCCTACCAGTACTCGTGCAAGCGGTCCTACTTCCATGGCATTGCCTTTCCACCGGGGTGTTTTAAGGAAACTGTATTTTTGTTCTACATCAAGGTGTTCGTAAGGAGGTTTCGGGCCGGTGTAGTTTAATTTGGTTTCACCTTTCCAGGGGTGCAGCCCTACGCTGTCGCCGCCTGCATAGGTGTACCACGAGTTGGAGATAAACTCCTGTACTTCGCTGTCGCTGCGCAAATCTACCTCATACACCTTGCTGAGGTCTTTGTTTAAGATTGCGCCAGCCGGAAAACGGTACGAAGCAGTATCGGAATACCCGTTATCGGGCAAATCGCCATATACCAGATAGTTACCCAAGCCGCCGCCAATTCCACCCCAATCGAGATAATAAGGGGCAATGGCCAGCAAATCCGGAATATATACCTGATTGATAAAATCTCTTGCCTGATATAAGAGCTGTTGTACATAAGCCAGTCTTTCGGCATTTATGGCGCTTACATCGTCAATGCCTATGGAGCAAGCCATACCGCCCACCAAAAAGTTGGGGTGCGGATTTTTACCGCCAAAAATGGTATGTATTTTAACAATTTCCTTTTGCCATTCCAGCGCTTCAAGGTAGTGCGCCAGCCCAATAAGGTTAATTTCGCTGGGTAGTTTATAGGCTGCATGACCCCAATAGCCATTGGCAAAAATGCCCAGTTGCCCGCTTTCTACAAATTTTTTCACCCTTTTTTGAAGGTCTGAAAAATAGCCGGGTGAACTTTTAGGATAGCTGGAAATGCTTTGTGCAATTTCAGATGTTTTTTTGGGGTCTGCTTTCAGGGAATCTACTACATCAACCCAATCCATGGCGTGCAGGTGGTAAAAATGCACAACGTGGTCGTGCATGTATTGGGTGCAGAACATCAGGTTTCTAACCATTTCGGCATTGGGGGGTATGGTAATTCCTAATGCATCTTCTACGGCACGGCACGATGCCAGAGAGTGAACAGAGGTGCATACGCCGCAAACCCGCCCTACAAATGCCCATGCATCTCGGGGGTCGCGCCCTTTGAGTATTTCTTCCAGCAGCCGCACCATAGTGCCCGAACTGTAGGCATTTTCAACCTTGCCGTTTTGAATATCGGCTTCTATACGCAAATGACCCTCAATACGAGTTATGGGGTCAATAACTATTCTGCTCATAGTGTGTTGTTTTTAAATTTCTCTGCATTGGTTCTACAGGATAAAAATCGGTTGTAAACAGGGGGTGTGGCGGGCTATTTTTTCAATTCTTTTTCAGATTCTTTACCTTCGGTAATTAAATCTTCAATCAACTTGTTTTTTCTGATGTTGGTGGCAATAGCATGTGCTGCAAGTCCGCCTGCGGTTAACACAGCGGCGCCGATACCTATTTCATCGGCATTGCTTTCAATACCAAAGCCGGGGAAGGTTTGCATGCGTCTGTACAATGGGCCGGCATCCCAGTAGTTGTCTTCGCTGCAGCCAATACAACCATGCCCCGATTGAATGGGGTAGCTTACACCATTGTTCCATCGGGTTACGCTGCAGGCGTTGTAGGTCATGGGTCCTTTGCATCCTACTTTGTACAGGCAATATCCTTTTTTGGCGTTTTCATCGTCAAAGGTTTCTACAAACAGGCCGGCATCGTAAAATGCCCTGCGTTGGCAGGTATCATGCACCCGTTTTGAATAAAATGCTTTGGGGCGTTTTGCGCCGTCTAATTCGGGCAGGGTGCCAAAGGTAATAATATGTACCAACACTCCGGCCATCACCTCTCCGATAGGAGGGCAGCCCGGAACACGTATTATTGGCTTGTCGGTTATGATTTTGTGTATGGGAGTTGCCGAGGTGGGGTTGGGGTAAGCAGCCTGCACACACCCGTTGCAGGCACAACTGCCCCATGCAATAAGGGCTTTGGCGCCTGCGGCTGCTTCTTTCAATATATCTTCGGCAGTACGGCCGCCAATGCAGCAGTACACACCGTTATTGTCGGTAGGAACGGTTCCTTCCACACATAAAATGTATTCTCCGTAATAGTCTTTCATAGTTTTTGCCTTGGCAACTTCTGCCTGATGCCCTGATGCAGCCATGAGTGTTTCGGTATAATCCAGCGATAGTTTATCCAACAGAATATCGGCAACTATGGGGTGCGAAGAACGGATAAAAGATTCGCTGCAGCACGTGCATTCCTGAAAGTGCAGCCATATTACCGGTACCCGATGTTGCGTTTGCAGCGCTTGTGCCACCTGTGCCACTCCGCTGCTTTCCAAGCCAAGGTAAGCAGCCATCATTGCACAAAATTTCATGAAATCGCGCCGGGAATAGCCTTTTTCTATTATGTCGTCGTAATAGGTTTTGCGCCCGATAGTAGTAATTTGTGCCATACCGCAGAAATTTAAAGGGTAAATAATAAAATAGCCTTTGCAAATTTCAGTATTGGCAGCCAAACCGCCAATGATAAAAATCAACAAGCAAGGTGACTTTTATCACCTTCCGGCTACTTTTAATTCGCGTATCTTTACCACACCTTACCTTTTTAATTATTGCTTAAAATTCAGTACCATGTATCGTTATTTCTTTTTCGTTGTTTTGTTGCTGGGGCATAGTAATATTTATGCCCACCCGGGACACGGCAATATTGATTTTCACTCATTGTGGCACTATTTGCTTACACCAGAGCATGGGTTGCCGGTATTGGTAATGCTTGTTTTAACCCTTGCAGGGTTTTACCGCTATGGTAAGAAAGCGGTTCCGGCAAAGCAAAAGGCACAAAAATAGTTTCATTGTATGCACGAACTGTCGCTGGTTTGCGGCATTATTGATGCCGCTTGTGAGGTGATGCAAAACAACGGTGCCACCCAAATTGAGGAAATTGAACTGGAAATTGGCCTATTAACCGGTATTGAGTGGGAAGCCTTTGATTTGGCCTGGCAAACTGCCCGCCGCAATACACCTTTGGCTGCTGCTTCATGCCATATTGCAAAAAAAGAAGGACGGGCAGAATGTTTGGAATGCGGACGGTTATATAGTGTTGTATCCCTTGCCGATGTGTGTCCGGAGTGTCGATCCTATTTCAAAAATATTGTAAGCGGCGAAGAATTGCGCATAACTGCGTTGGTGGTTAAATAATAACCCGAATAAAACAACTGCCCATATTCGGGTTTAAATAATTTTGAGTATCTTTGCTTATAGGCATTGCAATATTTTCTACTCTTGCTCATTACCTAACCCGTAAAATCTTTTTTTATGTGTGCTACTTGCGGTTGCTCTGCTCAGGACGGAAACAATTCTGTCACCATTCGGTTGGTGAAACCCGGTCTGCAGCATTTTCAAAACCTGAAACCCGTTCAAAACGAGGATCACCTTCATGCCGATGAACACCCTCATAAACATCCCGACCATACCAACCAACACCAACACAACGAAGGCAACAAAAAAATCAGCCTCGAAATAGACGTACTTGCCCAAAACAAGCTTGCCGCAGTGCGCAACCGTGGTTTTTTTGAAGGGCGCAACATGAAAGTCATCAACCTGGTCAGTTCTCCGGGTTCGGGTAAAACAACCTTGCTCGAAAAAACACTCGTTCAGTGGAAACCCGGCGTGCCGGTGTATGTAATAGAAGGCGACCAACAAACCGATAACGATGCCCGCCGTATTGCCAAAACAGGGGTTAAAGTGGTGCAGATAAACACCGGAACTGGGTGCCACCTTGATGCTCCCATGATTAGCAATGCCCTGCACGAACTGAACCCCGAATTTGGTTCGGTACTGTTTATTGAAAACGTAGGCAATTTAGTTTGTCCGGCAATGTTTGACCTTGGCGAGCAGGCAAGGGTAGTTATTATGAGCGTTACCGAAGGGGAAGACAAACCACTGAAATACCCTCACATGTTCCACTCTTCTGACATTTGCCTTATCAACAAAACAGACCTGCTTCCTTATGTTGACTTTGATATGGATAAGGCAATATCTTATGTTTACCGCGTAAGCCATGTGCAGGATTGTCTTCCCGTATCGGCAACCAAAAACACCGGATTGGAAAACTGGTACCGGTGGCTCAGTAACTTGCTGGCACAGAACAGTTCGCAGGTAACAGCCAAAGTTCAGGCTTTATAAAACACCACACGGCAAACAAGTGTGGTAAATTTTAAGTAAAGCGCTATATGGCGGCCTTCAGCATACAGATACAGGGGCAGGTTCAAGGCGTCGGATTCAGGCCGCTGGTATTGCTTTTTGCGGTTCGATATGGTGTAAGCGGTTGGGTTAGTAACGGGGTTGACGGTGTACAAATATTGGCTGTTGGAAACCCCGGCGAGGTTGAGGCATTTTACAACACCATTTTGCAGCATCCGCCGCCAAGAGCCATTATTACCCATGCCTTCATGGAAGAAACAGTTTTGCCTAATCCGGTTCCGGCTCATTTTTATATAACAGAAAGCAAAGCCGAAGGTGTACCCAACCTGCTCATTACCCCCGATTTAGGCATGTGTGCAAAATGCCGCCGGGAGTTGCAGACCCCCCAAAACCGCCGCTACCGGTATCCGTTTACCACCTGTACCCAATGTGGGCCGCGGTATTCCATTTTATTCGGCTTGCCATACGATCGCGAAACAACCGCCATGCACCCCTTTGCCATGTGCAGCCGGTGCCGCAACGAGTACAACAATACCCGTAACCGCCGGTTTTACTCGCAAACCAATTCCTGCCCAAATTGTGCCATTCCGCTTTATTTAACCAATGCCGCTGGCAACCTGTTGCAAAGCGAGACAGGCGCAGCCATAAACCAAACCCTGCAATGCCTGCAAAACGGACAAATAGTTGCCGTTAAAGGCATAGGCGGTTTTTTGCTGTTAACCGATGCCACACAACCCGAAGCCGTAAACAGGCTTCGGGAGCGCAAAAACCGGCCGGCAAAGCCTTTTGCCCTGTTGTATCCTAACCTGGCCGCACTGCGTCTTGATGCCCATGTTTCTAATGCCGAAGCGACTGCTTTTTTGTCTATTGAAAGTCCTGTGGTATTGGTAAATCTGTTACCCAAGCCGCAGAGCAATCTGGCAGCGGCGTCTGTAGCGCCCCATCTGGGTAAAATTGGCGCTATGCAACCCTACACGCCTTTGTTGGCGTTGTTATCAGAGCATATTAAAGTGCCTTTGGTTGCTACCAGCGCCAACATCAGCGGTTCGCCCATTATTTACCAAAATGAAACGGCAAGGAAAGAACTGTCAAATATTGCCGATGTGTTTCTGTGCAACGACCGCAACATTGTGATTCCGCAAGATGACAGCGTGTTACAGTTTACCGCTGCCGGAAAACGGCGCATTTTCCTTCGCCGGTCGCGCGGGTTTGCGCCAACACTCTTGCCTCATTTGTCTCATGCGGTCAGTTTTTCGGGCTTAGCCATGGGAGCGCATATGAAAAGCACTTTTGCCCTGCAACATGCCGGAAACACCTACCTCAGCCAGTATCTGGGCAATCTGGAAAGCTGGGAGGCTCAGCAAAGTTACCTGCATACGCTGCAACATCTGAAAACCATGCTAAACGCTCAACCTCGCATTATTTATACCGATTTGCATCCCGATTATTTTGCTACCCGGGCCGGCGCTGAATTTGCCGCCCAAAGCAATATTGCCAGCGTTGCCGTACAACATCATGAGGCACATTTTGCAGCCGTATTGGCCGAAAACGGGTATGACAACCCCGCTCCCTCAAGTGAACCGGTGCTGGGGGTCATCTTAGATGGAACAGGACTGGGTACAGACGGGCATATTTGGGGCGGTGAGTTGCTGGCATACCGCAATGCAAAGTTTGAACGCATAGGGCATTTAAACTATTTTCCAAGTTTACCGGGCAATAAAATGGCACGTGAACCGCGCCTAAGTGCCTTATCGCTGCTCAGTACGAATACTAAAACAGCACAACAACTCCTGCACAACAAGTTCTCTGCGGTGGAGTGGCAATACTACCAACGGCTTTTAACTGCCGGCAACCTCTTGCAAACCAGCAGCGCCGGCCGCCTGTTTGATGCTGTGGGGTGTTTGCTGGGTTTGGGCGATTTACAGTCATACGAAGGGCAGAACGCTATGTATGCAGAAGCACTGGCAGCCCGATTTGCCCGTGGCCGGCGCCTGCCGGACACCTGCCGATATGAGGTAATATTGACCCCTTCAGGGTGCGCCGATGTGCAGCAACTGACCGCTGCCATAGCCGCCGATGTCCTGAACGGTGTGCAGCCGGAGCTTATTGCCTTTCATTTTCACCTGTGGTGGTGCCATTGGGTAAAACACGCAGCTCTACAGCACCGGTTCAGAACCGTTGCCTTTAGTGGCGGGGTGTTTCAAAATGCCCTGCTGACAGATTTAATGGAAAAAATAATCCGGCAACAATCTATACAACTCCTGTTTCACAGGCAACTGTCGCCCAATGATGAGGGTATTGCCTACGGCCAGCTGGCATACCCGTTGCTGACCCGTAACTTTACCGCCTGAACAGGATTTGTTTTAAAAAAAACCGTACATTAGCCACCAAATTAAATATCTGTTCCTATGTGTCTGGCCATTCCGGGTAAAATTGAATATATTGAAGCAGCATTAGATGAAACTTTCCGTCTGGCAAACGTATCGTTTGGCGGTGTAAAACGCAAGGTTAACCTCAGCATGGTTCCCGAAGCAAAAGTTGGCGATTACGTACTGGTGCATGTAGGAGTGGCAATAAGCGTGGTTAATGAGGAAGAAGCTCAAAAAACGATGGAGTACCTGACACAAATAGGGGAGTTAGATGAACTGAATCCTGCCTGAAACCGACCGGGAATGGGTTTACCCTTTCATCGGGAAGCCATTTTCCTCTCATTGCCACTGATTGCTTTTCATAGATGAAATAAAGTACCCGATGCACCATGAAATACCTTTCAGAATACCGCGACGCACAATTAGTGGAGCACCTGCTGCATCAAATAAACCAAACCATTACCCGCCCATGGACGATTATGGAAATTTGTGGCGGACAAACGCACGGCTTGGTTAAAAACGGCATTATTGACCTGCTGCCACCACAAATTACCATGGTACACGGACCCGGCTGTCCGGTATGTGTAACGCCGGTAGGTCTTATTGACGATGCTATTGAACTGGCAGAAAAGCAGCAGGTAATTTTGTGTTCTTTTGGCGATATGCTGCGCGTGCCCGGTTCGGGCAAAAGCCTGCTCGAAGCTAAAGCCGGAGGAGCCGATGTGCGCATGGTTTATTCACCCCTCGATGCTCTGCAAATAGCCCAAAAGAATCCGCATCGGGAGGTGGTTTTTTTTGCCGTTGGTTTTGAAACCACTGCCCCCGCAAATGCCCTTTCGGTAATACAGGCCAGCAGGTTACAGGTAAACAATTACAGCATTTTGGCCTCGCAGGTATTGGTGCCCCCTGCTATGGAAGCAATTTTATCTGACCCGCAACAACATATTAATGCGTTTCTGGCCGCCGGCCATGTTTGCACCATTATGGGATTGGAGGAATATGAACCAATTGCCCGAAAATATCATATTCCGATCGTCGTTACCGGATTTGAACCGGTAGATTTGCTGCATGGCATACTAATGGCAGTAAAACAATTGGAAAAAGGTTATGCAAATGTAGAAAACCAATACGCACGTGTGGTATATGCGCATGGAAATGCACATGCCCGAAAAGTAATTGACACTGTTTTTGAAGTATCGGAACGCGAGTGGCGGGGCATTGGAAACATTGAGGGCAGCGGTTATGAAGTACGCAACGAGTTTGCCGCCCATAATGCCCGTATCAAGTTCGGATTACAGCATAGAGAAGCGCCTGAACAAAGCGAGTGCATTGCCGGAGCTGTTTTAAAAGGATTAAAAAAACCCCGGGAATGTCCGAATTTCGGAACAAAATGCCGCCCCGAAAATCCGTTAGGTGCGCCTATGGTGTCGTCAGAAGGAGCTTGTGCTGCTTATTACCATTATGCTTCCGGCAACCTGCTGTTACAACATGATAAAGTTTAGCTTATGAACCCGTTTCTGAACAACTGCCCTCTTCCCGGCCGACAAACCGATATTATTACTTTGGAACACGGTAGCGGTGGGTTAATGATGCACAGGCTGGTAAAAAATCTGGTTTTTGAAATGCTGCAAGATGTCATGACCGGCAATGGTCATGACGGGGCAATGTTGCAAGTGGAAGGCAATATTGCTTTTTCTACCGATAGTTTTGTGGTAAAGCCTTTGTTTTTTCCGGGTGGCAACATTGGCGAACTGGCCGTAAACGGAACGGTAAATGATGTGGCTATGTGTGGTGCAGTTCCCCAGTATCTTTCCCTGTCTTTTATTCTGGAAGAAGGTTTTTTGCTGGAGCAATTTAAACAAGTGCTGTTGGGCGTGCGCAATGCCTGTCTGAAAGCAGGTGTGCAGGTAGTTACCGGCGATACCAAGGTGGTAGAGCATGGCAAAGGCGATGAATTATATATTAATACATCAGGTATAGGTAAAATACACCCCAAAGCTGCCATTGGCAGTGCGCGGGTTAAACCCGGCAATGTGTTGCTCCTAAGCGGGCAACTGGCCACACACGGTACGGCGGTAATGTGCCTGCGCGAAGGTTTGGCTTTTGAAACTACCATCCAAAGCGATACGGCAGCACTTAACCCTTTAACCACGCTGCTACTCGACCGGTTGGGCAGCGACATCCGCTTCCTGCGCGACCCTACGCGGGGTGGGCTTGCTACCACACTTAACGAACTGGTTGCCGAATGTGGTTGGGGTATAGAAATTGAACAAGCTGCTTTACCTGTACATGCCCAGGTGGAAGCCGCCTGCGAATTGTTGGGGCTTGACCCGCTTTATGTAGCCAATGAGGGTGTTTTTTTGGCAGTAGTAAGCCCCCATGTGGCTGCTATAGCCTTACAATTAATGCAAAACCACCCGTTGGGAAAATATGCGGCTATTATTGGACGCATTTCAGATGAAGCTGAACCCCTTGTATTGTTGCGCAGCAAAATTGGCGGAACAAGGGTTGTACATATGCTTACCGGCTCGCAGTTACCCCGAATTTGTTGAGGGAGATGCCGCATTCATACAACTTTTAGGGGCTGTAGAAAAGCATTTCTTACATAACCGGTTAGGTCCACATACACCTTAACGGGTGATTAACCAATATGAAATTAACTCTTGTTGTGCGATGTGGAACGCTTAACGCTTAGTGCAGTTGAAAACAAAACATGGCTCAGTTTCATGGCAACGCAATGTTGGAAACATGTATTGCCGCAGCCGCGGGTTCTTAAAAAATGCTTCCTAAACTCTGTTTTATGTGTTTTTTATTTATTTGCCACCGCTTGTTTTAGAAAATAAGCGACATTTCTTGATTTTTACCATTAACAAATACAGGTTGCCCGAATTTTCCTTATTTTTAGGGCCAATTTTATACAAAATCAGGGATTTTGTTTATGTTGAAATAAATTAAAAATTACTATATGAAAAGACTTCTACCATTGCTCATTTCCTTTCTATTCTACAATGTATTGTATGGGCAAACATACAATATGAGCAACAACAGTGTAACCAACGCATCGGGAACGCTATACGATAGCGGCGGTGCAGGAGGTAATTACGGCGATAACCAGAACTTTACCTTTACTATCTGTCCTACAGGCGCTCAATGTATTGCCCTTAATTTTACAACCTTCAACTTAGAAAACAATTTTGATTATTTGTTTATTTACAGCGGCAACAGCGCTGCAGCTCCGCTGGTAGGACAATATACCGGCACTACTTCGCCCGGTTCGTTAACCATAAACAGCAACTGTGTTACCATACGGTTTACCTCCGATGGTTCGGTTACGCTTGCCGGTTTTGCTATGACCTGGGCGCCAACTACCTGCCCGGCGCCCCCGCCGCCGCCCGGACCCGTTCCTACCGACCAGGACTTGTGCCATTGGGTTGATGCAGGACCCGATCAAAATACCTGCGGCGGCATACCGGTAACCCTTACTGCCGATTTTGCCGACATGCGGGCTACTACCAGCTACGCTGTGGCCGATGTGCCGTATGCGCCTTTCAGTTTTACCACCGGAACTAACATTCTCATTGATATTGACGACATTTGGGGCGGAGTTATTAATATGGGTTTTAACTTTTGTTTTTACGGAAACAATTACAACCAATTAGTAGTAGGTTCAAACGGTGTTGCCTCCTTTAATACGCCCTATGCCAACGGTTATTGCCAATGGCCCATTAATGCCCCTTGGCCCGATGCCGCTGCCGCCATGCGCAATACCATAGGCTGCCCATGGCATGATATTGACCCATCGGTAGGGTTTAATCCCAACCGTATTAAAATTCATGTTGACGGGGTGGCTCCATGCCGCAAGTTTATTGTTACGTTCAATCAGATTCCTATGTTCAGCGGGGCTTGCAACAGCCAGTTGGCAACCCACCAAATGATTTTGTACGAGTCGAGCAATGTTATTGACATGTACATAGCCAACAAACCGCTTTGCTCTACCTGGAACAGCGGCCGCGCCATACAAGGTATTCAAAATGCAACAGGTACAACGGCTACTGTGGTTCCGGGGCGAAACTCTCCAACACAATGGTCGGCAGCCAACGATGGCAAGCGTTTTTACCCCACAGGAACTCCTACCTATATTGTTGAATGGTTGCAGGGGGCTACCGTTGTAGGTACCGGAGCCAGCATTACCGTAAACCCCAGTACTACCACTACTTATACAGTTAGAGTAACCTATACCAACTGCAACGGAACCCAAACCATTGTTACCGATAACGTAACGGTAAACGTTAACCCCATACCGCCGCCGTTTATCTTACCTGCAGATATTTGCGGCGGGGCTACAGCTACGCTCAATGCCGGCGCCGGTTTTACTGCCTACCAGTGGTCTAATGGTGCAAACAGCCAGACCATTAGCGTAAGCCCCGTTGCAACTACTTCTTACACCGTTACCGTAACCAACAATGCAGGCTGTACCGCCAGTGCAAACGCTACCGTAACAGTGGGCAACAATATAGTGCCGCCAACCATTCCTACACCGGCGCCGTTGTGTCAGGGGGGTACAGTAACGTTAAATGCGGGCAGCGGCTTTAGCAATTATGTGTGGTCTAACGGGCAAAACGGGCAAACCATTGCCGTAAACCCGGCAGCCACAACCTCTTATACCGTTACCGTAACCAATGCGCAGGGCTGCACGGCAAACAGCAGTGTTACAGTTACGGTTAATTCCATAGCGCCGCCTGTTATTCCGCCTGCTTCGCTATGCCCGGGTGGCTCGGCCTCACTCGACGCGGGAGGTGGTTTCAGCAATTATGCATGGTCAAATGGCGCATCGGGTCAAATCATTTCGGTAAGTCCGGCTTCGGCTTCTACCTTTACCGTTACTGTAACCGATACCAACGGTTGTACCGCCAGTAGCAATGTTGCAGTAACCATCAGCACCATCGGCCAGCCTTCCATTACGCCGCCGCCGCCTGCCTGTGAGGGTTCGTCCGTAACGCTCAACATTACTCCCGCCTTTTCTACCTACATTTGGTCTGGCGGGCAAAATACCCAAAGCATTACCGTAAATCCAACATCCAGTACCACTTATACCGTAACCGTAACCAATGCTGCCGGTTGTACGGCGGTTGCATCGGTGCCTGTGGTTATCAATACCCCGCCGGCGCCTACTATCAGCGGTTCTACCACGTTTTGCACTGGCGGCAATACAACGCTTACCGCGCCGCCCGGCTTTACCTACGCATGGTCAAACGGATTGGGAACGGGACAAAGTGCAACGGTTTCTACAGCAGGTACTTATACCGTAACGGTTACCGATGCATTGGGCTGTATCGGCACTGCTGCTGCCACCGTAACCGTGAGCACATCGCTTAACCCGGTTATTGGCGGCAATACGCCGCTGTGTTCGGGGCAAACTGCCACCTTAGATGCCGGTTCGGGTTTTGCCAACTACCAGTGGTCGGGCGGTTTGGGTAACAGTCAGACAGTAACCGTTCCGGCAGGCACTTACACCGTAACGGTAATTTCGGCCAGCGGCTGCTCCGGTACGGCAACAACAACAGTAGTAAACAGCCCCGACCCCACCGTTTCTATTGCCGGAAATGCTACTATTTGTAGCGGCATAACCAACACACTTACGGCCAACCCTGCCGGTTATGCTCAATATGAATGGTCAACCGGCGCTTTTGGGCAAACACTTAGTGTAAATACGGCCGGCACCTATTCGGTAACGGTTACCGATGCCAATGGCTGTACGGCCAGCAACAATTTTACCATTACTCCTACAGTTATAACACTAACTCCTATTACTGCCAACTTGCCCTGTGCGGGGAGCAACTTACCGCTTTCCGGCCCGGCCGGGTACAGTTCTTATGCCTGGTCAAACGGGGCGAGCGGGCAAAATATTACCGTTAATCCGTTGGTAAATACTACCTATTCGCTTACGGTTACCGATGCCAACGGCTGTACGGCCACCACTACGGCAACCGTTACCGTAGCGCCTCCGCCGGTTGTGCAAACCGATGGCGATTTAAATACTTGTGTCGGGTTTGCACCTGTTTTTCTGGGCGCACAGGTGCCCGGGGGCAACGGCACAGAAACATTCCAATGGAGTACCGGTGAAAGCGGGTTTGTAATTGCCGTACAACCCACCACCACCACTACTTATACAGTTACTGCTACGGTAGCGGGCGGATGTACGGCTACGGCGCAATCAACCGTGTTTGTATCGCCCCAACCGCCTGCCAATGCGGGTCCCGATCAAGGCATTTGTATAGGCGGCTCGGCCACGTTGCAGGCAAGCGGCGGCAGCTTATATCAATGGAATAATGGCGGCGGAAGCGGACTTGCCGTAAGTGTAAGCCCCACCACCACCACCACTTATACCGTAACCGTTACCGATAACAATACCTGTACCGCCACCGATCAGGTTACTGTAACGGTAAATCCGTTGCCTGTGCCTACCATAAGTGCGCCGGCGCAAATTTGCAGCGGCGAAACAGCCACCCTCACCGCATCGGGCGGAATCAATTATATTTGGGATACAGGGCAAACGGGGGCAACTATTTCCGTTTCGCCCACTTCTACCACCCTTTATACCGTAACGGTAACCGATGCCAACGGATGTTCTGCCACACAGCAGGTGCAACTGGTGGTAAACGGCCTGCCGCAGGCAATAGCTACCAACAACGGGCCGGTATGTACCAGTCAGGTAGCCCAACTTATTGGCGATGTAAACGTGCCGGGCGGTATTACACCGGGAAGTACCGTTACTTACAGTTGGAGCGGACCGGGTGGTTTTACCTCCGCTAACCAAACCATAATTATTGACGGCGATGACGTAACACCCGGAACCTATACGCTTTCGGTAACGGTAAACGGCTGCGTTTCCCAGCCGGTAACTACCGATTTGCAAACACTGCCATCGCCAACCGCATCAGCCAGCAACGACGGACCCGCCTGCGGCACCGATGTAACCCTTACCGGAAACTCCAGCGAACCGGGCGCCACTTTTTCATGGACAGGTCCGAGCGGATATACATCTACCGACCAAAACCCGGTATTGCCCGGCGCTACTGCCGAGGCAGGCCCCTATATTTTAATTGTAACAGCCAATGGTTGCCCATCGGACCCCGTAATTACACAAGTAGAAATTGACGATATACCCGAGGTGAACATTAACGGCACACTTGATATTTGCCCCGGCGAGGCTACCACACTTACTGCATCGGCTGTAGCACCTGCGGTGTTTAACCAATATGCATGGTCGAGCGGGCAAACCTCGGCCAGCATTACCGTTAGTGCAGCGGGTACTTATACCTTAACTGCCACTACCGCTACCGGCTGCGTTGCTACCGAGCAGGTAACGGTGGTACAAAATCCGGCGCCTGTGCCGGTTATCAATGATGCCACCATTTGCCCGGGCGCATCGGCAACGCTTACCATAACGCCGCCTGTTGCCCCTGCACCAGCATATACTTCCTATTTGTGGAGTGCAGGCGGAGTTGGCGCATCTATAACGGTAAATCCGGCAACTACAACGGCCTATGCCGTAACGGTAACCGATGCCAACGGCTGTACTGCCATTGGTAATGCCAATGTAACAGTTAACCCAACGCCAACCGTAACCATATCGGGCGACAATACCATTTGTATAGGCAGTAGCGCAACTCTGAGCGCTACCGGCGGATTTTCGGGTTATAACTGGAGCAATAGCGGCGGAACTTCGCAAAGCATTACCGTTTCTCCTGCCGCAACCACCACCTATACTGTAACGGTAACCGATGCCAACGGCTGTACCGCTTCCGATAACCAGTTGGTTACCGTAGCCGCCAACCTTACACCCAATATAACCGGCGATTTGAGCATCTGCGCCGGAGAGACTACCATGCTTAGTGTTTCCGGAGCCGGAATCACCCAATACGACTGGAGTAATGGCGGCGGCACAGGACCTACCGCCAGTTACTCGGCAGCAGGTACATATACTG
The DNA here is from genome assembly GCA_002212985.1 of Sphingobacteriales bacterium TSM_CSS. Taxonomy (GTDB): domain Bacteria; phylum Bacteroidota; class Bacteroidia; order Chitinophagales; family UBA2359; genus UBA2359. Next base: position 69,754 of record NBMY01000117.1, read on the forward strand.
TAACAGTATATGATGCCAACGGTTGTAACGGTACGGCAAGCGCCACCGTTGTGGTAAATGCCCTGCCTGTTGTTGATGTAACAGGTACGCCCGCCTGCGGTGGCAGCGCTACCATAGATGCCACACCCGGTTTTGTTTCCTATTTATGGAACAACGGCGCTACAACACCCAGTATTTCGCCTACCATTTCGGGTACTTATGTGGTAACGGTAACCGATGCCAACACTTGTACCGCATCAGACAGTTATGACCTTACCTTGCAGCCCAATCCTGCCATATCGGTACTGAGCAGCAGCAACGCCACTTGCGGCAATCCCAACGGAAGCGTAACAGTGGCCGGTTCGGGCGGTACGGGTGTGCTTACTTACAGTTGGTCGCAGAATGCCGGGTTAAATGCAAGCACAGCAAACGGCTTGGGTGCCGGCACCTATACCGTTACCGTAACAGATGAAAACGGTTGCACGGCTACCACATCGGCAACGGTAACTAACCTTGCCGGGCCTACCATTACCGCCATGACACCCGCCTCCGAAACCTGCGGCAACGACAACGGAAGCGTTACCCTTACTGCAACAGGCGGTACGGCGCCGCTTACTTACATATGGTCGCAAAATGCGCTGCTTAACAGCCCTAATGCAACCGCGTTGCCCGCCGGCACTTATACGGCAACGGTAACCGATGCCAATAACTGTACGGCTACCCAAACGGCAACAGTAAACAACCTTGCCGGGCCTACTTTGTCAACGGGTACTATTGTTAATGCAGCCTGTGGCGTAGCGAACGGTTCGGCATCGGTAACAATATCGGGCGGAACGGCACCAATAACTTACACCTGGTCGCAAAATGCAGGGTTAAACAGCCCCAATGCAACGGGCTTGGCCGCCGGCAGTTATACGGTTACTGCCACCGATGCCAACGGATGCCAGGCCATACAACCGCTTGCCGTGGCCAATGATGGCGCCCCCACTTTAGTTAGTAGTACTACCAATACTACCTGCGGCAATGCAAACGGAAGCATTACGGTTTCGGCAACGGGTGGTACAGGCACTTTGAACTTTGATTGGTCGCATGACCCTGCGCTGACATCTGGTACTGCCGCCAACCTACCTGCCGGCAGCTATTTTGTAACGGTAACAGATGCCAATAACTGTCAGGATGTTGAATCGGTAGTGTTAACCAATGCAGCAGGACCTACCCTGCAGGTAACCGGCATTACACCCGATAACTGCGGTCAAGGAACCGGTAGCATGACAGTAACAGCCGCCGGCGGCGCTGCGCCGCTTACGTACTCGTGGTCGCAAAATGCAGGGTTAAATGCCCCAACGGCATCTGCTCTTACGGCCGGGCCTTATTCGGTTACGGTAACCGATTTTAATGATTGTACGGCAAGCATAAACGGAACGGTAAATGCTACCAACGTACCTACTCTGAATGTTACTGCCGAAAACCCGGCCAGTTGTGGTCAGGCAAACGGCAGCGCTACGGTAACTGCATCGGGCGGAACCGCCCCCTACACCTATGCGTGGGAGCAAGACCCTGCATTAAATGCCAATGCGGCATCGGGGCTGGCAACCGGTTCGTATGATGTTACGGTAACAGACAATAACGGGTGTTTGGCAACTACCACCGTAAATATAGCTACGCTGAATGCGGCAATTCTTATTTTGCAGGGTACCACCAATGCCACCTGCGGCAACAACAATGGCACAGCTACCATATCGGCAACCGGTGGAAACGGCGCCCTTACCTACACATGGTCGCAAGCGCCGGGGTTAAACAGCACCACTGCCACCAACCTTGGACCCGGCACCTATACCGTAAGCGCCACCGATGCTACGGGCTGCTTAACCACCTTAGACATTACCATTAGTGAAGATGCAGGGCCTACGGTATCTGTTACAGGGGTTAACCCCACTTCCTGCGGCAACACAAATGGCAGCATTTTAGTATCTACATCGGGTGGAACGGGGGCAATTACCTATAGCTGGTCGCAAGACCCGGCACTGAACAGCCCCAACCCCACAGGATTGGCCAACGGAACCTATACGGTAACCATTACCGATGCCAATGGCTGTACCGATACCGAATTTGCTACGGTAAGCAGTTCAAA
>NBMY01000037.1 GCA_002212985.1 Sphingobacteriales bacterium TSM_CSS
ACCAAAGATATCTATACCATGGCTTTTACCCTACTACGCGACAAACATGCCGCGTCGTTTGCTGCACGGTACAAGCTAAAAAATGCCATTATGGAACTGGGCCCATCGGGCTATCCGTTTGAAAAATATTTCTCCGAAATACTTCGCTATCAAGGATACAGCGTACAAATTTCGCAAATACTGCAGGGGCGTTGCGTTACGCACGAAATTGACGTAATTGCCCGGTTTGACCATGGTGTTTTTTTTATAGAATGCAAGTATCACAACGGGCGTGGTACTTTAACCGATGTTAAAACTCCGCTCTATATTAACTCGCGTTTTGAAGATGTAAAGTTTATGCAGGAACAACTACCCGAAAACAAAAACAAACAGCTAAAAGGCTGGGTAGTTACCAACACCCATTTTTCTGATGATGCCATACAATACGGCAGGTGCGTGGGGCTTGAACTGGTGGGCTGGGATTACCCAAAAGGCAACAGCCTGAAAGAACAAATTGACAGCACAGGATTGCACCCCATAACCTGTCTTACCACCCTCACCAAAAACGAAAAGGCTAATTTGCTCGATGCAAAAATTGTACTTTGCCGCGAATTGGCTGAAAAGCCCGCTGCACTTACTGCAGCAGGTATAACCAAAAGCCGCATACACAAAATTACCGACGAAGCCCTGCAACTTTGCCGGTAAACCCGGCAGTGCACGCTTTATTGCGCCGAACTGGTAGTTTTTAGCGTTTCAAGATAGGCGCGGCGTAGTTCGGTTTCTTCTACCGGTTTAATATAAGCCTCGCCCATTTTTTTTAATATCACAATCCCCTCATTGTACGAACGGCTTTTAAAAAAATAGTTGTTGGTATTGGTAAGCCGTTGCACAATAGCGTACTCATTACCCTGAAAAACCCATTTTTTGCCGTAAAAATATTTGTTGGTAATGGTATAAACGCCGCCAATATACGCCTCGCCGTTTACCACTATTTCCTTTATATCGCGGCTGCTGATGAGCCTGAAATCTTTACCATCGTAAAAGTGAACATAAGCCGAGGTAGATTCAATGTACTCATTGCGCATATCTAAGGGTTGTATGTACCCTTTGCCGTATAATAGCTGGTTATTTTTAAGTTGTATGGTTACTTCGTCCCATTTCAGCACGCGCATGGGGCTGGTGTCGTTGTATAAATCAACCAAATAAACAATAACCCTGAAATCTTGTGTTTCGTATCGGTTGGTAATTTTGGCCGATTCAATAAAATAAGGGCGGTCGCTCATCATAATTTCAATGTCGGCCAATTTTCTGATGAGTTTATGCCCATAATCCTGACGGCCGGCAATGAGCAGGTAATCGGTTAAATATTCGTAGGGTTCGTTTACCACTCTGGAGTTGTCGTACAGTTCTACCACCCCGCCGCGCACTTTTCGGTAAAGGTCGCGGTATTTGTCAATCCATACAAACTCGGTAGAATCGGGGCGAAAGGTAATGCCGGGTTCCGAGCCTTCCAATACCAATTTGTCTATCATTGACAAAGCAACCAATTTTTTTTCGGTAGTCTCGGCATCAACAAAAGAAAACTGAGGCACATCGACGCCTTTTGGGGGCAGGTATTTAAATTTTCCGGTAAGCAACAACCCGCTTTTAAGAATTGCCGTACCGTTATGAAACTTGTACTTTATTTTTGCCGGTTTTACCGGTTTTGTTTTGGGTTTTACCACACCCGAAACGCCAATATCATTGGGCATGGGTTGGGCAAGGGCTATAACAGAAACGAAACATAGCGCAAAAACAAAAAGTAAAAAACGCATTGCAGTGTTTGTTTGTACAGTAATGGTGTGTTGGGCTGCAAAGGTAGGCATTTATACCCGCAATTGAAAGGTTTTAAACTGCCACTTTGCATGGTTTGAACCATTACAAACGCACAAAAACCCCTTAATAGTACATTTTACCTGCGCAAAGCACGGCAACCGATATAAAAAAACGGTTTGCACCTGCTGTTTTCATGGGTTACAGGGCTTTTTCATAAACGCGGTATTTTTTGTAAGCAGTGCCGTTCAGCACTCTTTCGGCAGAGCGGGTCATCATGGTATTGCTTTCCAAAATCCAGCTTGCTTCGCCATATTCCATGCCCATTTCGCGCCCGCGTTTCACAATGTCGTAATACATTACCGCATCAATGCCGCGCTGCCGGTATTCGGGCAGTACACCCATTATTATTATGCGCAGCCATTTCATTTTTTTGCGTTGGGTGTAGAGTTTTAAAAAGTTAAACGGAAACAAATGCCCGTTCATTTGTTTAAAAATAAAATTGTAATCGGGTACGGCCAAAATAAAACCGATGGCTTTACCTTCAATTTCGGCAAACAGCGCCAGTTCAGGCACCACCAAAGGTTTCAGGTCTTCGGCAAGGGCATCAATTTCATCATTGGTCATCGGCACAAACCCCCAATTTTTTTCCCATGCTTTGTTGTAAATTTCTTTAATAATAGCTAAGTCTTCCCGCATCTTTTTCATGTTTACCGGGCGCAGGGTAACGTTGTTGCGTTTGGCGGCAATTTGTGCAATGCGCGGAAATTTTGGATTTCCGTCAACCGAATTGCGGTCTAATTTATAGGCCAGCAGTACCTGCGCAACTTGGTATTGGTCGTTTTCAATAAGTTGCTCATAGTAGGGCGGGTTGTAGGTCATCATCAGGCGGGGCGAGTCGTCAAACCCTTCGGTAAGCAAGCCGTACTCGTGGTTGCTACTGGGGTTTGCCGGCCCTTGTGCGCGGTCTAATCCTCTTTGCCGCAGCCAGTCTTCGGCAGTCCTGAAAAGGGCATTGGCAACTTCCTGGTCGTTTATACATTCAAAATACCCCCAATACCCCAGTTTGTTGCTTTGGTATTCCATTGACAGGTTGTTTTTAATGGCAGCAATGCGGCCTACGGCTTCGCCATTTCGGTAAGCCATAAACAGTTGCATTTCGGCAATTTTAAAAAACGGGTCCTTGTTGGGGTTCATGCGTTTTTTCATATCCATAAGAAGCGGCGGAACCCAGTTGGCATCTCCTTTATATATTTTCCACGGAAACTTTATAAAGTCCATCACTTCTTTAGTATGAAACGCAATTGGTTTTATGGTAACCTGAGACATTAATGACAGAATTTAAGGGGTGAGAAAATAAAATACATCCAAAAGCAGCATTTTTGGTGGAATACCTTGTTTATTAAACCAAAAGACAAAATTAGCAATTATTTACCATTGCAACATAAAAAGTATATTCCTGCTTTCATGAACCAACATATTGCCACTGCCCTTATAACCGGCGCCAACGGATTTGTAGGCAGCCATTTGTCCGATGAACTATTGCGGCGCGGCTACCGTGTGCGTTGCCTTGTAAGAAAAACAAGCAACCTGCAATGGCTGAAAGGTAAACAGGTTGAACTGTTTGATACAGGACTGAATAACCCCGATGCGTTGCAACAGGCGCTAAACGGCGCAGATTATGTGTATCATATTGCCGGAACGGTAAAAGCGCCCAATGAGGCAGGTTATATAAAAGGAAATGTACAGCTTACCCGAAACGTGCTGGAAGCGGTAAGCCGGTACGGGCAAGGTGTAAAAAACGTAGTAGTTACCAGCAGTCTGGCGGCTTCGGGACCGGCTTTGCCCAACCAACCCGTTACCGAAGTAACGCCATGCAACCCCCTTAGTCAGTATGGCAGGAGCAAAGTATTGCAGGAGCAGGTGTGCATGGAATATTTTACCCAACAGCAAATGCCGGTAACCATTGTGCGCCCGCCTATTGTGTATGGCGAGCGCGATACCGAAGTGCTTGTGCTTTTTAAACTTATTAACCGGGGCATTTTTACCATGGCAGGTTTTACCGATAAACAAATTAGCCTCGTGTATATAACCGATTTGGTAAGCGGCCTTATATTAGCCGCCGAAGCGCCAAAGGCGCCGGGGCAAATCTATTTCATTGCATCGGGCGAAATCATGACATGGTCTGCGTTGGGGAGCATAGCCGCCTCGCTGCTTCATAAAAGAACGGTCAGTATCCGCATTCCGCACACCTTGCTTTATGGTGTGGCCGCATTTAATCACCTATGGGGAAAAATTAGCGGCAATATGCCCTTGGTTAACCTTGAAAAGGCCAAAGAAATGGCACAACCCGCCTGGACATGCAGCATAGAAAAAGCAAAAACCCTGCTTGGGTTTGAACCACAATTTACCGTACCCCGGGGCTTTGCCCAAACCATACAGTGGTATAAACAGCATAAATGGCTGTAACACCGTGCCCAACAAACGGGGTAAAAAAATAGTTTTTTACTGCTATTTTTGCTCTCATTTGTACAACCACCCACAATATGGCAACCCCAAAAAACACCGCAACGCTAACCGAACCGCATTATTTGGGCAACATTTACCACTTTGCCCAACTAATTGCCCGCCCGGTAGTTTTGTTTGAGCAGCACGCCTTCTTTGAAAAAAGCACCTGCCGAAACCGTTGTTTTATTGCAACAGGCAATGGTAAACTTATGTTGAGCATACCACTTGTCGGCGGCAGGCAGCAACACGGACTACTCAAAGAGGTACAAATAGAGTACAGTTATAACTGGCAGAAAAACCACTGGCACAGCATACAGAGTGCATACCGCTCATCGGGGTATTTCATGTACTACGAAGATGTTTTTTACCCCTTCTATCATCAAAAATACCGCTTTCTGTCCGATTTTACCATACAGTTCTATGCTGCTATTTTTCAACTGCTTAAAACAGGTACGCAAATAGAAACTACCCGGCAGTACCAACCGCAATACGACCCTCAATTAGTGTGCGACCTGCGCAACCAAGCCGGCAATTGCAAAGATACTGCCCAATTGCCCGCCGGCTTTACCCAACCGGTTTATCACCAACTGTTTGCACATAAAAACGGATTCCTGCCCAATCTTAGCATTATTGACCTGCTGTTTGCACAAGGACCAAACACCAAAGCCCTGCTGCACCAAAGCCTGAGCTAACCCAACCCATTGCCCAAAACTATCCGCTATGGCCAAATTAACACAGCCCGTTCTTGTAACCCTGCCGCCCAATATTGTGGATAAAGCCGGCCACTTTGCCCGTCAAGTTACCCAAACAATAGATTATGCTGACAGCAACCAACTGAACCTGCAAAAAATTGAAAACGACCATTTTATAAGCAAATTAGGCGAAGAAGCCGTAAAAACCGCTTTTGAAAACCTGGGGCATACCGTTGCCGGCCCCGATTATACTATTTACCTTGCCAAACAAAAATCATGGGAGGCCGACCTTTTTATTAACGGCTACCCGCTGGCCGTAAAAACCCAACAAACATCGGCTGCTGAAAAATACGGACTCTCCTGGATTTTTCAGGCATCGGGAAAACGGAAAGACCCCATTTTGCAACAACCCGATGCATGGGTTTGCTTTGTAGCCTGCCACGATCATGAACAATTTCAATGTACCGTGTACCCGCCCTGTCAAATAAAAAATCTGCTGTTTAAACCCCCGCGCCTGCCACATTTGCAGGGTAAAAAAAAGGTGGTATATGCAACAGATTTACCCCGCCAAGATTAACCCACAAATACCTTACAATAACCCTGACAAACCGCCAAAGACGGCTTTTGCCGCAGTTTGCTGCCTTGCCGCAAACCCTGCTGCCAACTTTTGTCACCCTGTTTTGTTATTGGAAGCATGAGCAATACCATTATTGTTTGGTTTAGAAACGACCTGCGCATACGCGACAACGAAGCGCTTTACAAAGCCGTGCAAGATGCCCAAACCGTAATACCGGTTTATTGCATAGACCCGCGCATGTTTGCCCAAACGCCTTTTGGTTTTACCAAAACCGGCCCTTTCAGGGCGCAATTTTTACTGCAAAGCCTGCACGATTTGCGGTTTGCCCTTCGGGATTTGGGCGCCGATTTGGTGGTGAAAACCGGTAAACCCGAAGAAATTATTTTTGCACTGGCAAAATACCATCAGGCAAAGGCAGTCTATTGCCATCAGGAAGCCACCGATGAAGAATACCGCGTGGAAGATGCGCTCATAAGCCACTTAGATACCATTGATGTGCCGCTGGAAATGTTTTGGGGCAGCACTTTGTACCATTACGACGACCTTGCCGCACACCTGCCCATAGAAAACCTGCCCGATGTTTTTACCCAATTCCGGCAGTTTGCCGAAACCCGCCTTGCCGTGCGCCCAACTTACCCGGCGCCGCAGCAAATAACCCTGCCGCCAAACGTGCAAACAGGCAGCATACCCACCCTGCAGGAACTGGGGCTTACCCCGCCAACACCCGATGCACGCGCTGTTTTACCCTTTACCGGCGGCGAAACAGCCGGGTTATTGCGCCTGAAATATTACCTGTGGGAAAAAGACCTGCTCAAAACTTATGAAGAAACAAGAAACCAGCTCATTGGGGGCGATTATTCTTCCAAACTATCGGCCTGGCTGGCGTTGGGGTGCATTTCGGCCCGAACCGTTTTTGAAGAAGTGCAGCGCTATGAACAGGAACGGGTAAAAAACAAATCGACCTACTGGCTTATTTTTGAATTGCTTTGGCGAGATTATTTCAGGTTTGTGGCCGTAAAATATGGCAACCACCTGTTTAAACCCGGCGGACTGAAACAAGTAGCGGCAACCACCGCTTTTTACCCCGAATTGTTTGAACGGTGGGCAAAAGGACAAACCGGCATACCGTTTATTGACGCCAACATGCGAGAACTGAACGCCACCGGTTTTATGAGCAACCGCGGCAGGCAAAATGTGGCTAGTTTTTTGGTAAAAGATATGGGGCAAAACTGGCAGGCAGGCGCCGCATGGTTTGAGCATTTGCTTATTGATTACGATGTATGCAGCAACTACGGCAACTGGAACTACATAGCCGGCATTGGAAACGACCCGCGCGAAAATCGATATTTTAACGTACTGACACAAGCCGCCAAATACGATGCCAACGGACAATATGTAAAACTTTGGTGCCCCGAATTGCGCAAACTCCCATCGGGACGAATACACGAACCCTACCTGCTGCAACTGCCCGAACAACGGTATGTAGGCGTGGTACTGGGTGTGCAGTATCCGCATCCGTGCATAGACATTGCCCATTGGCGGGCGCGACAAGCAACCCCTAAGTAGGTATAAAAAAAACGGAGCGGCTTGTTGTTAGCAGGCCGCCCCGTTAAGAGATTAGTAATGATTTTTTTGTGCTTATTCTTTTACAATTTTTGTATGGGTAGTGGTTTTGCCATCAGAAACGGCAACTACATACATACCTGCCTGGTAGCGGCTAATGTCGAGCATGTGTTGTTTATTGGTGGTGGTAAAATTATCTACCATTCTGCCGGCAACATCGTAAACGGCCACGCTGGTTTGCGGGGAAACGGTTTGAATGTTGAGCGTAACGGCGCTCACAGTCGGTACGGGTGATGCGCTAACGTTAAGAGCGCCAACAGCCAAGGGGTTTTCAATGCCAACACCGCATACACAGCCCGATGTCAATACGTTTACTTCGTAGGGATTATCGGAAACAGAGTAGGGCAGCGAGGCGGTAGGGAGAAGGGTGGGGAGGAAATCGCAAATAGCGCCTTCTACATCTTCAATGGTAATGGGGCCTAAAACACCTTTTAATACATCAAACACCTGCGACAACTCGGCCGGAACCGGTATGGTGGGATAGCTTAAAATAGGCAACAGCGGGTTAATGAGCGCTGCAAGGGCATCTAATTCGGTTTGGTTAAAGGCAAAAGCGGTAAATTTGTAAGTACCGGTAGGGTACGGAGAACCGGTGCCATTGTCGGCAAAATTAAACGTGCCGTCTGTGCTTACGCCTTGTACAATGTCCACAACGGCAGAACCGGTATCGGTAGGGAAGGTAATTACCATACGGCGGTCGCTGAAAGTTCCCGGGTCATTCCATTGGGTAATGAGTAAACAATCGGTTTGGCTGCCGTCTTGCAAAACGCACTCGGTTGGTTGAACCGGGTTGGGAGCAGCGCCAAGAACTTCATCATCGCAATTGGGCGTTTGGGCAAATGCGCCGGTGGCAAATAGGGCAAAAGCAGAAAAAGCAAGTAACAGTTTTTTCATTTTTTATGTGTTTGTTTAGTTAAAAAAATTTTTTCAGAATTGAACCCAAAATTAGCTATTTTTGCGGAACTGCATCAAACCGCCCGTAAAAAAAAGTGTTTTTGATGTAATTTTTACAATTTTTAACCAATCTAAAAGGTAAACATACAATTTTTAATAGGTTTATATGAAAATATTTTGCGTAGGCCGAAATTATGCCGAACATGCCAAAGAGTTGGGAAATGCCGTACCCGATGAGCCGATTATTTTTTCGAAACCGCCCACAGCCCTGCTAAAAGACGGCGCGCCGTTTTACCTGCCCGATTTTTCGGAAGACATACACCATGAAGCCGAAATTGTGCTTCGGGTAGCAAAAAACGGTAAACATATTGAACCCAAATTTGCTCATAAATATTTCGACCACCTGACCATTGGCATTGATTTTACCGCCCGCGACCTGCAAAGCAAACTCAAAGCCAAAGGACACCCCTGGGAAATTGCCAAAGGCTTTGACGGATCGGCACCCGTTGGGCAGTTTGTGGCGCTTAACACGCTGCCACCCGTAAACAATATTGAATTTACCTTGCTTAAAAACGGAGAACCCGTGCAAAAAGGCAATACCGCCAACCTGCTTTTTTCTTTTGATGTGCTGATAGCTTACATCTCTAAGTTTTTTACCCTCCAACAGGGCGACCTCATTTTTACCGGTACTCCACAGGGCGTAGGAAGGGTTCATATAGGCGACCATTTGGAAGGCTACATAGGAGACCACAAACTGCTTGATTGTAAGATATTGTAGTGCAAAATAACATGGGAGGGGTAAACCTTTTTCGGGCATAAAATGGTTTAATGTAGCAGTGCGCACAATATCGGATTTATTTAGGTAAAAAATAAACGTCATTCGTTACACAAGTTTTCTATTTCACCCTGAAATACCTATTCTTATATGAACAACCTCACAGACAATGTAAAATCTTCTTTGCAAAGCGGCGCACATAAAACCATGCGCTTTGTTAAACGCCTGCTTATTGTGCTGGTAATTCTTACCCTGCTGGCATCGGTGGCCTATTATTTTATATCGGGCATGACCTTTAGCGAGGGCAACCGCGCCGGGTATCTGGTAAAAATATCGAAAAAAGGCATGGTTTTTAAAACCTACGAAGGGCAACTTAACCTTGCCGGATTGGGCATGAGCGGACTTGCCGATATGAGCAGCGAAAACGTTTGGGCTTTTACCGCCGCCGATGAGGCAACATACATGGAACTGCAAAAATACGAAGGCAAAAAAGTAACGCTGCACTATAAAGAACGCTACCGAAGTTTTCCGTGGCAGGGCGATACCAAGTATTTTGTTGACAAAGTAGAGCCGATTGAATAATGAGCTTTTATGCAGCCGCCGATTTAAACGATACCATAGTAGCGCCCATAACCCCGCCCGGCGTGGGTGCTATTGGCGTTTTGCGCATGAGCGGCAGCAATGCCATTGCTATTTGCAACAGCGTATTTAAAGGTAAAGACCTTACCCGCCAACGAAGCCATACCCTCCATTTTGGCGCTATTGTTAACCCAAACAACAAACAAGTAATTGATGAGGTGCTGGTAAGCGTGTTTAAAGCGCCGCACTCCTACACATCGGAAAATACGGTGGAGGTAAGCTGCCACGGCTCGCCCTATATTTTGCAACAGGTAATACAATTATTTATTACCGGCGGCGCACGCCTTGCCAAACCCGGCGAGTTTACCTTGCGCGCATTTTTACATGGTAAATTAGACCTTAGCCAAGCCGAAGCCGTAGCCGACCTCATAGCCTCAGAAACCGAAGCCGCCCACCATATTGCCCTTAACCAAATGCGCGGCGGGTTTTCGGGGCAGTTGCAGCAACTGCGCGAACAACTTATACATTTTGCTTCGCTCATAGAACTGGAACTTGATTTTAGTACCGAAGATGTAGAATTTGCCGACCGCACCCAACTTACCCAATTGGTGCAACAACTGCTATACGCCCTTACACAACTGATTGAATCTTTTGCGCTGGGCAACGTTATTAAAAACGGCGTGGCAACCGTTATTGCCGGCCGCCCCAATGCCGGTAAATCAACCCTGTTAAACGCCCTGCTCAATGAGGAACGCGCCATTGTAAGCGAAATTGCCGGCACCACCCGCGATACCATTGAAGAAACCCTTAACATTAACGGCATTACCTTTCGCCTTATTGACACCGCCGGCCTGCGCGAAGCACAAGACCGCATTGAAGCTATTGGCGTAGAAAAAACCCTGCAAAAAATTGCTCAGGCCACCCTTCTGCTATATGTGTTTGATGTTACCCAACTTACGCCTGCCGAAGTAGAAAAAGACCTGCAACAACTACACCCCAATGATGCCCAACTGCTGGTAATAGCCAATAAAATTGATGAATTAGACGAAAAAACCGAAAACAGTTTCCGCAATTTATATCCCGAAGCATACCTGCCCCTTTCTGCCAAACAGGGCAACGGCATAGCAGCCCTTAAACAGGCGCTGTATCAAATAGTAACCGGACAAACTGCCAACAACAGCAACAGCGCCGCCCTGCTGCAAAACAATGCCATTGTAAGCAACGCCCGCCATGCCGAAGCCCTGCAAAATGCCCGCGAAGCATTGCAACAAGTACTTCAGGGTATTTCTTTGCACATCAGCGGCGAACTGCTGGCAGCAGACATACGGCGCGCACTTGCCTACCTTGCCTCTATTACCGGCGCCGAAATTACCCCCGATGACCTGCTGGGAAATATTTTTAGTAAGTTTTGTATCGGAAAGTAAGTTTGTAAACAATTTACCATACAGTTGCTGGTGTTGATACCGGAACGAGGTTCTATATGTCCGATGATGCACTATAACCCGATGCTGTCTATGGTTTGCATAAGCCTATGCGTTTCTTGCAGGGCAACAATAATTTTTTGGTAGTGCATAATGTCTTCAAAGGTGAGGGTGCGCCCTTTGCGGTCTTTGAGCCATTTTTGGGCAGGTTGGTAGCCGCCTATGTAAAACTGCCATGCTTGAAGCGGCACACCGGCAAAATACTGGGTTTGGTTTATGTAAACGTTGCCTACTACCTCTAACCCCTCCAGAGGATGGGAATTTTCAAAGGTAATTTTAGTTACCTCGTTACTGCCTTGTATGGGGTATTGGGTTAGGTACTGCTCGGTAAGGGGGCTTTCTAAAAGGTGTATTTGGCGGAGTTGGCTGCCAATTTGTACCAATTGCCAAAACGTGGTTTTGTTTGTTGGATAAGGAACACGGGGGAAATCTATCTTTAAAAACTCCTTATATTTTTCCCGATAGGCGGGCGAATGCAGAACAGCGTAAATGTAGTCTAAAATGTCTATGGGGGCAAAAGTGTCTTCTGATGATGAGTTTGCCGAAGTATCCTTTTCGTTGGTGAAGGTTAAACCTAATTGCTTAGCTATTTGCGCTACTATGGCAGCGTTAAGGTTGGGTACTCTTTTTTTACTTTGGTTTAAGCTTTGCTGCCCACCGGTTTCAGGATAGAGGTAAAGTGGAAACTTAAAAGAGTTACCTGAAATAAAATGTTCATCAGATACATTTTTCCCAATAAACATATAATCTCCATTTCTTGATGTCTCTATACCTATATTTTCATGATTGAAAAAATTGTCCATCACCTCGCTTCTGGTTCTTGAAAGAAACCTATTTTCGTAATAAGTAAATCTATAATCAAACGGTCTATATTCATACTTGCATATTTTTGAGGCTTTAAAAATCAATTTACTTAATGGTTTAAATTCCCACGTCGTTCTTTCACTTAATCCATATTTACGCCTAATCTCATCAAAGCTTAGATTATTACTTATTATGTCTTCAATTCTAATAGATAATTCATCTTTATCAAGGTCTGTGGCTATATGGTCAACTTTGGTTTTAATCCCAGCAGAATAAACAATGAAAAATTCACTCAACATAAAGCCATTGTCATATGACGATTGCAAATTAAAATTTTTTGGCACAAAAAAATGATATGGTTCAGAATAATCTAAGAAGTGCCAATCAATAGTGTTCATTTTACTCATGTTTAAAAATTCATATTTAGTATCTCTTTTCCCTTGAATTTCAGCATGAAATACTTTTCCCAGCTTCCCTTTTTTCTTTTTTCCAGTTTTTATGAAGATGTTAATTGATACGCCCTGCATAATATCAAAAACATTGTTGTCCGGGCTTCCATCGGCACATGTTTCTTTTTTCCTTGCATTTCCATGTAAATCCAAAATATAAATAGCATCAAAACTTTCTAATAAATGTCTGCGCATTTGACGATGTGTAACGCCATCAATAAAGCTATTGTTAGAAATATAGGCTAAAATACCACTTCCGTTTTTATCAATAAAATGCTGACCAAAACGAATAAATTTGATATAATCATCATCTAAATTTATTTTGCGTTCATTTAAATCTTTTTTATAGTCGGCAATTAGGTTTTCAATCCACTTTCCTTTGTTAGTTGTGCTTATGGAATACGGCGGGTTGCCCAAAACCACCATAACGGGCGCATCGCGTTTTATGAGGTTGGCTTGGTTGGCTTCGTCAGATAGCCATGAGGCAAAGAGCGTACCGGTATCGGGGTGGTATTCTTCGAGGCTGTTGGTTAGAAATACCTTTAGCCTTTGGTAGCCGGTGGGTTGGTAGCCGGTTTGGGTAAGCAGCATATCTAATTTTAAGTGTGCCATTGCGTAACTTGCCATCAACAACTCAAACCCGTTTAGGCGGGGAATAAGGTGGTTTTCTACATAACTGCTCCAGATGCCCTGTTGCCCTGCAAATTTTTGGTGAATGTGTTTTATAACCTGTGCCAAAAAAGTGCCTGTACCGGTGGCGGGGTCAAGAATTTGTACTTTATGTACTTCCTGTTCGGTTTTTTTACCCTGTATGGTGGTGGTGGTTTTTATTTTGGCAGTATCGGCAATGCCTTGCGGCAGGTTGAAATCGGTTTTCAAAATATCATCAACGGCACGTACAATAAAATTAACCACCGGCTGCGGCGTGTACCAAACGCCTCGTGCTTTGCGCAGCAGGGGGTTGTAGGCAGCCAAAAAAGTTTCGTAAAAGTGAATAACCGGGTCTTCCTGTTGGGTGGTTTGCCCAAAGGTTTTCATAATATCTGCCACATCAGAGGCAAGAAAAATTTGCACTAATTCATCAACAATCCAAGCCAGCCGGTCATCGAGGTCGTAACCGGCAATATCTTGAAACAGTTTTCTTAAAAACGGGTTGCTTTTGGGTATAAGTGTAGCGGCTTCGTGTCGGCTAAAGGTGGGCAGTGTAGGGTCGTGGTATCGGGCGGCAAACATGCCGTAGGTAATGGTTTGGGCGTAGAGGTCGGCAAACTGCGGGTTTTCTATATCGTGTATCAACAGGTTTTTAAAGGCAAGCATTTGGGCTTTTAGCGGGCTTATTTTTTGCTGCTCATCGTCTTTATGAAGGGCATTTTCTATTACCTCTGCCATTAGTTTTGCCCTTGAAGCCATAAGGTGGGCTAATTTGGTTGGGGAGGTAATGGTTTGGGCAATAACTTGGGCAAAGTTTTGAATAAGGTTGGTAAAGGTGGTAAAATTTTGGGGCAGGGGTACAATTTTACCGTTTTCTACCTTGCCAATATGGGTTTCGGCAATGAGGTTTCCGTCTTTAAAAAACTGAAAACCGAGGTAATCGGTAATAATCAGGTTGGCAAGCGAGGTTCGGTATCGGGTAAATTGTTTTTGGTGGGTTTTGGCGTTCAGGTCTGTGCCTATATCTTTAGCCTCAATATAGCCAATGGGTATTTCAATTCGGGTAAGTATATAATCTGGTGCGCCGCAGGCTATTCGTGCGGGTTCGTTGGTAATGAGTATATCGGGGGGTAAAAGGGCTTTAAGCAGGTTTTGCAAATCGGGGCGGTAGCTGTGTTCACGGTTAATACCGGTCTGGTATCGGGTGTTTAAAACTGTAAGGTATTGGGGTATGGTCATGGTCTATTGGTATAAAAAAGGCTGTTTACTATATTTGGTGTTGGTGCTGTTTACCGCTTTATACAACCCCCCAAAAATAGTTACCATTCAACAAACTTTATCATGTTTTGCGATTTTCTTTGCATCAAAATCATAAAATAAAACTGTTTTTGTACCCCATTTACTCACCCCCAGCCCCTCTCTACAACAAATCGGCAATGAAAAGTCTGCCAAACAATAACTTGCTCGTGCCGATTTGTGGCAAAGAGAGGGGTAATGCATGGTAAGGAGGAAGAGAAGTTGCTCAATAGAAACGCTGGGGGGGTGGGTTAAGAAAGCAGCAAGGCAGATTAGAATGAATAGACAACATGAAATACCCAAAAGCATACAAACATTCACCCGAAAGGTAGTACACTTCTTTCTTTAACAACCCAAAGGGAATAAGATTGGGCATTTTGGCAATTAAACAGAGTTAGCAAAGTGTAGTATAGCATGGCTATTGCAAACTCAGCGCCTCATTAAGTCGGGTACTTAAAGAAGGAAGCAGGTAAACAAAAGAGTTTCTGTTTTTACTATCTGTTTTGCTTGTTTTGTTGTATTTTGCCGGTAAATTTGGGGCATTATTTATTGTTGCTAAAATCTGCATTACTATGAACCGTAAAACTGTATTTATTACCGGCGCTGCAACGGGCATTGGCATGGTTACCGCCCAAAAATTAGACCAGATGGGTTGGTATGTATTTGCGGGCGTGCTGCCGGGGCAAAACACCGATGCGCTAACCCGTCAGGTATCTGAAAGGCTTATTGTTGTTCCGGTAGATATTACCGATGAAACAACGGTAAAACAAGCCGTTGCCATAGTGCAGCAGTTGGTAGGTGCAGAGGGGTTAAGCGCGCTCATAAATAATGCCGGTGTTGCCAATATTGGCAGCGGCGTATTGGAAGGCGTGGCAATGGATGAAGTGCGCCGCCTGTTTGAGATTAATGTATTTGGCACACTTAGGGTTACACAGGCATTTTTACCCCTGCTGCACCAGTATGGCAACAAAGCCCGAATTGTAAACATGTCGTCGGGGGCGGTGCGGGTGCCGGTGCCGGGTGCGGGCATTTACATGATGACCAAAAGCGCCATTGAAGCCTTTACCAAAACCCTTCGCATGGAACTTGCTCCGTTTGGCATGACCGCCACCGCCATAGAGCCCGGCGCAGTGCGCACCCCTATGACCGATAATGCCGAGCAGAACCTGCAAAAAGACTGGGAGAAAATGAGTGCTGCCATTAGGCAGAAATATGAACAGGCGCTACAACCGGCCAACAAAAGTTTGGTAAAACAAATAAAAGCCGCCAACCCGCCCGCAGCCATTGCCGAGGTAATTATTCATGCGCTTACGGTTGCCAATCCTAAACCGCGTT
>NBMY01000036.1 GCA_002212985.1 Sphingobacteriales bacterium TSM_CSS
ACATTATGTGTAAGTTGCTGATTATCAGCCTCAAATTTTCAAGGTGCGGAAAGTGAGATCAAGAAAAAAGTAGAGATATGTAAAGGCTACTCGACTGTTGAAGTTGAGGCGGGCTATTACAGGTTAGTTTGCTGCGTCAAAAAGCGCTTAGTTGCAAATAAGACATAACTATAGCGCATAAATATATTGAATATCTTTGCTAAACCGGGATATTTTTCTTCGGATATATTCCGTATCCATAAATGACGGAATACAAAAACTGCTGAAATACTTAAAGCAAAGGAACCCTGGAGCTATTCCGTAAGAAAATTAAGAGTTAGGGAATAATATTGCAGAGGCGGTAGAATAAAAAAACGGCGGCTGAGAAAATACAGCCGCCGTTTTTTGCATCTTCCTTAACAGGAAGGCTGCGCGTTTAATAAGTTTTTACCTTTTTGGCCTTGTTTTTCATTTTCTTGCCATCGGGGCTGCCCATACGAATCATGGCGCAACGGAAACCCAAGGTAGAAGCTGCTTGGTCTTCGTCCATATAACGGCGGGTGCCGGGGGCCATCCAATAGGCTAAGTCGGCCCATGAACCACCTTTAATTACGCGGGCTTTGTCGCTGATAAGGGTAGTTTTGTCGTTTTCGTAATTAACCATAGACATATCGTCGCCGTCGCGGTAGTTTTTAACGTTGGCTTTGCGGAAGTTGGTTCGGTTGCCGATTTCGTCTTCGGTAAGTTCGCGGTATTGAATGCGTCCAAGGCTGTCTTTGGGGGCGGGGTTGCCCTGTGCATCTGTCACGCGGGTTTTAAAGTCGTTTCCGCGGAAGGGGTTAAAGTCATCGGCATCAAGCGAAGTCATGGGTCGGTAAACATCAAGGCACCATTCGCTTACGTTGCCGCCCATGTTGTACAAGCCGAAATCGTTGGGGATATAGCTTAGTACGGGAGCGGTTATTTCGGCATTGTCGTTAAGGTTTCCGGCTACACCCATATAGTCACCTGCACCACGTTTAAAGTTGGCCATCATGTCGCCATGCCATTTACCATGTTTTCCGTAGCGCACACCTTCGCCTTTCCATGGGTAGATTTTGCGGTCGGTAAAACGTTCTTCCTTGTCAGATTCGCTGGTAATGGCCAAGGCGGCATATTCCCATTCGGCTTCGGTAGGCAGGCGGTAGTCGGGCAATAAAACACCATCGTCAAAGCGTACACGGCGGGTTTCGGGGCCGTTGGGGTCTAAGTTTTTCATACCCTTTTTCTCAACGCCTTCGTATTGTCCAAGCAGGTATGCTTCGGTACTAAAGTGTTCGGCGCCGTATTGGTTGGGGTCAAGTTCAAGAATACCTTCTTTTACCATTAACCCTTCGTTTACGCGGTCTGAACGCCATTTGCAAAACTCATTGGCCTGCAGCCAGTTTACACCTACTACGGGGTAGTCATTGTAAGAAGGCATACGGAAATAGTTTTGCACGTAGGGTTCGTTGTATGCCAGCTCATCTAACCAAACCAAGGTATCGGGTGTGGCTTTGCGCACTAATTCGGGATATTGTTCTCCAAAAATGCGGTTAAGCCAGTACAGGTACTCGCGGTAATTCAGGTTAGATACTTCGGTTTCGTCCATATAAAAAGACGAAACGGTAACCCTGCGCGGAATGTTGTCGTAGTCATACGTAACATCCTGTTCTACAGCGCCCATGGTAAAAGTACCACCGGGAATGAGTACCAGGCCGGGGCCGGTTTTTTGTTCTTTTTCTTTGGGAGCTTCAAAACCGCCCCATTTGGGGTCGTTGTAATTCCACCCGGTTGCGGAAGAAGCCTCCTGATTTTTTTTGCTGCAAGAAGATAATGCCATTACCACTAAGGCAAATGCCATTAATTGCCAAGGAAATTTAACCAAATTTTTCATCTTTCCCTAAGTTTATGATTGTTTGTTTTGTACTAAATAAAGTTTTATTGCCGGTGAAATATTTCGTGGTTGTTTGCAACCTTTGGGTTGCGGTAAACGTCTTCTTAAAAAGCCTACAAATATACGAAAGAGTTTTAGCTATAAAAACTCTTTATAGTGGTTGTTGTTTTTAAAGCGACAAAAATAACATTTTATTGACAAAATGTGTTGTTTGCCGGTGTAAAAGCAAAACGTTGTGTTGCTTTTTTTATTGTCAGGGGGCAAAAATTTCGGGGCATTCGCCTGCTTTTTTTCTTCGCATTTCCCTGTCTAACCCTTTTCGCTGACCAAAATCTATTAAAACCGATACCTCATGGGCGCTTGCACCGGTTCCTATGGGCGCTATGCTTATGTCGTAACTATAACCTACTCTTACTACGCCGGCTTTTATGCCTGCCAACAATATTAACGCATCAGCATTGCGTATAGTATGCCGCAGCATAAGGCCGCCAAAAAATATTCCTTTACCCAAATAAGTGCCTGCATTTACCTGAAAATGCCTTCCCTGGTTTATAAACATGAGGTTGGGGCTTATATAAAAGCGGGGTTTATCAACAATTACTTTGCCCATATAAAATACCCATCCGGCATGGAATGCGCTGCGAATGCGCAGGGTATTGTCGGCATCGTTGCTGTTGGTAAAAGCAAGCGAGGGGGTAGTTACGTGCTTTACCGATGCGCCAAGATAAAATTTGCTGTTGTAGGCAGCCAGCCCGCCGCCCAAATCGAGGCGGTGAATGTTGGTTCTTTCGGGCATTTGCTCGGCTGTGCTGCCGGTAGAGGCGCCGTTGGTGGGATCTATCATATCGGTAAACACCAATTTACTCCAATCAAGGGATTGTTGCAGGTAACCTGCCTGTATGCCTATTTTAACGTTTAAGTTATCGGTAAACCTAAGCTGATAGGCGTATAAGCCGTTTATGTAATAGGTGTTGTACAAGCCACCTTCGCCGGCACGGTCGGCCAATATTGACAACCCGAAACTGCTGTTCAGGTCGTCAAAATGTTGGTCGTAAGAGGCGGCAAAGGTAAGAAAGGCATTGCCAAACTGCGGATATTGGTGCCGGTAGTTAAGGGCAATGCGTGGCTCCCACGAAAAACCTATCATGGCGGGGTTCAGGTAGGCCGGTGCGGCATAAAATTGGCTAAATTCGGGGTCTTGTGCCCAACCTTTTACCGGAAAAATGCAACTAAGTAGAGCAAGCAATGAAACAATATACCCTTTCATTCAATAGTAGTTAAAAGTTTTTGGTATGGCATTGATGTAGTTGGGGGTAAAAATAAAAATTATCAACAGTGCCTGCCCCCCACACAAACCAAAATGCCGTTTTTACCGTTTTCGGAATAAAGTAATTTACATTATACATTGTAATACCGCCACCTGTTGCATTATTGTGGCGGATTTATTTAATTTAGCTGCAAAAGTACCTGTTTGTTTATGAAAAACTCCACTTTTTTGCTCATTATATGTTTTTTTTCGGGTTTGGCCTTTGCCAACAGTTATGCACAACAAACAACCACCCTGCGCGGTTTTGAAATAACGTGGTATTCAAACACACAAAAAACCCCTTCAACCCAACCGTTGTTGCCCCCTGTATCGTTTGCTGGCGCTGCCTACGATTTTCAGCGCCACAACCTGCCTTACTGGTGTGCCAAATTTCCGGTGGGTAATGCGGCAGCAGTACAGGCACAGGTGGTAAATGCCCAATACGAACCGCTTGGTATTGACAACCTGCCCCACATTAACGAGTTGCAAGGTTCCTATATTGCAGTTGAAACCAAGGTGGGCTACGAAAAAAAACAGTCTTTTGCGCTGCTGTCTTTTATTCCCATACGCATAAACCCGCTCACCGGGCAACCAGAAAAACTGGTGCGCTTTGATTTAACCCTGAAACTAACGCCCGGCGCTACTAACCCGTTGGTAAAAAGCAACCGCACCTACACCGATAACTCGGTACTTAACCAAGGCGTGTTTTACCAGCTAAAAACAGATAAAACCGGCATTCACAAAATAGACTACTCCTTTTTACAAAGTTTGGGCATTAATACTGCCGTTTCCTTAACCAACCTGCGTATTTTTGGCAATGGCGGCGGTATGCTGCCCGAACTTGCCGGCGCCGAAAAATACGATGATATAACAGAAAACCCCATACAGGTATATGACCAAAACGGAAACAACCTTTTTGATGCGCCCGATTACATACTCTTTTATGCCGAAAGCCCCGATAAATGGACCTACAACGCCTCCGCACAGCGTTTTACCCACCAAAAGCACCTCTACAGCAACTTTAATTACTATTTCCTGAATTTCGACATTGGACCGGGTAAACGCATTGCACCCCAACCCCAAACCGCCGAATACAACACCACCGTTACCGCTTTTACCGATTACGCCGTACACAACAACGACCGCGTGCAACCTATAAAAAGCGGCCGTACCTGGCTGGGCGAGGAGTTTAATGTGGAACTTACCCAAAATTTTAACTTCAGCTTTCCCAATTTGGTAACCACCGAACCATTGTCGCTGCGCACACAGGTGGCCGCCCGCTATGTAACCGGCAGCGCTTCGGGTACCAGCAGCACCTTCAGGGTATCGGCAAACGGAGCAATCCTCCAAAACATCGGGGTATCATCGGTTACCGGAAGCTATGAAGGATATTATGCCCGAACCGGCTCTGCCACCGGCTCTTTTACTTCAGCATTGCCCGATATTACCCTGTCGCTCAACTATGTGCGACCCGATATAAGCGCCATTGGCTGGCTCGATTTCCTTGAACTGAACGCCCGCCGCCAATTGGTGTTTACCGGACCCCAAATGTCTTTTGCCGACCCGCAATCGGTGGGGGTTAACAAACTGTCGCGTTTTGTGCTGCAATCCGAAACGCCTGCTGTACAAGTGTGGGAAGTTACCGCCCCCGACCAGGTTACCCAATGGCAGCTTACCCCCGAAACCGGCAACCAATACGTGTTTTATGCCCCTACCACTACCCTTCGCCGCTTTATAGCTTTTGACGGAAGCCAGTATTTTGCCCCAATCGCCGTAGGAACGGTGCAGCCCCAAAACCTGCACGCCCTGCAAAACCCCGATATGATTATTGTAACCCACCCCGACTTTTTAAGCGCCGCCGAACGCTTAGCCAACTACCGCCGAACCAACAACGGACTGGAAGTGACGGTAGTTACACCACAGCAGATTTACAACGAATTTTCTTCGGGAACGCCCGATATTTCGGCCATCAGAGATTTTGTTAAAATGTTTTACGACCGCGCCGGTTCCAATATAGACCAAATGCCGCAACATCTGTTGCTCTTGGGCGATGCCTCTTACGACTACCGCAACATTGAGTATAACGCCGGCAACAACCAAAATTTTGTACCCACCTATGAAAGCATGGAATCTTTTAACGCCACCGACAGCTACTGTTCCGATGATTATTTTGGCGTTTTAGATGACACAGAAGGCGCCGATATGAACCAGAAAAACCAGTTTCTTGATGTGGGCATTGGCCGCCTGCCTGTAACCACAACCGAAGAAGCCGAACAAGTAGTGGACAAAATTCTGAGTTATTACAGCAGCGCCTCTTTGGGTGAGTGGCGAAACAACCTTACCTTTATTGCCGATGACGAAGACTCCAACATTCACTTGGGCGATGCCGAAACGCATACCAATGCACTGGAAGCCGCCTACCCCGCCTATAATATTGACAAAATTTACCTCGATGCCTACCAGCAGGTTTCTACCGCCGGCGGCAACCTTTACCCCGATGTGAATACCGCCATTAACAACAAAATTTTTAGCGGAACGCTTGTTATGAACTACGTAGGACACGGCGGCGAAGCCGGCTGGGCACATGAACGCATTTTAAAAATTGACGACATTCAAAGCTGGACCAACACAGATAAACTACCCCTTTTTATTACCGCCACCTGTAGCTTTAGCCGATACGATAACCCCGAAAAAGTATCGGCCGGCGAACTGCTGATGGTAAAACCCAACGGCGGCGCCATTGCCCTTATGACCACCGTGCGCCTGGTTTATGCCAGCGCCAACGAAAAACTGAATACCGCCTTTCTGAACCGCCTTTTTGAAACCGAAAACGGGCAGCCGCTTGCCTTGGGCGAAGTGGCGCGCCTGTCGAAAAACGATGCCGATTTGCTCACCAGTTCGGTTAATAACCGCAAATTTGTGCTGCTGGGCGACCCCTCGCTGCAACTCAATTACCCCAAATACCGGGCTGCTGTTACCGCAGTAAACAACCAGCCCTTAGCCGCCAATGCCGATACTATTAAAGCTCTGGCACAGGTAACCGTTGCCGGGCAAATTCAACTGCCCGATGGTAGCCCCTACACCTCCTTTAACGGAACCATTTACCCGGTAGTGTACGATAAATCGGTAACTGTGCAAACACTGGCAAACGACCCCAACAGCCCGCCCGCTTCCTTTCAACTGCGGCGCAACATTGTGTTTAAAGGCAAAGCCACCGTTACCAGCGGGCAGTTTAGTTTTACCTTCATTACCCCTAAAGACATTGCCTACCAGTATGGCAGCGGCCGAATAAGCCTGTATGCCGATGACGGTGTAAATACCGATGCACAAGGTTATACCGAAGAGGTAATTATTGGCGGTGTTGACGAAACCGCACCGCAGGATAACAACGGACCCGATGTACAGATTTTTATGAACGACGAAAAATTTGTATTTGGCGGAACTACCAATGCCAACCCTACCCTGCTGGTAAAACTTGCCGACCAAAGCGGGGTAAATACCGTAGGCAACGGCATTGGTCACGATATTTCGGCCATTTTGAATGACGACACCAAAAATTCTATCATGCTGAACCAATATTACAAGGCAGCATTAGACAGTTTTCAGAAGGGCGAAGTGCGCTACCCGCTGGCCAACCTGCCCGACGGGCAGCACACCATTGAGGTAAAAGCATGGGATACCCACAACAATTCGGGCAAAGGTTATACCGAGTTTGTGGTGGCCCCTTCAGCTTCTCTGGCGCTTAGCCATGTGCTGAACTACCCCAATCCGTTTACCACCAATACCGCTTTTTGGTTTGAACATAACCGCCCCAACGACCAATTGCTGGTAACGGTACAAATTTTTACTATTTCGGGCAGGGTGGTTAAAACTATTCAGCAACCGGTAAGCGCTACCGGTTTCAGGGTTGATGATATTTTTTGGGACGGGCGTGATGATTTTGGCAATAAAATTGGCCGCGGCACCTATGTTTACAAACTTACTGTACGCAGCCTTACCGATAACAGCGTGGCGCATGAAATGCAAAAGTTGGTACTGCTGCGATAAAAAGACTGCCCTGCTACCCTCAAACAATCCAATTTACCAACTTCCAGTTCATGACCGCCATAAGCGAGCACGTTTCTCTTAAACCCTACAACACCTTTGGCATTGAGGTGCAGGCGCGTTTTTTTACGCAAATTTGCCATTTACAACAGGTACAGGAACTTGCAACCGCTAAGGGCATGTTTGCCCAATTGCCCAAATTGCCTCTGGGTGGCGGCAGCAACCTGTTGTTTACCCAAAATTACAACGGACTGGTGCTGCACAACTGCCTCAAAGGCATTGTCATTGACAAAGAAACCGACCAAAATGTATGGCTTACCGCACAGGGCGGCGAGGTTTGGCATGAACTGGTGCAATATTGTGTGGCGCAAAACTGGGGCGGGCTTGAAAACCTCTCGCTCATACCGGGTTCTACAGGGGCAGCGCCCATACAAAACATTGGCGCTTACGGCGTTGAATTACAAGACGTATTTACAAAATTGCAGGCGGTACACCTGGCATCGGGCGAAATACACACCTTTTTAAAAGCCGACTGCCGTTTTGGCTATCGCAACAGTGTTTTTAAAAAAGAATTCAGGGAGCAGTATTTTATTTGTTCGGTTACCCTGCAACTCAATAAAAACCCGCTGTTTACCCTGCAATACGGCGAAGTGCAGCGCACGCTGGAACAATTGGGCTATACTGTTCCCACAGTACAGGCAGTTAGCCACGCCATTTGCCACATCAGAAACTCAAAACTGCCCAACCCGGCCGAATTAGGCAACTGCGGCAGTTTTTTTAAAAACCCCGAAGTGGAAACTGCAGCTTTTGAGCGCCTGCACCGGTTATACCAAACCATGCCGCATTATTCAGCCGCAAACGGACGCATCAAAATACCTGCTGCCTGGCTTATAGAACAATGCGGCTGGAAAGGCCGCCGTGTTGGCAATACCGGAACCCA
Source organism: Sphingobacteriales bacterium TSM_CSS (assembly GCA_002212985.1). GTDB lineage: Bacteria > Bacteroidota > Bacteroidia > Chitinophagales > UBA2359 > UBA2359. The sequence goes on from NBMY01000036.1 coordinate 8,185, forward strand.
TAAAAACCATGCTCTGGTGCTGGTAAACTACGGCAATGCCACCGGTGCCGAAATTAAACAGCTTTCAGAAAACATACAGCAGTCTGTTTTTGAAAAGTTTGGCATTTTGCTGGAACCGGAAGTGAATATGCTATAACCCGATGCGGCTGTGAGGTTCTGTTTTTAAAAAGGCTCACACGGTTTATTGCAAATGAATACAAATAAAAAACCGCTGCAAACAAGGCGTTTACAACGGCGCTTTCCTGTAAATCATATTCAGACAAGTGATTCCGCTGGGGCTCGAACCCAGGACCCCATCCTTAAAAGGGATGTGCTCTACCTACTGAGCTACGGAATCTGCCAGCAGTTATTTTTGCGACGCAAAGGTAAAGGATTTTTTTTGAATTACAATACGTGGCGCAAAAAAGTGCCTATTATTTTAAAATTACCCCGTCTGCTACAAAGGTAACGGCAATTTCGGGTTGGGTAATTTGAGCAATTTCGGCTTCTGATTTTCCTGCGTCTTCGGCATAGTGGCGCAAATCAGCCACCGAGGTGGTATCTATTTTGGCAATGCCGCGCATGACAATGTTTTTGCCCGAAATGTCTTTGGGCATAAAAAAGCCATAGTCTTTAAAGGTTACGCGCATATCCTCGCCATCGGGGGTTTGAAGGGTCATCCAGCAGCCTTTTACCTGACAAACACCGGTAACTGTTCCGCTTACTTTAGCCTCCAATTCGGCCGAGTTAGATTCTTTCATTTTACCCAACATATCGGCAAGGGGCATAACGCCGGTTTCGTCTATTTTTTCGCCAAAGTATTGTTCGCCATTGGGGCCAACGGCCGAAGCGGTTTTTTGTGCTGATTTTCCGCAACCGGCAAAGAAGAGGACAGAAAAAAGTACAAGAAAGAATAATTTGATGATGTTCATGATAATGGTTATTGCAATAAGTGAATTAGAGTGCAAAAATACAACTTTTGCTTTGATGAAACAAGCATCTTTAGTGCCCTATGTGTATTCTTTGGCTTTTACTCGGCATTGGTATTGGTTATGATACCGTTTCGCCATTCGTACACGGCGTTTTGCCAACTGCTTTCGTAGTACAAATCGCGTATAAGGCGGTAATTTTGGTTGGTAAAGGGCAGGTCTTGCCGTTGAAAATCGAACTGGAGTTTGTTTTGAGAGCCTTTAATATAATAAACCCATGTTTCGGCATCGGGCAGTTTGTAGAGCGCATCGGGTATGCCATAAACAATGTAAATAATGCCGCGGTCGGTTTTCCATCCTTCGCGGAAAGTGGTAAAAAACTGGTTTGCGCGCTGTACGCGGCCGTAGTATTCTTTAATAAGTATTCGTCCCCGGTCTGCGCTGCCGGCTCGGGTAAGCCAAAAATCATCAACGGCGGCTTTAGGGTTATCGGCATTGAGCATTTGGGTATATTCTTCGTTTCGGGTAATGTACCGGAGCGCTTCAATAAGGTCGGATGCGGTAGTAAGTTTTGGGTAAGCGGCATCGGTGCAAACTATGGCAATGCCTGCCAGTTTGTTGGTGTCTGCCCGAATAAAATACATACCCTGCCGGTTAAGGGTAAGGTATGCGGTGGTGGTAAACACGCTGTCGGGTTTGGCGGGCAAGGGCGCTTCTTTGAGTGGGGTAAAGGGGGGCGGCGCCATATAAGGCACGGGCAAAAAGTACTGCACGGTAAAGTTGGCATAGGTTTGGTTTCGGTAGTTTACCCTTAGTTGTGTACCCTGTTTGTTATAGGCATCAAACAGCACCTCATCGGTGGCGGCGTTGGTAAGCAGATAGTTCTGCTCATCTTGTTCGTTGTAGGGTGTTTTTCGCCAAATGCCCGCCTCGCCACGGTAACCTTTCCGGTTGCTTTCCTCTACGGCATATGCCTGCAGCAGGTAGTTATTGCCGGGCGCCACATGCATGTTGTGGGTTAGTATGGTATAGGCGGTTTCGCTTTTAACGGCGGTAAGCAGCAAATAGGCGCTGTCGGCCAGTTCATCGGTTTTGCCGTTTTTGTTGTAGTACAACCGCAGTAAAACGCCAAAACGGGTGGTTTGGTTTTGGTCAAAGGTAATGGCATTGGTAGCAATACCCATATAAACAGCAACCGTATCATTGCCGATGTAGTGTGTTTTTATTTTTACTTCGGGAATGACAGATTTGCCGGAGTACAGATAAGCTACGTTTTTTGATATTCGGCCCGATGCACAACCCGAAAGCAGCCCTATCAGCCAAACGAAACACAACATGGCAACAGCCTGCGTTTTTAATTCATTCATGCTTTTAAAAATCCTGTTCAATAAAAAGTGGGTTATTTTAACTTATCTTAAACCCGTTTACCAGATGCAAAATTACACAGTTTAGCGGCTATTTGCCACTGCTGCATACAGGTTATGCCATTCATACGGCGGTATAAGTTTCCTTAGTGTTGCCGGGGTTAACACTAAGCCACTTCTTTATAAAACGCATCAATTTGGGCGGTATTACCGGTTACGTATAACAAGTCGTTTTGCAATATGCTTATATGGGGTTCAATAACCGAAATAAGCGAATTGTTTCGGTTAATTGCCAGAATGGTAATGCCCCATGTTTTTCTTATTTCGGCTTCGGCAATAGTTTTACCGCTTACCCTGCCGCTGTCGGCAGCTACCCGAAGGCACGAAATGTTGATGTTAGGCAATTGGTTAGACACAACGTTTACAGGAGCGGCGGATTCTGCTTTGGGGCGCAGCATTTGGTAGTTGTCGGTGCGCACATACTGCACCAGTTTTTCTACTTCATCGAGCGGTATAAGGTATTTTAGCAAGGCTCTCGAGAAAATTTCGATAGAAGTTTCAAATTCTTCCGGTATTACTTCGTCTGCGCCAAGCGCTGTCAGTTCGTCGGTTTCTTTTACAAAACGGGTTCGCACAATGAGGTAAACCGTGGGCGATATGTTTCTGATATTAGACACAATGGACTGCGTTGCTTTGGGGTCTGATATAGCAATAACCGCCACTCGGGCTTTTTCAAGATGCACTTCGTGCAGGATATGGGGCTGAGTGGCATCGCCAAAAATAATCTGCTCGCCTTTATTTTTGGCTTCGGCAACGGTTTCAAAATTCAATTCTATAATTCGGTACTCAATGCCGGCGTGCTTTGCCGCTTTGGCAACATTGGTTCCGTTTAGTCCATAACCAATAATAATCATGTGGTCTTGCAATTGTGTGCTGTTAATGTTGCCGGCAGTGGCAGCGGGCGGGTTGCCGGCATACCGATCAAAAATGCGCAAAGCAGCAAAGCGGGCAAAAACAGCCGGTGCGCAGGTTATCATCATTGGTGTAAGCAACATGGTAATTATGGAAACCGACAGAAAATACTGGTTGAAATAACTGTTTAGCAAGCCATACTCAATACCCGATGCCGATAGTACAAACGCAAACTCGCCTACCTGAAACAACGAAAAACCGGTTAAAACGGCCGTTCGCACCGGGTATTTAAGCCATACGGCAGACAAGGCGGTGGTAAAGGTTTTCGCCATTATTACCAGCAGGGTTATACCTGCAATGGAAATAAAATGCACATACACAAAAGACATGTCTAACAACATGCCTATGGAAACAAAGAAAAAACTGGTAAACAACTCGCGAAATGGTATAATATTGCTGCTTGCCTGATGACTGTAATCTGACCCCGAAATGATTAACCCTGCCAAAAACGCACCCAACGCCAGCGATAACCCCGATAACGCGGTTAGCTGTGCCACCGCAAAACAAAAAGCAATGGTGGTTAACAAAAACAGTTCTTTATTGCGCGTTTTTGCAATGTAGTAAAACAGGTGCGGAATTAAGTAGCGTGCGCCCAGATAGGTTAGCAGCAATACGCCGGCAACTTTACCGAATAACAAAGCGGTTTCGGTAAGCATGTTGCCCGATTTGCCTGCCAGCATGGGCGCCAGCAGCATCATAGGCACAACGGCAATATCCTGAAAAATAAGTATCCCCAGCGCTACCCGACCGTGCGGGGCGTTTATTTCATTTTTTTCCTGCAATATTCTTAAAACTACCGCAGTGCTTGAAAGCGAGAACAAAAAGCCGGTAAACAGGGCAGCGCCGGGTGCAAGGCCCCAAAGGTATAACGCGGTAAACACCAGTAGAATAGTAAACCCAACCTGCAGAGTGCCGCCTATAAATACCGTGCGTTTTATTGAAATAAGTTGTCTGAGCGAAAGCTCCAGCCCAATTACAAACAACAATAGAACAACCCCTATTTCAGATAGCAGATGTATTTCGTGCGGCGATTTTACCAAACTTAATCCCGACGGGCCGATGAGCATACCCGTTACCAAAAATCCTACAATGGCGGGCTGCCGCAGGCGGTGAAAAACAAAAACCACCAAAATAGAAAAACAAAGAATAATAATAAGGTCTTCCAATAAAGGAATGTGCATAGTTTAGTCCTATATTTAATTTATTTTTCTATGTATTTTTTTTACAAGCCTGTTATTTTTGTAAACAGAATAGCCTGTGTTACGGTTGTATTTTTTTATATTTAAAATGATAGGCTTGCTTCGCATATGGCGGCGTTCTCATAATAAAAACAGGGCAACCTGTAAGAAGATTGCCCTGTTTCGGCTACTGCCATTGCCGGTTTTGTCAATGATGGGATGTTTCCGGCAACTACAAGCCCAGGTCTTTTAGTTTTGCTTCCAGTTTATCGGCAAATTCGGTTTGGCCTTTTTGTTTGGCCAGTGCAGCAAAACGGCGTATAAAATAGTCGTTTAGTTGCAGTTCCTGGTCATAGGCTTCCTGTTCGCGTTTGGGCAGTTTTAAAACATATTTGAGTTCTTCTACCAGTTGGTCAGAAATTTGGTCGGTAAGTTGGTTGGCTTTTTCAAAGGCATCCGCTTGGTAGTAAGATTCTATAAGGGTGTACATATAGAAGTTGTAAGGCGCTGCATAATCAGGCATTTGAGCCATGCAATAATCCAAGGCTTGTATGGCTTTTTGTTTATCGCCTCTTTCAATTAACGCATTGGCTAAGCGCGCGTAGTTACCTCTGAAATTAAAGACCATTCGGCGCAAATCGGCATCAACATGCACATTTTTATTGTCAATATTACCAAATTTAAATTTGTTAATAAGGTTGTCGTACATAATATCGGGGTTTACCCTGCCTTTTTGCACGCGGTCGGGTTTACCGGTAAGCGGGTCAGTGGCGGGTACAACTTCTATGGGCATCAGTCGGTAAGCCAAGCCCTCTAACTGGAAGTATTTTTCCATACCCAGATAGCTGTCGGGGCTAACAGAGATGGCAAAATAAATGGGGCGTTTCCAGTTGTTGGCGGCAATAATGTCTAAGGTCATAAGATCGTTTTTGTACAGGCTGTTTTTGTTCAGTGTCCATCGGAGTTCGTCCACCAATTTACCCATGTCTTCGGGGGCTACGGCGTTGGATGCCATCACGTTTTCTTTGTTTACTTTAAGGCTTATGGTTTTGGTGGGATAGTAGTTGGCTTCGGCTTGAGGAATATAAGACAGCCTGTCATCGGCAATAAACCGTATAATATCTTGGAGTGGAAAGAACTGTCCTTTGGGGGCGCGCTCTTCATTTTCCTGAAAATATACCACATCTCGCCGGCTTCCACGAATTTTCATAGAGTCGAGGCTCATGGGCACGGGGTCGGCATCATTTACTTTCCGTCGCAGTTGGTTAATATACCAATCAACGCCCAAGAGGCTAAGGTTTACCACGCGCACATCGCGGCGTATGTTTTCCACTTCCTGCGCATACCAGAGCGGGTAGGTATCGTTATCGCCCTGGGTAAATATAATGGCATTGGGTGCGCAGGAATTGAGGTAGTTGGCGGCAAAGTCGCGGGCGGCAAAGCGGTTGCTGCGGTTGTGGTCGTCCCAGCCCTGAAAACCCATAATGGCGGGTACTGCCAGCGCCAGGCCAACAGATAAAATGGCGGCTATTTTGCCTTTGAGTTTAGGTGCAAAAATATCGTACAGGGCAATAACGCCCAGCCCCACCCAAATGCTAAATGCCCAGAAAGAGCCGGCAAAGATATAGTCGCGCTCGCGGGGTTCCAGTGGGGGCGAGTTTCCTTGTATAATAATGGCCATGCCGGTAAAGAAAAAGAGCAGCAGAATAACAAAAGCGCGGCGCTTGTTATTGGTAAACTGAAACACCATGCCCAGCAGCCCCAACAAAAGCGGCAGGAAAAAGAAGGTATTTCGGGAGGCCATGTTTTTCATGTGTTCGGGTAAATCAGACTGGTTGCCAAGGCGCATACTGTCAATAAAAGAAATACCGCTAATCCAGTTGCCCTCTTTTCGTCCGCCCATTCCCTGTTCATCGTTTTGGCGGCCGGCAAAGTTCCACATAAAGTAGCGCATGTACATGTGCCCTATCTGGTAGTTGAAAAAGAATTTGAGGTTGTCGGCAAAGGTGGGTTCGCCGCTGTGCCCCAGCCAGCGCTCATAATCTTGCTTATATTGGGGGCTGGTATCATACAAACGGGGGAAAAGCGTTTTTTTACCGCCATATACATACTCAATTTTTTTGCCCACTTCATCGTATTGTTTTTCACCGCGCTGGTATTTTATGCCGGTTTCTTCTACATCTACCACTTCATCGGTATAATATTGCCCGTACAGGAAGGGGCGCGAGCCGTATTGTTCTCGTTTCAGGTAAGAGGCAAGGCTTACCAGGTCGCGGGGGCTGTTCATGTCAATATTAGGGTGCGAGTTGGAACGTATAACGGCTGTGGTAATGGTAGAGTAGCCGATAAGAATAAACATAACGCCCAACAGCATGTTGTGCAGCGCTGCCTTGCCGGTTTTGGCAGTATAATAAATGGCATATACAAAGCCGCCCAAAAACAATATAAGAAACAAAACCAAGCCGCTGTTAAAGGGCAGGCTCAGATTGTTTACCATAAAAATTTCCATCCCGCTGGCAATGTCGAGCAGGCCGGTAATAACAAACCACAAGATAAAGCCCAAAATGCCCAATCCGGCCAAAAATGCCCAAAACATACCGCTGTAGGTGGGCTTGTAGCGTTTAAAATAGTAAACAAA
>NBMY01000128.1 GCA_002212985.1 Sphingobacteriales bacterium TSM_CSS
AAGATGCACTGGTTCAATGGTGGTATGGTCATAATGCCGTAGCTTTTTTCCTTACAACTCCCTATCTGGGGTTAATGTACTATTTTGTTCCCAAAGCCATTAACCGCCCGGTTTACTCTTACCGTTTATCTATTATACACTTTTGGGCGCTCATTTTTATCTATATTTGGGCAGGCCCGCACCACCTCTTATACAGTTCCCTGCCAGATTGGGCACAATCTTTGGGCACCGTGTTTTCGATAATGCTCATAGCTCCCTCCTGGGGTGGTATGATAAACGGCTTACTTACCTTAAGAGGTGCGTGGGATAAAGTAAGAAATGAACCGGTACTAAAATTCTTTGTAGTGGCAATTACCGCCTACGGTATGTCTACTTTTGAAGGACCGATGCTTTCCCTCAAAAATGTAAACGCCATTAGCCACTTTACCGACTGGACCATTGCTCACGTACACGTTGGCGCGCTGGGCTGGAACGGTTTTCTAACCTTTGGTATGTTCTACTGGCTGTTTCCCAAAATGTTCAACACCAAACTTTACTCGCAAAGGTTGGCTAATATACATTTCTGGATAGGAACACTGGGTATTATCTTTTACGCGGTTCCCATGTATTGGGCAGGCTTTACGCAAAGCCTTATGTGGAAACAGTTTACCCCCGAAGGAACGTTGCTTTATCCCAACTTCCTTGAAACTGTGTTGCAAATTGTGCCTATGTATGCCATGCGCTCATTTGGCGGCGGCATTTACCTGCTGGGAGTGCTCATTATGGCCTACAACATGTACAAAACAGTAGCTGCCGGGCAATTTGTGGCTAATGAAGCTGCGGAAGCGCCGGCCTTAGACAAAAATGAAGTAATACCCACCGGCCACTGGCACCGCTGGATTGAGCGCCGCCCTGTTCAAATGCTCGTGTTAAGTTTGGTAATGGTTGCCATAGGCGGCATTATTGAAATGGTGCCCATGTTTTTGGTAAAATCCAACATTCCTACCATTGCATCGGTAAAACCCTATACACCGCTTGAACTGGAAGGCCGCGATATTTATGTGCGCGAAGGTTGCTATGTTTGCCACTCTCAAATGATTCGCCCCTTCCGCTCAGAAACCGAACGTTACGGCGAATACTCCAAAGCAGGTGAATTTATTTATGACCACCCCTTCCAGTGGGGTTCGAAACGAACCGGTCCAGATTTGCAGCGCGAAGGTGGTAAATACCCCAACGCATGGCACTACAACCACATGTACGACCCCCGAAGCATGTCGCCCGGCTCTTTAATGCCCGCCTACCCCTGGCTGCTCGAAAACGACCTTGATGTATCTTATACTCCCAAAAAAATACGCGTTATGCAAACATTAGGCGTTCCGTATCCACAGGGTTTTGACCAGCAAGCCGTTGCCGAACTTCAAAAACAAGCCAAAACCATACAAGAAGATTTGAAAAAAAACCAGATTGAAACCCCCGATAACAAAGAAATCATTGCCCTCATTGCCTACCTGCAACGCTTAGGTGCCGATATTAAAGTAGGTGCAGCAAGCAGCACAGCGCCGCAACCCGGGGGCAATCCGTAACCCTGATAACCAACGACGAAAAGCAAATTGTGATGTTTTCATACCAAAATTTTTATTGTGGAGTGTGATGTGTGTATAACAGTAACGGGTTTGCCGATGTAACCCTACAATAACCGGCAACCCGTTACTTATATAAATTCCACATTGCAACCCCTGCAATCCAAAACACAAGTAAACTAAGAAAATACATGTACAAGCAAATTTTGGAATCGCTTACAGATTTTGCCCCATTGGCAGTAGGAGCGCTTATTGTCTTTATTACTTTTTTCGTACTGCTTACCATCTGGACCAGTAAAAGAGACAAAAGCTATATCAAACATATGGCAGATTTACCACTCCACGACTCTGAAAAACCCTGATTACCGAACCAAAATTCCTCCTCCGTATTCTCTCCGTCCTTTTCTAACCATTACCAATTGAACCTCAAAGAATTAACCGCCAAACTACCAACAATATGAAAAAATTTCTCACCACACTCCTGCTGTTGTTTCTTGCAACTTGTGCAGCCTGGGCGCAAAACGCAACCGACACTCCGGCAGCTACTGCCGGCAATAGCGAAAATTTACTCATTGTATTAATAATGGTTACAGGCGTAGTGCTGGTTGCCGCAGTTTATGTAATTTTAAAAGCTGTAACGGCGCTCAGCAATGAAATGAGAATTCATGCCAGTAAAAAGAAAGCATAATCAATCCCCCCGCAAGATAACCAATTAAGTACCAGTTTATTATGAAAAAAACATTTTGCACCTTAACAGCCACCTGTATGCTGCTTTTTATGAGCAGCAGCGCTGTTGCTCAACAGGCTGCTGCTACTGCGCCCGCCGCCGGCAGTGCACCTATGCTAAGCAGCGAAAAAATTGCGCTCATTGTATTGGTTGTTGCAGCAGCAGCCATTTTGCTGGTGTTGGTAACCCTGCTGCGCATTATTAAACTGCTTAGCAACGAATTGCATAAAATGTACTTTGCAGAGCGTGGCATTGATATAGAAACCGTAGAAAAACAAATTGCCGCTACCCAAAAATCCGGCTGGCAAAAACTAATGGACGCGCTTACCGATGCAGTGCCGGTAGAACGCGAAAAAGACGTTCTTTTAGACCACAACTATGACGGCATTAAAGAATTAGACAACAGCTTGCCGCCGTGGTGGGTTTATATGTTTTACTTAACCATCTTTTTTGCGGCAGTGTACCTGCTGCACTACCATGTACTCGGAACAGGCAAGCTCTCTGCCGCAGAATATCAAACAGAAATGGAAAACGCCCGGATAGCCAAAATTGCCCATGAACAAGCATTGGCCGCCAAAGGCATGGGGTTTGATATGGCTAAGCTGGCGCCCCTTACCGATGCTGCCAGTCTTGAAAGTGGTAAAAACATTTTTGTTACCAACTGTGCAAGTTGCCACGGCAACAAAGGCGAAGGCGGCGTAGGCCCCAACCTTACCGATAAATTCTGGATACATGGCGGCGATTTTAAAAGTGTTTTCAATACTATTAACAATGGTGTTTTAGACAAAGGTATGATAGCATGGAAAGCTATGCTTAAACCGCAAAAAATTCAGGAAGTGGCCAGCTATATTAAAACCCTGCAAGGCACCAACCCGCCCAATGCAAAGTCACCGCAAGGCACAGAATATAAGTCCGAACAAACAGGCGCTGCCGCAGCCGGCTCAACAAATGCCCCGGCCGACAGTACCAAAACTACCGCACCAAAAGACAGTACCGCCAACCAAACGGGCGCTAAAAAATAACCAAAACTAAAATAGTTCAGGTAGTGAGTGTGGGATTATTCCCATAACCAAAGGTAGCCCATGTGGCTACCTTTTTTAAGAACCTATGCAGCAAATTTTCTTAACTAAATTTTTTGAAAATTTCGCTCACCTAATATCTTCTCAAATGATTGACCTTAAAGATGTTGAAGCCTATGAGCATATTGACCAGTCGTTTCGCGATTCGGTATCTACCATAGACCAAAAAGGCAAAAGGGTTTGGATTTACCCTAAAAAACCCGACGGAGTTTTGTATAAATGGCGCACTTATGTAAGTTTTTTACTGCTTGCCATTTTATTTGGTTTGCCATTCTTAAAGGTAAATGGCGAACCGCTTGTGTTGTTTAACATTTTGGAGCGCCGCTTTATCATTTTCGGGCTGCATTTTTACCCGCAGGATTTCCACCTGTTTGGGCTTACCATGGTTACTTTCATACTTTTTATTGTTTTGTTTACCGTTGCTTTTGGCCGGCTTTTTTGCGGCTGGGCCTGCCCGCAAACCATTTTCATGGAAATGGTGTTCCGCAAAATTGAATATTGGATTGAAGGCGACGGCAATGACCAGCGAAAACTGAATGCAATGCCATGGAATGCCGAAAAAATCAGAAAAAAAGGACTGAAACTTGCCATCTTTTATGTTATTTCTTTTCTCATCGGCAATACCTTTCTGTCATATATCATTGGCATTGACCAACTGAAAGATATTGTCACCTCTCCCCCTTCCGAGCATTTATCGGGCTTTATGGGAATGCTCATCTTTTCGGGTGTGTTCTTCTTTGTCTTCACCTATTTCAGAGAACAAGTCTGCTTAGTAGTTTGCCCTTACGGAAGGCTACAAGGGGTGCTGCTCGACAAAGACTCTATTGTAGTGGCTTATGATTTTGTTAGGGGCGAACCACGAGGAAAACTTCGCAAACCTAAAAGCCCTGCACCGGCAGAAACCACATCAAATACCGGCGAAGAGGTATTGCTGCATGAAACGCAACCGGGCGACTGCATTGACTGCGGATTATGTGTGCGGGTTTGCCCAACCGGTATAGATATTAGAAACGGTACCCAACTGGAATGCGTAAACTGTACTGCCTGTATTGATGCCTGCAACTCCATTATGGAGCGGATTGACAAACCCAAAGGACTTATAAGGTATGCCTCTTATAATGGTATTGTAAACAAGGTAAAATTCCATTTTACCCCCCGCATTATTGCCTACTCCACCATTTTAACACTTATGGTATTGCTGGTAAGCTTCCTGCTCTATAACCGGGGCGATGTGGAGGCCACCCTGCTCAGAACACCCGGTACACTTTTCCAAATGGTTGACTCTACTACGGTAAGTAACCTCTATAACCTGCAATTGGTCAATAAAACAAAAGACGAATTGCCCGTTACTGTAAAAGTGGTATGGCCCGAAAATGCCAAACTCAGAATTGTAGGTAAAAATACGGCAAATGCCGATGGCAGTGCTGCCGAGGCAAGCGCTGCCGCCAGCAATGAAGTTAGCTTTAACCTGAACACCCAAGGCACTACTGAAAACGTAATGTTTATTGACTTGCCAAAGAGCAGCCTTAGCGGACGCAACACACCGGTAAAAGTGGAAATTTATTCCAACAACCAAAAAATTGAGGCGCTAAAAAGCAATTTTATTGGCCCGTTTGTTATTAAATAGCCTAACCTCCTCATTATAACCGCAATTTCGGGAAGCGGGTAGAATTACTTTTTGCCCGCTTCCCTGAATTATCCAACATTGTACATTCAAATAATCTGTCAAATTTCTTTTCTTATGCACATTTCTTGGGGCTGGAGAATTGTATTTGCTTATAGTGGGTTTGTGGCTTTTATGTTGTTTATGGTTTTTTTATGTATGCGCCAAGAGGTTGATCTGGTTGCAGATAATTACTACGAACAAGAACTGCTATATGAACAGCAAATTCAAAAACTCAAAAATGCCCGAAGTTTAGAACAAGATGTACAATTTCAGTTTCAAACCGGCAGCAAGCAAATAACGGTTCAGTATCCAAAAACGGCTGAGCCTGCAAAAGGAACCATTTCATTTTTCCGCCCGTCTGATAAAAGCCTTGATTTCAGTATGCCCGTTCAGCCCGATACCAACGGCATTCAAATAATAGATGCCTCGCAGATAAAAAACGGTCTTTGGCGCATAAAAATGGAATGGAGTATTGGTAAAACACCCTATTATACCGAAAAAACCATTTTTAAAGAATAACCTTTGCCATGTATCTTTGGACAGCCTTTACCCTTGGTTTACTGGGCAGTTTTCATTGTGTGGGCATGTGCGGGCCCATTGCATTGGCGCTGCCGTTTAGAGGAAACTCGTATTGGGTTTCTGCCCTGAATGTGCTGCTTTACAACATAGGCAGGGCAATTACTTACAGTATGTTGGGTGCATTGCTGGGTTTGGCCGGAAAGGGTATTGCTTTATCGGGTTATCAACAAGCGTTATCGGTAGCAATTGGCGTATTGTTGCTGCTTATGGCGCTTTTGTCTGTTAACTTTGAAAGCCGGGTGCAACAAATTGGCCTGGTAAAACAATTTACCGGCCGCGTAAAAAAAATGTTGGCGCGTTTGCTGCGGTCAAACGGCAGTATTACTATGTTGGGTATTGGTGTGCTAAACGGCTTTTTACCCTGCGGATTTGTTTATATGGGGCTTGCCGGCGCACTTACCACCTCCGGGGTTTTGCAGGGCGCACTATTTATGGCTTTGTTCGGGTTGGGCACCATACCTGCAATGTTATCTGTTTCGTTAATGGGTAATGTAGTAGGAATTGAACTCCGAAAAAAGATTAAACAGGCATTACCGGTGCTTATGATGGTATTTGCTGCGCTTTTTATCTTGCGTGGCTTAAATCTTGGTATCCCCTACCTTAGCCCGCACATGGGTAAAACCCCGGCAGAAAAAGTGCGATGTCATTAATGGTGCGGCTTTGCTGCCCCCTATAGGCACAACGCTCCTGTCTGATTTTTCCCGAAAGGTTATGACCACCCATACAAAAAGCCCTTAAGTATAGGCAGTAAACCAACATTCTACCATGAACAAACTTTGGCAACATGCTCTTTTTTTGCCCGTGGCTGCCGCTTGTTGTTTTGTGGTGCTCACACTACTGTCGGGTAAAGTTCCTTTCTTCTGGGATGGTGTAGCGCTTGTTTCAAAACCTGCCTTGCATTTTTACCAAAACGGATTTTACCCTCCGCTGCTACCAATTGAACTGGATGCAGGCCACCCGCCATTGTATGCCCTGTATCTTGCTTTCCTGTGGAAACTTTTTGGCGTAACTTTACCGGTAACCCATTGGGCAGCATTGCCTTTCCTGGCCGCTACAGCCTGGGCATGTTTCAACTTGGCGCGGTATCTGCAAATAAAGGCTTTGCTGCTGTTTGCAGTGGCATTATTGTTTTTGGAACCATGCTTTGCAACACAAAGTATTTTGGGAGGTAGCGATATTGCACTTGTTTGTTGTTACCTATGGAGTGTAGAAAGTTTATTAACAGGTAAAACCCAACGCCTTTGGCTACTACTACCACTATTATGTATGTTAAGTTTAAGAGGCATTCTACTTTTGCCCGGCTTTGCCATTGGACAATATCTGTTGCTGCAAAACCAAGGGATAAATATTGCCAGCCGGTTAAAAACAATAACCGTTGTGTTGTTTCCGGCCTTGCTGACAACAGCCGCCTGGTTTACATACCATTACCTGCATACGGGTTTTATTACTAACAATACTATTGCTGCGCATTGGGCGGCCAATTATGGTTTTGCGAGCATTGAGGGTATATTGCGCAACCTTGCAATAGTAGGTTGGCGCATGGCAGACCAAGGGCGTATAGTAATGTTTATTGCCGGTATAGTATTGTACCGCCACCTTAAAACCCGTGGCTTGGCACTAAACACTACACAAAAGCGTTTTTTCCTGATTTTGGTTGTGCAGTTTTTGGCATTTCTTCCATTTGTTGTGATAAGACAAAACCCGATTATGCACCGCTATTTTATGGCATTTTATCTGTTGTGCGGATTATGGGTATTGGCTCTGGCAGAAGTTGCAGGTTATTCAGTAAAAAGAAACCTGTTGCTTTCTGCCGTTTTTGCTGCTATGTTCAGCGGCCATTGGTGGATATATCCTTTTCCGGTGGCCAATGGCTGGGACGCTACAATTGCCTGCCTGCCTTATTTTCATGCACGAATGGAGGTGAATGAATTCCTTGAAAAAAATCACATTTTGCCCGATAGCGTCTGTACCACTTTCCCGATGGTGGCCGGAACCCGCTACACCCGGCTTGAGCCCGAAAACCGCTTTCAGTTTATTGCAAAAGATAAAATGCCGGTTTCAAAGGCCCGATATGTGTTGTACTCCAACCTTTCAAACGATTTTAACCCCACCGAAGTGCTGCAGTTGCAACAAGAGTTTGCCCCTTTGCAAACATTTGGCACCGGTATGGTAACCCTTATCCTTTACCGCCGCAACCCGTAAACCGTTTTGCCGGCAAACAGCAACAATACCGCAAGTTTGGAAAGTGGCAGTTACTTAAAATGATCCGTTTTGCCCACTGCTTCTTGTCTGCTCAAAGTCTGTTATTGCCTTAAGGATGATTAATATTACCAGAAAGCCATTAAATGCATTAAAAGCTCCATGCAAAACCCGCCATACATTAACTAGAACAAGTTACTTCACCCCCATCTTTTTCAACTGTTTAACGGTCATGCTGCTTGGTTCAGAGCCACTGTACACAGTTATACGTGTTTTTTTAGCGCCGCGCTCTTTGGCCAATTTTTCAAACTCTTCAGATTCGGCAATAGAGGCATAAGGGCCAAGTACTATCATCATGCCTTCGGGGGTATATTGCAAATCTATAGCGGTGTTCAGTTCGGCAAAAGTGTAATAGGTATCGTTATCCACATTCTTGTAAGGCCCAATAAAAACTTTATACGAATAAGTGGCCCCCTGAGGCGGCAAAACCGATTCTTCCAATTCGGGTACGGCAACAGGAGCTACTAAAACAGGCTGGTTTTCGGGTTGAGCTGGCTGTTCTGCAGGCATTTCGGTCTGTTGCGGCACCGATAAACCGGCCACGCCCTGTATAAAAATGACCTTTACTTCAATGCGGTCGTTTTGCTGATGCAGTTCATCGGGGCATTCAACACCGTTGGCACAATGGTTTAGCAATTGCTGTTCGCCATACCCTTTTGTCATTACCCTTGCTGGCGAAATTCCCTTTAGCATAAGGTATTCGCGCACTGCTTCTGCGCGTTTTATACTAATTTCCATGTTGGCAAAATCGTTTCCCCTTGCATCGGTATGAGCGCCTATTTCTACCCTTATTTCGGGCCAATCGTTCATATAATTAACCAATTTATCCAGTTCTTTCCCTGCATCAGAAGTGAGATTCCAATCGCCCGGTTTAAACCGAATTTTATTCATGCCCAATGCCTCATTGAGTAAGGTATTGGTAATGGCCGGTTGCTGAAAAGCAACCGATTCTTTGGCATCTTGCCCGGCGGCATCCTCTGCGGGCAGAGACGAAAAGAAATAAATATCATCGCTGCCAAAGCCACCCGGCCGGTTTGAGGTAAAGTACCCCCACTGTTTATCGGGGCTAAGCGCCAGTCCAAAGTCATCGCGGTTAGAGTTAAATGGAGCGCCCATGTTTACCGGCTCTATCCATGTTTTACGCCCGTAATTGGTATAAAATATATCAAGACCGCCTAAACCGGGGTGGCCGTTAGAGGCAAAATAAAGTGTTCCATCGGCATGTATGTATGGAAACAGTTCGTTGCCGGCTGTATTTACCTGCGGACCTAGGTTTACCGGGCGGCTCCAGGTAGAGTCTAACCGTGTACAAAGGTAAATATCGGTTCCGCCAAAACCGCCTTCCATATCAGAAACAAAGTAAAGCGTTTGCCCGTCGTCTGAAATACTGGGGTGGGTCATGGAATAAGTTCGGGTATTATCCAGTTCATCTTCCACGTTGTTGTATTTAAACTTTCCAACATTAGTCCATTTGCCATCTGGCAGGTATTTTGCCGTATAAAGGCTAAGGAGCAGCGCACCCGTTTCGCTGCGTTGTTTTTTACCGTTAAAAAAGGCATTTCGGGTAAAAATGGCAGTAGTATCCGGAAACGTACAAACAGACATTGGGCCATCATTAAACTGGCTGTTAACGCCGCCCTTCAGGGCTTGCGGCGGCGTATAAGCATTACCCGGCTGCCGTTTGCTATAATACAAATCGAGGTATTGGTTGGCGGCATCTTTTTTACCTTTTGCCGGCTTACCCTTCATAATATCTTGCCGGTTGCTTGAAAACAAAATGCCATCGTTAAACAAAACCGGTGCAAACTCGGCATATTTGGTATTCAGCGGCAGCAACCACACCTCATAATCATAGGCATGTTCATTTAATTGCTCCACCATATCGCAACCTTTAGCCAGTTCGGTGCCCAAGGCATCAGAGCGTCCGTATTCTACAAACCATTTTTTGGCTTCCCCGCAATTGCCGTTGCTTTGCAAAACGCGGGCAAAGTTCAGTTTATGAACGGGTTGGTCGGCCGGCAACTGGGCTATTATTTGCCGGTACCAGTATTCGGCTTTGTCGTAATCGTTTATAAACCGGTAAGCTTCAGCAAGTTTCAGTTTAACCTCAAACAAGTTGTCTCGCAGCAATATGTCGCGGTAAATGGGTATTGCCTGCTCATAGGCATAGGCATCAAAATATCCGTTGGCCTGTTTCAGCATTTTTTTTACGGTGGCATCTTGCGGGTAAACCACTGCAATACTGTTACATAGTAACAGGCAAAGGGTTATGTATTGTAAAAAGAATGTGCGCATGAACAAAATGAATTTATCTGAATTTGAAAGGGTTGTAATATTGAAATTGTTTTACAAAATAAACAGAATAAACAGCATTTGCAGCAGTTAGCCGAATTTTGTATGCAGAAATTCGGGGTACCGTTCAACTTTCTACTTTATGGAGCCGGGTACATGCCCAAATTTTTAAAAACAAAAGACCATACCTCTGCATATGTTTCAATTAACTGTGCGGTTGTTTTACCCTGCCCTCCGCCGCCATGCCCCGACATGGTATCTATTCTGATAAGTATTGGGTTGGGGCCCTTGTAAGCATATTGCAAGGCAGCGGTGTATTTATAGGAATGTGCCGGCACAACGCGGTCATCGCGGTCGGCGGTCATTACCAGTGTAGCCGGGTATTTTAACTGTGGTTTTATGTTGTGATAGGGCGAATAAGCATATAAAAACGGGAATTGCCGGGCATTGTCGGCACTGCCGTACTCGCTCACCCACGCCCACCCGATGGTAAATTTGTGAAACCGAAGCATATCCATGACACCCACCACGGGCAATGCCACGGCAAACAAATCGGGTTGTTGGTTCATTACTGCGCCAATTAACAGCCCCCCGTTTGAGCGGCCGGTTGCGGCCAATTTTTTGGAACGGGTATAACCATTTTTAATAAGGTATTGGGCCGCAGCAATATAGTCATCAAACACATTTTGTTTTTTTTCCAACATGCCGGCTTTATGCCATGTTTCGCCATACTCAGCGCCGCCGCGCAGGTTGGCTACGGCATAAATGCCGCCGCTGGCATAAAACGGCAGATTTTCGGGCTTAAATTCGGGAATGCGCGAAATGTTAAATCCGCCATAGCTGTAAAGTAAGCAGGGGTGCTGACCGTTAAGGGGTATTTTTTTGCGGTGTGTAATAAACATGGGCACTTGGGTGCCGTCTTTTGAAGGGTAAAAAACCTGTTCGGTTACATAATCGGCAAAATTAAACGGTATTTCGGGTTTGTAAAAAACGATTGTGCTGCTGTCCGAAAAATCATATTTAAAAATGGTGGGCGGATAGATAAACGACTCGAAAGTATAGAAAAAAACAGGCTCGTCCTTGTCGGCGCTGATATTGCCTGCTATGCCCAAAGCAGGCAGGGTAATTTCGGTTTCGGGCTGGCCGTTGGTAAGATTGTAAATGTACAGGCGGCTGCTTACGTCTTGCATGTATGACAGCAGCAATTTGTTGTTGGCAAGATATGCGTTATCTAAAACGGCATTGGGTTTTTCGGGCACCAGTTCGGTCCAGTTTTGTTCGGTGGGGTTGGCGGGGTCTATTAAAACCAGCCGGTAATTGGGGGCTTTATAGTTGGTTTCTACAAGCAGTTTGCCCGCCACATTATCTACTACAGAAAAATTATGCTCGAAACTGCTGATGAGCGGATTGAAGCCAAATTGCCATTTATCGGCTAAAGCGTAAAACAAAGAATTGCCCGATGCCGAACCTTCGGAAACGGAAAGGATTATGTATTTTTCATCGCTGGTAACCATAGCCCCGAAAGAAAGGCGCGGATTGTCTTTGCTTTCATAAACCAGCACATCTTCTGTTTGGGGGGTTCCGGTTTTGTGGTAAAAAATGCGCGCCGCTTCGTTGGTGGCCGACAGTTCCTTGCCGGCCACGGGTTTGGCATAGCGGGTGTAAAAAAAGCCATCTTTGTACCATGCTGCCCCCGAAAATTTGATGTTATCCAATTTTTCAGGCAATGTTTGGTTGCTTTGCAGGTCAATAATGCGAAATTCCCGCCAGTCGCTGCCGCCGACTGATGTGGCATAAGCCAGATATCGGTTATCATGTGAAAAAGAAATTACAGACAAAGAAACCGAGCCGTCGGCAGAAAAAGTATTGGGGTCTAAAAATACTTCGCGTTGGGTGTTCAGGTCTTTTTGCCGGTACAGGACGCTGTGATTTTGCAGCCCGTTGTTTTTAAAAAAGTAGTAATACGCGCCCTGTTTTCGGGGCGATGACATTTTGGGGTAGTTAAAATATTGCTGTAACTGATGTTCGAGGGGTTGTTTAAAACCGGTTTGGTTAATGTAGCCGGCGGTAAGTTCATTTTGGGCGGCCACCCATTGGCGGGTATCGGGGCCATTTTCGTCTTCCATCCAACGGTAGGGGTCGGCTACGGTAGTTCCGTGGTAATCATCGGTTTGTTGTATGCGTTTTGCAGGCGGGTATTGCAAGGGGGCGGCTGGCAATGCTTTAGCAAACCGGTAGGGTCCTTTTACCGCACCCCAAACCTGCTTGCCCGTTTCGTCAAAACCTTGGTCCCAACTGTTAAGGGTAGTGGCAGTAAGGGTTACTTTTGAGGTAGCATAGGCGGCGCCGCGCAAATCGCTTGGGCAGGTTGTGGCATTGGTTTGCCCAATATATGCATTGCCCTTTTTGCTTAGGGAAATGGTACAGCCGTCGCGCAGGGTGAGCGAATCGGGGGTAAACCCTTCAAAAAGAGCGGTATTGTTCCATTGTCCCACAAATCTTTCGGGTTTTGGCAGCGTATAAACCCTGCTTTCGAAGGTGTTTTTTCCTTTTCTAACAATTTGATACACCCGCTGCCGGTATGGCCGGTATTGCATGGCAGCAACAGCCTGTTCTACATACAGCCACTTGCCATCTGTGCGGGTTTGCCAAATAGGGTGCATGTTCAGGGTAATGTTAAAATAATCGGTATCGGCAACAGATTGGGTGTAGCTGCTATAAGTTCCCTGCATCCATTGAACAAGTTCTTCTAAAGAAGTTTTTTTCTCTTTTTTTTGAGCAAACGCCATTGCCGGAAGCAACAAAAAGAAAAATAGAAGACCCGCACAATACGCTGCCTTGCCACATACAGGTTTAATATTCATGTATTGTATGGTGTTGAAAATGAGTAAAACCGTTTATTTGCCAAACAGGCACTCTTATTGCGGCACAACAACAGGTTTTGGCTGTTTAGGCAGCTTCTAAAATGCAGGGCAGTGGTTGTTAGACTGGGTACTCGTGAGGCAGTTCAATATTAAACTGCTCATGCCAGGGCAACCCGTGTATGTTCATAAGTTCCATAAACGGGTCGGGGTTCATTTCTTCTACGTTATACACGCCGGGCTTCATCCATTGTTTGGTCAGCATCAACAGAGCGCCAATCATGGCAGGCACACCGGTAGTATAAGAAACTGCCTGCGCCTGAACTTCACGGTATGCTTCGGCATGACTGCAATTGTTGTAAATGAAGTAGGTCAGTGGTTTACCGTCTTTGCCAATGCCTTTAATCTGGCAGCCTATAGAAGTTTCGCCGGTATAATTTTCGCCCAGCGATGAGGGTTCGGGCAGTACAGCTTTCAGAAATTCGAGTGGAACAATTTCAACGCCTTTGTACATAATGGGTTTAATGCTGGTCATACCCACATTTTGCAATACATTCAGGTGGGTAATATACTGCTGCCCGAAAGTCATCCAAAAACGAGCACGTTTGAGGGTTGGAAAGTTTTTTACCAACGATTCGAGTTCTTCGTGGTAGAGCAGGTATGATTCGCGCTCGCCGATATTGGGGTAGTGAATAGGTTTATGAACCGACATGGGCGGAATTTCTTTCCATTGTCCGTTTTCGAAGTATTTGCCGTTTTGGGTTATCTCCCGAATGTTGATTTCGGGGTTAAAATTGGTGGCAAAGGCTTTGCCATGGCTGCCCGCGTTACAGTCCACAATATCGAGGTAATGCATTTCGCTAAAGTGGTGTTTGGCGGCATAAGCGGTAAATACCTGCGTAGCGCCGGGGTCAAAGCCGCAGCCCAATAAGGCCATAATGCTGCGCTCTTCGAAACGCTTTTTGTAAGCCCATTGCCAGCTATATTCAAATTTTGCCTCGTCTTTGGGTTCATAGTTGGCGGTATCGAGGTAATGAACTCCGGTTTGCAGGCAGGCATCCATAATAGGCAGGTCTTGGTAGGGCAAGGCTACGTTAATAACCAATTCGGGTTTAAAACTTTCAATAAGCGAAACCAGTTCGGCAACATTGTCGGCATCTACCTGTGCAACTTTAATACGGTTGCCGCCAATTTCTTCGGCTATAGCCCGGCATTTAGACAGGGTACGGCTTGCCAGCATAATATCGGAAAAAACCTCGGGTATCATGGCACATTTTTTTACCACCACATTGCCAACACCGCCGGCACCAATTATTAACACTCTGCTCATTGCTGATGTATTTGTACTTAAAGTGATTATTTGGGCGGCAAAGATACAAAAAAGAAAGGTATTTTGCCAATAACCTACACTTGTTTATTGCCAGTACATGAAAATGGCAAATAGTAGGAAAGAAGCCGGAACTTCTGTATTTTTGCCCCTACCCTGCCGGACAACCCCATAATTTTATTTTTGTACCTTTACTACAACATTATTTTCTGTTTCATGCAGCAGCCTTTTATTGAAGAAACCGGTTTTCCGGGATTGCTAATTGTTAACCCGCCTGTTTTTGCCGATGAGCGAGGTTATTTTTATGAAAGCTACAACAAAAAAACCTTTGAAAATCATGGCTTGTACTATGATTTTGTGCAAGATAACCAAGCACGGTCAAGATATGGCGTGTTGCGCGGGCTTCACTACCAGTTGGAACCTCACGCACAGGCAAAACTGGTACGGGTTACAGAAGGAAAAGTATTAGATGTAGTGGTTGACCTGAGAGGTGGCTCGCCCACCTTTACACGATGGTACGGGGTGTTACTTTCGGCCGAAAACAGAAAACAACTCCTTATTCCGAGAGGTTTTGCTCATGGGTATGTAGTGTTGAGCGCTACCGCCGAATTTATGTACAAATGCGACAATTACTACAACAAAGCATCTGAAACAGGCATTGCCTACGACGATCCCACGCTGCAAATAGACTGGAAAGTGCCAAAAGACGGGCTGATTGTTTCGGAAAAAGACCTTATGCTGCCCATTTTGACCGAAGCACGATATAATTTTACCTTTTAAGGTTAATACTGCCAACTTTCGGGCAACTATACAAAACCTCCAGACCAACCAACATGAAACTGAGAAACTATTTACCCCTGCTTATTATTTTGCTGTGCCCACCGTTTG
>NBMY01000133.1 GCA_002212985.1 Sphingobacteriales bacterium TSM_CSS
ATACCGCCTACCTTGCCCAATCGTTGTTATTCGCCGCCAAAGGGCATGAATTTCCGATACAATTGCCGCAAATTGACGGATTAGAGGGAAATGGTTATACTGCATTTAAAGCAAGTAGCAATATTGCCGATGCTTTCACACTATACCCCAACCCCACTACAACCGAAGCATATTTTAAGTATCAACTGTCTCAAAATGAAACAGCTAAATTCATGCTTTATGAGATAAATGGGAGCTTAAAGCATTCGGCTGATTTAACCGGCAGTGGTGTTTATACGCTAAATACAAAATCGTATAAATCGGGTATTTACTACTACATTGTTAGTATCAACGGCAAGATTGTGAAACGACATAAATTAGTTATAATCAATTAGTCCTTTTACATAAACCGCCTGCAAGCATAGATAGTACCAACTTGCAGGCGGTTTATGTATTTGCCACTCAATAAAATTGCCAAATCATGAAAACAAAACACTTATTTATATTGTCAGTTGTCTTTTTTGCCGTCAACATCAACGCTCAACAGAAATATTTTGAAAAAACCTATAGTTGGACTGATAATCATTCTGCATTTCTAATTTTTGAAAATCCAAATGGTGATTATTTAATTAGTGTTGGATTTTTTAGAACTGGAAATGACACTCAGTCTTCGGGCTTGCTTTCAATCAATGCTTTAGGCGAACAGCTTTATGTGAGAAAATATTTAGAGCCTGACCATGAAAACGTAGTAAGACAAATTATACCTAATGAACAGGGGTATTTTTTAATTGGCCTTTCTCTTACTTTTCCTCCCTCTCCGCAAAGTTCAATATACTTGCTTCAGGTTGATGAAAATGGAAATAAGATTTATTCTTCACATATAAATCCAGAAGAATATAGAAATGCATCGTTATCTGGTTTCAGAACCGAAGACGGCGGATATTTATTAGGCGGATACATAATTCCGTATTCAACCTCACCGTTTTATCAAGAGCCGTTTCTAGTGAAACTAAACAATTTGGGCCAGGTACAATGGTCACGTATTTACGATAATTACATTGCTTATAACTGGATAGAAGATATGCTTCCCTCCGAAGACGGAGGAGCTTATCTGCTCCTGCAAACTAATTATTATGTGAATGGCAGCGATATGGTTTTGCTACGGATAGATTCTTTGGGCAATATAGTATGGGAAAAAAACTACGATTTCAACCCGTATTCCGATATACCCGATGCCACAGATCAACACGATAGTCCGAGAAGCATTATTCGCACCTTAGACGGAGGTTTTTTAATAACAGCCTTAATTGATACAACTGTGGTTATAGTTCCGCAAATTGACCTATATCTATACAGCGGTTTCGGAGCAGCCTTTAAAACTGATTCTTTGGGCAATATAGAGTGGATAACCTTTGAACACAACGGGCAAAACTCCCTTCCCAATGCTGCTTGTCAGTTGCCCGATAGCAGCTACGTTCTCTGTGGATCGCGTTATTTTCCCATAGTACCGGAAGAGCCTGCCGAGCAAAAAGATATAGAGATGTTTAAATTAGACCCTCAAGGGAACACACTATGGACACGCTACTACGGTGGCGAATTTAACGACTACGCCTATGATATGATTCCAACCCCCGATGATGGTTTCATCCTCTGCGGCAGAAAAGAGTTTATAGATTATGCAGCAGATACCGGCATGGCGTATGTATATGTTATTAAAACCAACTGCATGGGCTTGCTCACCCAACCTGCGGCGGCGTTTAGCTATGAGCCGCAAGACGCAAACGAAGTACAATTTACCAACCTCTCCCTCTACGCCTACCCCGATAGCATAGACGGCGGCTATTATGTGTGGGATTTTGGCGATGGCACCCCGCCCTACCTTTGCGGGCAGGGCTACGAACCCTGCCCATCGGGCAACCAAATTACCCACCAATACGCCGCCCCCGGCATCTACCCCGTTACGCTCACCGCCATAGTCTGCTCCGATACCTCATTTGTGCAGGCGCTTATAGATACACAAGGCGCAGGCGGCACGGTAGGTATTGCTCCCCAAAATTCCCCTCCTTTTGAGGTGGTAGTTTACCCCAACCCCGCACAAAACCTGCTCACCCTTGAAGGCTGGCAAAACATGGCTACCTTTACGGTATATGCCATAGCGGGTATGCCGGTGTTGCGGCATAGTCCTGTAACCGGTTCGCAAATTACCATTGGTCAATTACCCGCCGGCTTGTATATTGCCGAGGCACAGTACAAAAACGGCGCCATACAATGCCAAAAACTGCTTATACAGCGGTAAGAAGGTTTAAAAACTGCATAAGGAGCAGTTTATGCGCAGGTAATCTTTTCAAGCGCATAACGGCGCAATTTGGTAGCAATTCCATACGTTGCAAATCGGCAAAAAAGCGAACAAACGCCCCGTTCATCTGTTTTATAAATGGTGGGGCTGGAAATTTGCATGGCAAAGGCAGCAAGAAAACAGAGGGAGTTAACACAGCAAATTTCGAGCAAATACAAAGAGCATTCTTATTTTTTAACTCAATATATTAAAATGGAAAGCAATTCTAACGAAAGCAAATGTCCTTTTTCAGGAACAGTACAAAAGCATAGTGGCGGAACCAAAAACCGCGATTGGTGGCCTAACCAGCTCAAACTAAACATTCTTCGTCAAAACTCATCGTTATCTAACCCCATGGGAACGGCGTTTAATTATGCGCAGGCATTTAAAAGCCTTGATTACGAAGCGCTTAAAAAAGACCTTCATGACTTGATGACCGACTCACAGGATTGGTGGCCGGCAGATTTTGGACACTATGGACCCTTTTTTATTCGTATGACATGGCACAGCGCAGGCACATACCGCACCGGCGATGGCCGCGGCGGCGGCGGAACCGGGCAACAACGTTTTGCCCCGCTCAACAGTTGGCCCGATAATACCAATTTAGACAAGGCGCGCCGACTTCTTTGGCCAATTAAGCAAAAATACGGCAACAAAATTTCGTGGGCCGATTTGATGATACTTGCCGGAAACGTGGCATTAGAATCAATGGGTTTTAAAACCTTTGGCTTTGCAGGCGGACGCGCAGATGTGTGGGAGCCTGAAGAAGACGTGTACTGGGGTTCTGAAAGTAAATGGTTAGATGACCAGCGATACTCGGGAGAGCGGCAACTTGAAAACCCGCTTGCAGCCGTACAAATGGGGTTGATCTATGTAAATCCCGAAGGCCCGAACGGCAACCCCGACCCGCTTGCCGCTGCTAAAGACATTCGCGAAACATTTGCCCGAATGGCGATGAACGATGAGGAAACGGTTGCCCTTATTGCAGGCGGCCATACCTTTGGAAAAGCACACGGAGCCGGCAACCCTGCCCTGTTGGGTCCTGAACCGGAAGCTGCCGGCCTTGAAGAACAGGGTTTTGGCTGGATGAGCAAATTTGGTTCGGGAAAAGGGGGCGATACCATTACCGGCGGACCCGAAGTAACCTGGACCAAAACGCCCACCAAATGGAGCAATGACTTTTTTGAAAATCTTTTCGGCTATGAGTGGGAACTTACAAAAAGCCCGGCAGGCGCTTACCAATGGGTGGCAAAAGACGGAGCAGGAGCAGGGTTAATTCCCGATGCACACGACGCAACCAAAAAACATGCGCCCACTATGCTCACCACCGACCTTTCGCTGCGGTTTGACCCTGTTTATGTAAAAATTTCGCGCCGTTTTTACGAAAACCCCGATGAATTTGCCGAAGCCTTTGCCCGGGCATGGTTTAAATTAACCCACCGCGACATGGGGCCGGTTTCGCGCTACCTTGGGCCCGAAATACCCAAAGAACAACTGATTTGGCAAGACCTGCTACCGGCTGTTGACCATGAACTGATTGACGAAAACGACATTGCCAACCTAAAAGCCACTATCTTACAGTCAGGCCTTTCTGTGTCGCAATTAGTTGTAACTGCCTGGGCTTCGGCCGCATCCTTCCGCGGTTCCGATAAGCGCGGCGGTGCCAACGGCGCACGCATTCGGCTTGCTCCCCAAAACAATTGGGCGGTAAACAACCCGGCCCAGCTTTCAAAAGTGCTGGATACGCTGACTAAAATTCAGGCCGGTTTCAACAATGCGCAAACAGGCGGTAAAAAAGTATCGTTGGCCGATTTAATTGTGCTGGCTGGTTGTGCAGCTATTGAAAAAGCCGCTTTTGAAGCAGGTAGTGCCGTAAAAGTTCCGTTTACCCCCGGACGAACAGATGCCACGCAGGAGCAAACAGACGTTGAATCTTTTGCCGTGCTTGAACCGATAGCCGATGGTTTCAGAAACTATCTGAAAACCAAATATGCCGTTTCTACCGAAGAATTGCTGGTTGACAAAGCCCAATTGCTTACCCTTACAGCACCCGAAATGACGGTTTTGATTGGTGGTATGCGCGTGCTGAATGCAAATTATAACCACTCTAAACACGGCGTTTTTACCAACCGACCCGAAGTGCTTACCAACGACTTTTTTAAAAACCTGCTCGATATGAGCACCGTTTGGAAAGCAACTTCCGAAACACAGGAAGAGTTTGAAGGACACGACCGCAAAACCGGCCAATTAAAATGGACCGCAACCCGCGCCGACCTTATTTTTGGCTCTAACTCAGAATTAAGGGCGCTTGCCGAAGTTTATGGCAGCCACGATGCACAGGATAAGTTTGTACATGATTTTGTTGCCGCTTGGAACAAAGTCATGAACTTAGATCGCTTTGACCTGCATTAACCTATGCCGGCAAAACATAGTTGCTGAAATATACAAAAAGGGGCGCTGCTTGCAGCGCCCCTTTTTTTGTTGCATTATTGCAGGGTGTGGTTCTTCTACGGTGTGGTTTGCAGTATGGCGCCGCCCCAGGGCGGCAGGGTTAGCACTCCGCTTTGTAAAGTGGTATTGGCTTGAACAGAGAAAAGCATTTTGGCAGCCGGGCAGGTTACTGCCACCAGTTTGCCCGAAAAGTTCATATAAACAACCACATTTTGTCCGTTTAGCTGGCGCTCATACGCCAGTACGTTGCGGGGCATTTGGGGCAGCAGAGCAATGTCTCCTTGTTGCAGGGCAGGTAGTTGCTGGCGCAGGTGCAGCAAACTTGTGTATGTTTGCAGCAAAGATGCAGCATTAGTTTGTTGCACGGCTACATTTATCTTCGGGTAATCGGGGTTAACGGGCAGCCATGGTGTGGCATGGGAAAAACCGCCGTTAGCCGTGCCGTTCCATTGCATGGGGGTTCGGCAAATATCGCGGTTAAGCGCCACCGGCAAGCGGTTTACCACCCACTGCGGCAGCCATTGAAGGCGTTTTGCCAACGGGTCTTTGGCCTGTTTAAGCGGTATGTTGCCGTTGGTCATGCCTATTTCTTCGCCCATGTACAGCACGGGAACGCCGCGGGCAGTAAGCTGAAACAAGGCCAGCAGTTTGGCTTTTTGGGGGTTGTTGCCTATGCGGCTGATGCTGCGTTTTTGGTCGTGGTTGCCAAATACCAGCACGGGCATATAGGGTGGGGGGTAGGTAGTGTTGTAAAGTGCTATTTGCCGGGCAAAGAAGGATGCGTTGAATTTGTAAAGCAGCATATCGAACAAAAAAACAAGGTTAAGCCCGTTGCTGCCGTTGCCCAAGTACTGTTTTATGGTTTCATGCGGGCCAAACACTTCGCCTATGGTAAAGCGTTGGGGTTGGGTAAATTCATCGGTAACCTGCCGCAATTGGCGGGCAAAATCGAACCCATCGGGATAGTTTACATTGTAGCGATGTTCCTGAAATAAGCCGCCCGGGTTGGTAGCCGTTGGAAACGGGTTGGGCGAAAAAGGATTGTTTCTAAACTGAGGGTCTTTCATAATGGCGTTAAAAATATCGAGCCTGAAACCGTCAACGCCTTTATTGAGCCAAAACCGCACTATGTTAAACATGGCTTCTTTTACCTCTTCATTTCGGTAGTTTAAATCGGGCTGAAACGGTAAAAAAGAGGCGTAGTACCATTGGTTTCTTTCCGAAATGTAGTGCCAGCCGCTTTCGGCCAGCATAGAGTGCCAGTTGTTGGGCGGTTTATGACCTTTGCCGTCTTTCCAAATGTACCAGTCGGCCCTGGGGTTGGTGCGGTCTTGTACCGATTCTTTAAACCACTCGTGTTGGGTGGAGGTATGGTTCAATACCATATCAAAAACCACGTACATATTGCGGCGGTGAACTTCGGCAATCAGTTGTTCGGCATCGGCCAGGGTGCCGTATTCGGGAGCAATGGCGCAATAGTTGCTAATATCGTAGCCAAAATCTTGCTGCGGGCTTTGGTAAAAAGGCGAAATCCAAAGGGTTTCCACGCCAAGGTCTTGCAGGTAATCCAATTTGGCAATAATGCCTTGCAGGTCGCCAATGCCATCGTGGTTGGTATCGTAAAACGAGCGCGGGTAAATTTGGTAAATTACGGTATTCTTATACCATTCGGGCGGTGTTTGCGCCATAGCAAGGCAATTTACAAGGCAAAAAAAGCAAAAAAAAGCGGCATAAATTAAAGAAGAAATTATCAAATTCATAAGCGGCAGCAATAAAATGTACAAGCCCGAAAAATACAAAATCCCGGGCACAAATAAACATCGGCAGAAAATAGGGTAACCACGCAGTGCAAATATTTGGCGTTGTTTGTGCTATTTGTATTTAATTTGTGTTGTTAAATGCAGCAGGTTGCAGTTTACTCCATTAAAAACGGTAATTGTGAACAAGAAAAAAATTATTAACGATCCGGTTTATGGTTTTTTGAGCATTGCTTACGAAATTATATTTGACCTTATTGAGCACCGCTATTTTCAGCGGCTGCGGTATATACAGCAGTTGGGGTTAAGTTCACTGGTATATCCCGGCGCTTTGCATACGCGGTTTCACCATGCGCTTGGGGCTACCCACCTTATGAAACAAGCCATTGATGTATTAATGGCAAAAGATGTGGATATATCGCCGCAGGAAGCCAAAGCCGTAACCATTGCCATTTTGTTGCACGATATTGGGCACGGACCTTTTTCTCATGCCTTGGAACATAGCTTGGTAAATGTAGGGCACGAAACCCTATCCTTGCTCTTTATGAACAAACTGAACGAGGAGTTTGAGGGGAAACTGTCACTGGCTATACAGATTTTTAAAGGCGAACACCCCAAAAATTACCTGCACGAGTTGGTATCGAGCCAGTTAGACATGGACCGGCTGGATTACCTGAACCGCGACAGTTTTTTTACCGGCGTTCAGGAGGGAGTTATTGGCTTTGACCGCATTATTAAAATGCTGGATGTGCGCAACAACCACCTCATGGTTGAGTACAAAGGCATTTACTCTATTGAGCAGTTTTTAATTGCACGCCGGCTTATGTACTGGCAGGTTTATTTGCACAAAACGGTGCTTTGCGCCGAAGTGCTGTTGCTTAAAGTGCTGCAACGAGCCAAAGAACTGACCAAAAACGGCGAAACACTGTTTGCCCCGCCTGCCCTGCAATTGTTTTTGCAAAATGATTTCGGGCTGAACGATTTTGAAAACAACCTCATGGTATTTGAAGCCTTTGCCTCTTTGGGCGATGCTGAAATTATTGCCTCCATAAAAACGTGGCAGCAACACCCCGATGTGGTGTTGAGCAAACTTTCGCAAAGCCTTATTAACCGCAAATTGTTTAAAATACACCTCACACAGGAACCGGTAAACCCCGAAAAATTACAACAATTGCTGCAAAAGGCTATACAACAGTACCACCTTACCCCGCATGAAGCCGCCTACTTTGTGTTTAACAACTCAACCAGCAACAGCGCCTATTCTTATGAAGGCAGCCAAATTAATATTTTGTACCGCAACGGTGTGGTAAAAAACGTGGTAGAAGCATCGGATTACTCAAACCTGCAAAGCCTTGCCGCGCCGGTGGTTAAGTATTATCTTTGTTACCCGAAAGAACTGGATTAAAACCGGATAACCTAAAACAAACGTTTATGAATTTACCCTATCTTCAACCTACGCCGTTTATTGACAGCGACCACCCGTCGGTGGTTCATTTTGCACAAAAAACCACACAACACTACCAAACCGATGTTGAAAAAGCAATAGCGCTGTACAACGCCGTGCGCGACGGCATACGCTACGACCCATATCATATTGACCTTCGGCCCGATGCTATAAGCGCCTCACTAACCTTGCAGCGCGGCAGCGGCTACTGCATTGAAAAAGCGCTTTTGCTGGCCGCTGGCGCCCGCGCGTTGGGCATACCCAACCGGCTGGGGTTTGCCAATGTGCGCAACCACTTAGCCACCGAAAAATTTGTGCAAGCCCTGCGCACCGATGTTTTTGTGTTTCATGGTTACGTATCGCTGCTGCTAAACGGAAAATGGGTAAAAGCCACGCCGGCTTTTAACAAAGACCTGTGCGAGCGCTTTGGCGTGGCTCCGCTGGAGTTTGACGGACTGCATGACTCGGTGTTTCAGGAGTATGACCACAATGGAAATGTATATATGGAATACCTGCACTACCACGGCGAGTTTGCCGATTTTCCGTTTGACTTATTTGTACAGGAACTGAAAATCTGGTACCCGCACTTTTTTAACAACCTTCAAAACCTGCCCGAACAGGAACAGGAAATGGTCATTAGAAAGTAACCCCGGCAATACCGCGCAGAATTTGCCATTTGCAGGCAGGCAGCATGTTGTTACGGCTGCGGGTGTTTGGTTTTTTTATCGGGCAGGGCATATTTAAGCATGGTTTCATAGACATCGCGCCATTCTTCCCAGCTATGCGTATTGCTTAATGAGTGGTTGTGCCACAAAGGTATAAACACGCCGTCAACTTCCCGCACACGATCTATAAGTGTTTTAAGGGTTTGGAGGGCCGCCTGCGGCGATAGTTTCAGGTAATCGTGCAGGGTAACATCCATAACGGCAAACGGAAACACGCGCAGGGTGGTTTTAATTTCGAGGCTAAGGTCGTAGAAATAAAAGGAAGAAGCGGTACCTGCCCTAAATCCCGGGGAGGAGGCATATCCCATGGTATAATCATCTTGTATGTCGAGTTCTATAAGGTTTTGGTAGGTTTCGGGCATTTGCAGTTTAATGAAATGCTGCCGGTTTTTTCGCACTTCTTTTTTTAAAAGTTTAGACAAAATGAGCAGTTCTTCGGCAAATTTGCGGTTATTGTCATTAGAGGCGTAAGAGGGGTGAATGCCCACTTCGTACCAGTCGGCGGTAGATTGAATAAGTTCCTGATAGGCAATAGAGGTAATGGAAATATTTTTGTCGTAGGGGCCATATTCTCCCAGCAGAAAGAAGTAGATGGGGCGCAGGTCGTATCGGGTATGGAGGGCAAACAGCCAGTCGAAGGTATCATAGGGGTCGGGTTTCCAGCCTGCCAATACTTTTAGTCTTTCTGAAACCAAATCCCATTTCAGCCGTAGCGCATCGTAAACCAAACCGCCCACATTTCGCAAAATGCCTTTGTGTTTGTAGGCAAAGGCCAGGTCAATATCGTAAGTTGGCACAAACCGGTATTTTCTTTTGGCAAAAGTCAAGCCGGGGAAAAGTTGGTGCAAGATTTTGTAAAGCATATTTACCCAAACATCAATAATGGGTTGGTCCAGAAAGTTGTTTTTAAAGGCCAGGCTGTTTTTGGCCTGGTATCTGCCAAACTGGTCTTTTTCATTAGGCAGGTATTCTTCGTAGCGGCTAATGAGGTAAAAGGAGGCGGCAAAGGGGTCGAAAGGCAGATGCGAATTATTTTTTCCGATGTAAAATATTTTGGTGTTTTCGTATTCTGCAATTTTTATATGCTGGTATTTAATTCCCCGCTCAAACAGCAGGGGTGCGGCATAAAAAAAGAGTTCGTCTTCAAAGCGCCTGCTGCTGTAGTTGAGTTTAGCTCCCGGGTATTGCAAAAATTCTTCCTTGTTGGTGGTAATACTCATATTTACCCCCAGCAGATTTTTGAAAATATGCTCAAAGATGTATCGGAGGCGGTTGGTTATTCTGCTTGTGTAAACAAGAAGCATAGCGGTGTGTTACATTTTTCGCCGGTGTGGGGTTGTAATGATAGAACAAACAACCCGCCGCGCCGGTTGCCTGCTGTTTATGATTGGGCAAGCATGTATTGGGTTTTAAGCAGGGGGCAAATTTTGTACCGTTCATCGCGGGTATCTAAATACAACTCATTTAGGATATTATATACATACCCCACACCCAGTTTTTCGAGCCATTCAAAGGGTCCGTAGGGGTAGCCTGTACCCAGTTTCATAGAGAGGTTAATGTCTTCAACAGAAGCGGTTCCTTCTTGTAAGGTGTAAAAGGCTTCGTTAATAATCATGCAAATAATTCGGGGCATCACCATACCTACGCGGTCATTCACACGGCGGTAACCTATTCCTAATTGCGTAAGCGCAGCATCTACGGGCGGCAGGTCGGCATCAGATAATACCGATACCTCCCAAAGAGGGCGGTTTATGAAAGTGGGCAGAGAATTAAATGCGGCAAAATGGCAGGCAAAAGGCTCATTGTGATAGTATTTTAACTTAGCCAACTGGTGGTGTACCATCCCCAGCAGAACCACTTTTCCTTGGAGTGGTGCATAGAGGCTGGCAATTTCCCAGGGCGAGTAATGCGAGTAGGGCATAGACATTCGGGTGTCAAGAATGAGGTCAAACTGCGACAGGTCGGTTATATCCTCATCGGAATTAACATACAATACTGGCCGGTTGCCCAGTTTTTCCTTCATTTCGTCTGTTGCCTGCTTATTGCCTATAAAAGCTACGTTCATGGTGTGCAAGGGAGTTAAAAGATGCCAAAGTTCTGAAATTTAACGAAAATTTCAAAAAACAACCCGATTAATTGCCGAAAAAAAACAGGCATTATACAATAACGTCGGAAAAATACTACATTTGCCCCTCTTAAAAGTTTATCATCTATCCGATATTGTTTTAAAAAATACTGTTATGGTAAAAAAAATCTTATTTACCGAAAATGCGCCGGCGCCTATTGGTCCATATAACCAGGCGGTGTGGGCGGGTAATTTGCTGTTCATATCGGGGCAAATAGCCATTAACCCCGAAACCGGTGAACTGGTAACCGAAGATGGCATAGAAGAAGAAACGCGACAGGTAATGGAAAACCTTCGCGCCATACTTGCCGCAGCAGGGCTAACTTTTGCCAATGTGGTAAAAACCAGCATTTTTTTGGAAGATATGGATAACTTTAACCGGGT
This sequence comes from Sphingobacteriales bacterium TSM_CSS, assembly GCA_002212985.1. Classification (GTDB taxonomy): domain Bacteria; phylum Bacteroidota; class Bacteroidia; order Chitinophagales; family UBA2359; genus UBA2359. The sequence continues at coordinate 11,201 of NBMY01000133.1, forward strand.
AAATGAACTGTACGGGCAATATTTTGACGACAGTACCGCCCCGGCACGCGAAACCGTAGAAGTATCGGCATTGCCCAAAGATGTGAATGTAGAAATTTCAATGATTGCGGTAAAAGACAGTTAACAGCAGGTTTGCAGGCGGGTGTGGAGCAACATTGCTATTGGTGCAACGCAATAAATTGGTTAATCTTTTTAATAAGCCAATCGGTCGTTAATGGCTTGGGAGAGAGTGAGTGGAGGTATTGCAGCAGTTTTCGGGCTTTTTGGGCTTTTGCTTTATTGCTTTGTGTCTCGCGATAGAGCTTTACCAGCCTTACCATAATGCGGTAAAAATTCCAGTATAGTTTCACTACTTCGTGAGGCAGTTCTTCATCTTTTATATAATGCCTGAAACTGTCGAGTTGTATGGCGGCAAGTTCAAACTCGCGCTTTTCAAAAAACACTCTTATCAGGAGTGCTCTGTATTCAAAACGCAAAAAGTCTAATTTTTTTGGAGCAATTTTGCTGAGGTAGTCCAAACAACGGTCGTAATCGCCCTCTTTGAAGAAAAAGATAGCCCATACATAATCCACAATTCCGTTTTGTGCTTTTTCGGCCGGCAAATAGGGGGCATATTGCTTTATATATTCCGACAAACTTATTTGTTGATTGCGTCTAATCGTCTCAACAGCGCCGTTGTAAAAAACAGCAGGTGACAGAACACCGTTAACCCGAATTTCGAGTTCGCGGGCTATTTGTTTCCAAAGCAAATAGTCGTCAGAGTTCAGAATGGGATGGGGCGTATTAATTGCCGCAAAGTTTAAATATTCAAACAATTTTCCAACACAAAGCATTTGCAGTTCAAGCTCCATTTGTTGCTGATGATGCAGGAAAAAGTCTTTCAAATCGGCATAATCTTCGGCACGTTTGTTTAGCTGCAATGCCAACAGTTTATGGTATATTTCAATAACCATACCGTCTTTAGGAAAAGGCATTTGTTGTAAAAGGGGTATAGTCTGCGAGAACATGCCGCTTTCGTATAAACTATTGTTGCTGCACAACACCAAAGCCTGCTCCAGCATTTTGGGATACAACCATTTCATAAAGGCTTCAAATACGGGTACATATTGTTTGGCTCTTAAGCTGTTGTTTATGGAGCCATCTTCTTTAATCCTAAACAGGCGGGTTTCGGTTTCAAAGTTATAAAAAAGGGTGTTCAGACCTTTAGGGTATTCTTGCTGCAGTTCTCTTTTGGTTTTCTGTAAGTTCTTTTCAAGGTAACTTTGCATGCCCAAAGCTGCCAGTTTGGCATATAACAGGCGCGTGTACTCATTTGGCTGCTCCTGCAAGCTTCTGAAAACCAGAAAATGCTCTACCGTCTCAACCAAAAACGACATAACATCGCGCAGTTGCTGGCTGTTAAACTGTTTGTTGGGGTGCAAAGCCTCATACATGCTTTGGCGGCTAAGTTCGGGGCTGCTAAAATGCGGGTGAAATTGAACAAGATAGTCAAACAGTTCTATTGTTTTTTGATGGCGCACAAAAAAGGGTGATACTAAAAGTTTTCGCAGGTTTGCCAGTTCTTTTTTTGGAATGTGTGACAGTAGTTCAAAAAGTTTGTAGTTTTGTGGCATGTGTCAGAGGTAAACAATTTATATGCAGTTTTTAGTGTTTGTATGCAAATGTACAATAAACTAACAACTTTATGTTGATAAATAGAATGAAAATTTAATTTTGTTTGGGCACCCGTTTTTGACCCACCTGAGAGCTGGGTATAAGAATCCTGAGGGGGTGTAGGTGCCATTCAGCAAGTTGTAAGCCAAGCCGGAAAAAGTAATGCTGCCAAGTGCAATAAAACAAGGCGACACCGCTGAAGTGGCAAAAAGTATTGAGGTTAGGTACAGCAACAATATAATCATTGCTGCACTCTTAACGGTTTGTTTTAGATTGTAAAACAAGTTAAATGAATAAAAATTAGAAAGGTTGAGTAAAAAGATGAAAAATAACACGCGCAATTAACCCGACTTTACATAGTCAATCATTTTAGGGTAAAAGTAGGGGCATTGCGCTTTTTTGACGGGAGGTATTTGTACATTATTGGGGGATAATTGTACAAAAAAATGTTTTACCGGAGTTTTTGCCGTTTTTCAGTTGGGTTGGGGCAATTCTGAAGCATTTTTTAAAAAGCGTAGTAAGTTTTTACATCGTTCCGCCCAAGGGCTTGGGCAGCGCCTTTACTGTTTCTACCTGATGATCGGCACAAATATCCGATAACCTCTTTGCAGCTGCGCTTGTTATAACACTTGGGCAGAGAGGTAGCATGGGTGAGTTGTTTTACCTTTGTAAAAGAGGGTCGGGTTTTTAGTTCGTCCGGGGTTTGCAGGTTTTGGGCTTCCTTTTGTTTAAAAAAGAGTTGATTTTGGAGTTTAAGCCTGTTATGCTGAAAGCGGAAAGCACGGGTAACAGCAGCAGGCAAAAGCACTGCATAGGTGATGCAGGCAATCCGGCTGCGCTACCAAGGGAAGTGTAACAACAACCTGCAACGTTTTGGGGTGGGGATTGCGCAAGCCGCTTTGATATACATTAGCAACCTCAAGGGTATAATGCCATGTAGCAAGCAAGGTTGCCACCCACAGGAAACAAACGTTCGGGTTGGCCAGGTCGTCTAAAACCGCCATAAGGGCATTGCTGCTGAGCTGGCAGGGGTTATTGGGGGCGGTTGTCCGGCGTTTAAATGTTGACTGTTGCCGGAGTGGCGCTGTCATTTGCAAAAGCCCTTGTTGGGTAGCAGTCTAAAAATTGTTATCAGCGCTTTGGCACATCTGTTTAATAGTCAAATTGTTGTTGAAAACATGCTGGCAGGAGCAGGTAAGCAGCGTATTGGCATTGGGCAAAAAGCAGGCAAAAATGCCCATGCTGCCGGGCAAGCCAACCGCTGCGTTGCCGGTCTTTCAAAAGCGGGTCGGCAAAATAAGGGGCGGGCAGTATATGCATTTGTTCTGTACCATTAATTGATCTTGCCTGCCAGTATTTTTTGGGGAAAATCATTTTAAAAAAATTCCCTTTATTCCACAATAAAACAAAAAAAAACAAAAAAAGCAAAAAATAATTTTTACTTTTACTAAAAAACAAATATAAAATAATTAAACTCATAAAAAGAACAATCCAAGCGCTTTGTACAACCGCAACAAACACATGGGTTATTCGGCAATTGAGCGTTAAGTTACTATATCCGCCGCTATTTAACAATATGCTGCCAACAACATCTTTGTGTTTATAATCCGCTATTTATAATATAAAAAATGCAAATTTATAACGAAAAACGCATTGCAATAGGGCAGTTACACGCATAAAGATAACTAAACAAAAGAATTCAACCAATTATTTACCAACAATTTGCGCGCTTATAAAACCACGAAAAACCATAGCGCCCGGTTCTGATTTTTTCATTTTTTTTTCCATGAAAAATTCATATACACTTTTCATTTTTGCAGTAAATTGTAAAATTTAACAAAAAAAAGTGCCTTATCTATATTTATTACTACATTTGCTTATTGCAATAAAAGACGGCATTTATTAGTTTGTGGCAGCTCGGCATAACACGGGTTTATTACTGCCATAATTCTACCTTAAATTAGTTTACCATGAAACAAAACACAAGCCCTGCTGTAAAAACAAAAGTTGCATGTGCAAGTTTGTTTTTGCTTTTTCATGCAGCGGCAGTTGCCACCTCCTCAAATATTTGCGCGGCAAAGTTGGTAAACCCAATAAGTCTGCAAACCAACTCCGATACTCCAGAAACCGACGGAGGGGCATTGGGCATTTCGTTTTTTAACGGCAGTTGGCAACAGGCTTTAAACACGGCAGCCAAATTACAGCGCCCTGTTTTTGTTTTACTTGGCAATTATTGGTTCTTCCGACTTTTTAGCGCATCAGAGGAAATTGACTAAGATTCTGGCTCTG
>NBMY01000035.1 GCA_002212985.1 Sphingobacteriales bacterium TSM_CSS
AAACGGAGCATGGTAAACTTTGCAGGATTTTTTATGGAGGTAATTGGCAATTTGCCTGGCCAGTTCAATTGATATTCTCTGATGCTTTAACCCCGGCGCGGGCGACATTTTGAAGATTTTGCCCTTTATGAGTTCCAATTGCTCTTCAAATGCCCATTGAAGGTAATCGGCATAGGTGTAGCGTTTGGCGGTATCTAATGCGGTAATATCGGTTATCATAAAGCAAGCTTGTTTGTACAAAGATACATCAAATTACAAAACATTACAACACCCGAAACGAGAAGTTACCTATCGGAATGTTTTTGCATGACCGAGTCGAGCAATGCGGTAAGGTATTGTGCATAAAATCGGTGACCGGCGTTATTTAGATGCCCGTTTGGCATGGGCAGGTAGTAATCGGAGTGGAGGTTTGGCGGCAGGTATAGTTGTATGCCGGGTAGTTTACTTTGGTATCGGTTTATTATTTTATGTTGAGAAAGGTCTGCTTCATCAATGGTCGGAATTAAGAGCAACACAAAAGCAGCCTTATTTTGAAAGGCTAAATCCTGAATTTGGCGAAGATACTGCACCGAAACGGGTTGCTTAAACCACCCCGAAGGGTTAGCAGAAAGCAAACTGTGCAGCACATACCAAATGAGCGTGGTGGTACGGAAATGCGCACAAAAGAGCTTTATGGGGTTATGCCGGTTATTCCAAAGGGTGTAATGGTTGGCTATAAAGCGGTAGGCTTCTTGTGCCGATGCAAATGGCGGAGCCTTTCCGCTTAAAAAATCGGGCGGATAGCCGATGAGTGCGCCAGCGTTTGTCCAATAAAACAATTGGTAGTCGGCGCTAATGGGGCGCGGGTAATACATCAGGTCGTTGCCGGTAAAGAAGGCACAAACCACCACATCGGGTTTTACCTCCTGCAGGTATAAACGGGCAATTTCGGCATATTGGGCGGGGTCGGTGCCGGGTATTCCGGTGTTGATGCACCGGTAACGGGGTTGTTGGTTCAATAAATCGGCAAAACTCCGCTCCAGCGGTTCGGCTCCGCCGCCCCATGCAAAACTATCTCCCAAAAGCAATACTGTTTTTTTTGAGGTGTCGGGTTTATCGTCCAATTCTCCGGTTCTGAACCCTTGTCGGTTAATGCAGTAAGGCGGTTCATTTTGAGGGTTTTGCCGGTAAAAAACTTCGGGATTGGCCACATATAACCCCTGGCTGTTGGTATAAAAATCGTGCGTTTCCACCAATGAGTCGGCAGGCATCAAATACCAGCCTCTTTTTGCCAATCCGGGCTGAAAGCCAAGGTAACGGAGCCAAATTTCAGTAAAATAAAATGTTACTAAACCCACTGAGAGCAAAAATACCAGCAAGGTAAGTTTTGGATGGCGGCGAAAAAAATACTTTCCCGAATCTACCATGCCGTATTGGTTAATAGTTAACGAAAAATACTATATTGGGATATGAATTACCCTTTAACTCTTAAGTAGAAAGGGTTAAGGGAACTCATGGGTGATATGCTTATTGCTGCAAATTGCCTTTCGACCTTTTTTTAACCCCACACTTGGCGATACTATGCTGTAGCTGTTCTCATAATTATCAATCTCTCTACTTTTTCCTTGATGAAAAAGTAGCAAAAAATCAAGCCTGCCTGAAAATACGACTAAAAATCTGCATTACGGGCTGCAAGCGCCAAGGCAAACGCCCATTTGACATGCTACTTTTCATCAAATTTGTCGGGGCGTTTGCTGCGCCGCTTGTTAACCGCCCTTCATTCCGATTTTCTTAACGCCGATTTTCAGAAGGGCGATAAAAAGACCAACTAAATCCAAACTATTTGTATAGAATTAACCATCTTGACCTCTGCCCCCACCCCCTAGTAATCGGGACAGGAGAGTTCTCGGGGCAAATCCACCGAGAAATCGGGACAAGCCCTTAAAAAGGGGGAGTTTTAAAGCCTTATTTTATAAGGGTTTTAGCATAAAGAAAATATTTTTCCAAAAGAGTAATTGAACTATTTATTTGCATGTTATCCCAAATCTTATCCCGGCCATACGTTAGTTACTCGGCAGCGGCACCAATAAATACCGAGGATACTTTTTGGTTGCCGAAGGTAAAGACTACGCCACCATAAACCGAGCCGGCCACTACGTAAGCGGTATCGCTCAATTCGGGGTCTATATAAGATTTGTACGCATTTGTTACTTCAGTTAAAGGGCTGCCAATGCCTATACCCACTTTTGTTTTAAGGGTACAGGGCGGAGTTATGGTAATGCTGCCAAGGGTAAAGTCATTTTCGCTTTGCCCGCTCATATCCAACACAATACCTTTGGTTTTGTAGTTCCATTCCTGATGTGTAAGACCGTCGGCCTCCCAAATTATGGCTTTCGATTTTGCATCGGGTTTGCCCAGTTGTGCCAGCACTTCCTTTTGGGTTAACCCAAGTTTCAGGCTGCCCAGACTTTCGGTATTCATCAGGTCAAAAGCGGCATCGGTATTGCGAACGGTTTCTGGGGCAGCTTCAGCTTCGGCACCGGTGGCAGCCTCATCTTGCCCGGCGTTAGTGCTGATTGCCGGTGCGGCAGGCTCCGATTGTTCGGCTGCCGGTTGTTGTTTACAGCCAAACAAAGTTAGAAAAATAATGCAGATGAAAAGCAGCAGATGTGGCATATTATGTATGATTTGCAAATTAACCATTTTAAAACGTGTAAATGTAGTAAATTGTTGGAAAGATTACCGTATTTGTGGAATGGAAATTGTTATTCCTTTAGAAACAGATTGTAGAACAGGAAGGAAGGTAAAAATGCTCCGAAATTACCCTTACATCTCCACTTCTTCCAAATGTATGCCGGCAAAACCCCAGTTGTCGGGGTTTAGGTTGTAGGGTTGCCGGTTGCGTATGGCCTCCAGTGCGGCAAACACCACCACGTCAATGCCCAATCCGGGGCGTTTTTCGAGGAATTTTATTTTTTGGGTAGCAGAGAGCGAAGTCCAGCCGTCTAAATGGTAAATATGATACGTGCAGGCTTTGGCAGGCAATAGAACCTGCCGGTACCCAAGGGCTTCAGCGGCGGCAATGCCCATGGTGTCAATATGTACCGAATAGAGGTCTAATTCGGGATAGCCCTTTATGGCTTCCCATGCGGGTTTTGCAAGAAGGGTAAAATCGCCGCAGGCATCGGCTACCAAGTGCAAGAAGTACAAAAATGGCAACTTTTTTCGCACCAGACCGTTCAACAGGCGGGTTTTGTCAACTTTAATCATGCCGTTTAAAAAGGCAAGCAGCAGGCGATTTCGGCTCCAGCGTTTTATAATGTGGCGGCTGCACCAATACAGCAATTCGGGCAGGGGGCGGTTTAGGCGAAGCACGTCATCGGGCACATCGCAGCGGTCGGCGCGGTAGCAGCAATCGGGTTGCAGGTCTTGCCGGGCAAGTATTTCAAACAATTCATCGGAAAAAAGCAGGTCTATATTGGTACAAAGAACAAACTGCCCTTTCGCCCTTTTGATACCCACATTTTTGGCTATCATCTGGTACAGCGGAATGTTGCCGGCATTGGCATACTGCCGGTGCAACTGCGGCGGCACGGTAATATAGCGCACCCTTAACGGGCAATCGGGCGGCGGGGCAGGCAATACGGCGTGCAAAGGAGGGTTTTGGGGCGGCGGGTTCCACTCTACCACAAGGAGTTCGGCGGGGAGGTTAAAGCGGGTGCATTGGGTAATTAACCCATTTACAAACAATGTAGTGCGGGGCAGCAAATCTTGCCCGTGGTTGTCGTTGCGCGAGGTAACCACTATTGACAAATAGGGCGCAGCGTTGGTTTTCATGCGGCAAATATAGTTTAAGTTGCCCTTATTACAGCGTATTTCTGGCTACAGTTGCCTAAAACTGGCTCAGGTAATAACTGTTTGTGGGCACATGGTAGCGAATTATCGGCGGAAGATGCTGTAAACTGATGTACAGGTACCGAAGATAAGGCACATCATGCAGGTAGAAGGGTTTGGCCAATAACCCGATGACCGATGCTGCCCAACCCGATTGAGATTGTTTTAACCGTTGTTGTATATTTGCAAACTCCTGCTGAAATTGTTCGGGCAAATTTTGCGGAAAGGTTTCTGATGCAGCAGCACCGGCGGTAATGGGTCGAAATACGGTAAACAGGGGGTCTCGTTCCCAAAACTTCCCAAACAGACCAAGGTGCGGTAAATTCGGGCAATCGGGTGGAAAAGAGCCGCCGGTATCGTTCCAAAGAAATTTGCGCCAGAACATATTTTGGGGTTGCAGCAATTGCAGGGCTTTTTGGAGCGAAGCAGATGCAAACCTTTTTTTATTCCAGCGATATTGTGGCAATGATGTTCGGTTATCGGTAATTTGGGGCTGGTTGGCGCCGGTGCCGGTTATCCAATTTACCTGCCCGAAACCCGAAAAAATTTGCGCTGCCATGTGCAACACATAATTTTGGTAAATTATGCCAATTTTCGGGGTATAATTTACAATGGTGCCGCTGCTGTTTTGTATGCCGGTTTGCAGCAAATCTAAAAGGTGTGCATCGGGCAAAGGGGAAGAAAAGAAATTGACAACGGAAATATGTTGCAGTTCGGCATTTGCTTGGTTAAAAATAGCCGTTGCTGTATTTTGCTTGTTCCAACCCACAATATTAATCTCCAGGTTGGGGTAATTTTGTTCTGTTAGTGAGCGTACCGTTTGCAACAGGCTTTCTGCCGTATCTTGCGGCAGAAAGGGAAGCACTATGCTTATTTTGGGGTAGTTGTGCAAGGGCGCAAATACTTTTTCGGCAATGGAAGCAAGGCGGTAGTAGCGGGTAAAGGCCGGCGTTTCACGATATACCACATCGGTTGCTGCAGACAGTTTTATAGCTGCACCACTTATGTTACAGGCAATATTGAGCACGTTTGGCACCATTTCCTGCCCAAAATACATTACGGCATGGTTTACCGGCCTTGTGGTAAGCACAAAAGGCGTGGTAATTTGCTGAAGTGTTTTGGTGCCGTATAAATCAACAGTATAATCATACTTTTCAATAACATTAGTCAGTTGGTTGAGCGATTTTGGCAGCAGTTCAAAAAAAGCATCGTAAACAGCTTTAGATTCAGAAAAAGGCACAAAACGGTACATCCGCTGTGCTTGCTGCAACGGCACCTGAAACAACCCCTTGGTTATGGTATTGGTGCCCAACTCGCCCGTGTTGGTGGTGAGCGAAAGCCTTGGAAACACAAAATATTTACCCGATTGCAGGAGATAAGCAATGAACATTTTTTTCCATGAGTGTTCTGACCATTGTTTTAAATAATCGGGATATTGGTTGTTTTGGCTGTCAAAAACAGGGTTTTGGTTGAGCCATTGTTCAAAGCCATGCCATTGCCGGGCTGTCCAGGTTTGCCCCCAAGAAGAAGCTATTTGCATAAAATACACATCGGAACCATCGTCAACGGGAAGGAAGGGGTAAAAGCCGTTTTCGGCAATTTCGTAGTGGTACAATGAAATCCCGGCAATCTGTTCATCGGGTTCATAAAATTCAAGCGCCTGCTGCGCGTACCGGTAAAACCAGGGCGACACCAGCAAATCATCTTCCAGCAAAATGATGCTTCCGAATTGTTGGGTTAACCGCCCGCAGGCGAGAATATGTTGCTTTAACCCCAAATGCTGTGCTTGCTGTATAATTGTTTTTGCACCGAACGGCCATATAAAATTTTGGGCAATTTGAACAACCGATTCGTTTTGAGCAGCATGGTCAATGCTGATAACCAAAGTTACTTCGGCCTCGTTCCGATGCGGGTAATGCGCAACGGCAACAGCCTGCAAGAGCCTTTGCAGGCAAGCCGGGCGGTTGTAGGCCGGTACAACAATGGCAGGAACAGGCGGGGGCATAAGAGGGTTATTAGCAACAAAAGCAGCACAAAACTACAAAATTACTGCCTTAAACGGTTAATTAACTCCAGTAAATGCGCCGTGTACTTGCTATGCCCCGAATTGTTGAAATGCCCGTCGGCAGGGGTGGCTACGTAATCGGCCGTGGTAAGGTTGCGGGGCATATAAAAGGGCATTTCGGGAAAAAGGAGTTTTGAAAGCAGTGTTTCATCGGGATTTACCTCGGTGTACATGGGGATTACCGACAAAATAAATTTGGAATTATTATCTTTACATATTTTTTCAATTCGTCGCAGGTATTGTATGGAAACTGAATAACGTTGCTTTTTAATACTCCGGTTTTGGTGTAACAGTTGTGTTACCTGTTTCCCGTATGGATTTAGCACACCGGTTTTTGCTAATAAAAACCATAGTTGTGTGCCAATGCGCGTTTTGGAACAGAAGCGGTTGAATGCACCATTTTCAACAGGAATACTACCATTAGCTTGTGCAAATTGCAAGGCAACGGCAGGCGACACATAAAAACCCGCAGGAAACGTATTGAGCCACCCTGTGTTGGTAACATACCACGGAGGTTGATTTGCCAGCGGTTGGCGGGGGTAAAACAGGTTATCGTTGCCCAGATAGTAGTTTACACAAACCACATCTGGTTTAAGAACGGGTATCCAAAGGCGGGCAATGGCTTCGTACTGTGCCGGGTCTGCGCCAACTATGCCGGTATTGTAAACACAGAGCTTGTTGGCAAGCAGCAAATCGGCAAAACTGTTGGTAACGGGGTGTGCAGAACGCCCCCATGTATAAGAATCGCCCAAAAGCAGAACTTTGGTTTTTGAAGTAGTATAATTTTTAAACTCTATACTCCTAAAACCAGCCGTGTTTACCGGCTTTTGCAGGTATTGCAACAAAGCTAAGTCAACAGAATCGGGATTGGGTTTATTTTTAACCTCCGCCATAAAACGGCCAAATTCCGAAGTATTTTTATCCTCTGCTGCTTGCAGGGCAATAAAATCATTTGCGGTTTCAAAAATCGGTAAGTCAGGTACGGTATCGGAAGTAATAGGCAGAAAGGGTGTTTTTGTCGCTATTTGCTGTTCAACCCACACCTTTTTTACCCTGCTAACCGACATGATGCCGTTGGTGTCTGTTTCATAATCGTTTTTTACCACCAGTGAATCTAATTTCCACAAATGGGTTTGCCGGGCAACACCGCACTTAAAGCCGCTTTTTTTAAGAAAGAATTCACCTCCCCCCAGTAAAATAACGCCAACCATCATCCCAAACAAGGTTGCGGTTAATTTGGGGTAACGGTTAAAAAAGCGCTTTTTACCTTTTTGCTGCATCGGGAAAAATTTTTACGCCGGAAGTTTCATAATCTATAAGGCAATCTGCCAAAATTTGTCCCCAAAGGCGGTAGCCGGCGGGGTTGTTATGTCCATCTATAGGCCAGTATAAATTTATGGCTTTTTCGGGGTTTCCGTTTAGCTGCGGAGAATTTAAAAATTCATCGTGAAGGTTAATGCTGTTAAGCGAAGTATCGGCGCTGATTTGGAGGTAAACATCCTGCAACCTTTGTGGAGCGCCCGATAACTCATCGAGATAAGGGTTAAATACCAGTATGAGAGAGAAATGCTCTTCTTCGGATAATTTTTTAAAATCATATAATGTACTGATTATCACCTGCTTTGCTTTTTGGATGGACTGTTCATATTCCGCCTTTTTATAGTAGTATGTGGTGTAATATTTTAAAACATCATGAATAAAATGGCGGAAAATAACGCTAACTTCGCAAAGCATCTCCCACACCGGCGGATTTCGGTACCGAATACTCCCGCCGGGTTTAAAACGTTCCATTCCGCCTCTTATAATAATATCGCCAACATCGCTGGCATTTAATACCAGCAACACCACTTTAGGTTTGTACGGAAGCAGTGTTTCTTTAAAACTCATATAAGCATACACTATGTCGTTGCCGCTGATTCCGCCGTTAAGGGTACAAATTTGCTCGTAAAAGGGTTGATGTTTGTTGTATCGGCGCTCCATTTCCTTAAGCCAGGTAGAGTCTTGACTGGTGCCGACACTTTCGGTAAAAGAGTCGCCCAATGCCACTACAAGATTAGGGCAATCTTTTATGGCAAGTGGTTCTTTATCTGCAAAACCTATAGAATTATAGCTATGCAGGTAGTTATACTCTGTTTTTCCGTCGGTATAGGTTTGAAAAGGGCGGTTGTTTACCAACCAACAATTGCCATTAAGACAAAAAAAGTTTTTGTATGCATTGCGGTGTAACACCGTGCGATAAGGCGAATAGTTGTAAAATTGCCCGTTTTTTTCAAAATAAGTAGCCTTCCACTGCAAACCATATTTAAGAAATAACTCTAAAAGGAAAAGCACTATAAGACTGCTGCCCGAAAAAAGCCTCAAATTAGCCTGCAAACCCGATGAAACAATATGTAACCGATGAAAGACTTTAAGTAATAAAGCAACAAACAGCCAGACTGTTATATATAACAAAATAGTTGTAACAATACTGGTAACGCCATAATAAGTCCAATACAGGTGATAGGCCATGAACAGCAGGTAAAGAACGGTTGGCAGTTTTTTTACCCCAAACAACACAAAATTTCTGCTAATCATGATTTACAATTCGTAGTTAAAAAACAAAAAGAGAAAAAGAAATAAATTTTACTACCATTCAAAAGTAAGAAAAGTAGCAGGAAGTTGCAAATGCCCAATTCGTTCAAAGTTATGAGGCAGCCTTTAATCATTAATTAACCCCAGCAAATGTTGGGCATACTTTTTGTGTCCCGAATTGTTAAAATGCCCGTCGGTAGGGGTTTGAAAATAATCTTCTTGCGCCAAATTTTGCGGCACATAAAAATCAATATCCGGAAACCAGTTGCCGAGTTGTTTCAAATCGGGCTTTACCAGTTTTCGGTCGGGTATAAGTGAAAAAATGAAATCTGCCCCGGCATTTTCACAAAGTTGTTCAATTTGGCAAAGGTATTCTATGGAAACCGGTTTTTCATAAGGTTTGGCCTGTTTAATTTTACCAAGCAATTGCCCTATATCGGGTGATGGCACTTTAGTAACCAAACCAATTTTATATAACAACTGCCATACCTGTGTTCCGATACGGGTTTTGCTGCATAAACGGTTAAAAGGGCTGCCGGATTGTGGTAAAAAATATAAATACCCAATATACTCCATCGCTTGTTTTGCGGAAATATAAAACCCAAACGGGTGTCCGTCTAACCATCCGGCGTTGGTTACATGCCACGCAGGGTGGTTGCTTTGGGGTGTACGGTAGTAAAACATGTTGTCGTTGCTAAGGTCATAGTTTATACAAACCACATCGGGTTTAAGCAAGGGAATCAACCGTCGGGCAATAATTTCATATTGCGCAGGGTCTGCCCCTACAATACCGGTATTAAAAACGCAAAGGTTGTTAGCCAACAACAAATCGGCAAAGCAATTGGTAATGGGAGAGGCAGTTAAACCAAATGTAAACGAATCGCCCAATAACAGCACCTTTGTTTTTGGAGTGCTGTAGTTATTAAATTCTATACTTCTGAACCCCATACTATTTATAGGGTTGTAAATATAGTGCAAAATCGCCGAATCAACGGAATTTGAATTATTTTTTTCTTTAATCTGCTGAATAAAGGCTGCAAATTCCGAAGTGTCGGAAGCGGAAAGAATTTGAGCAAATGCTGTAACGATTTTTTGAAGGGTGTATTCCATTTCATCATGCATTTTACCCGATGTATTTTTATTGTGCGCTGCAATTTTCTGTGCCACCAATTGTTGCCCAATCTTACTTACCGACATTATGCCATTGCTGTCAAGGGCATAATCGGTTTTTACAAAGAGTGAGTCTGTTGCATTAAAACTTGCGTTTCGTACCAATACCCCCGGTTTATAGCCTGCTTTTTTAAGTACCCATTCGGCAATCAACAGCAATAAGCATACTAACAGCAAGCCAACCAGCATAGTAACTACTCTGGGATAACGGATAAAGAAGTATTTCTTTTGTATAGCCATTGATTAGCGGTTAATTTTGGTCTAACAAACCGATATCAAGCAAACACTCCGCCATTATATTACCCCAAAACCGATAACCTTCGGGGTTATGATGCCCATCAATGGGCCAAAACAAGGTTTGCATTTTATCGGGCTGCCGGTTAATTTGTGGCAAGTTCAGCATCTCTTCGTACAGGTTAATGGTAATAAAAGAGGTGTCGGAGCTGAGTTTATTATATAGTTCTTCAAATTGAAATTTGCCGTTGTTGTAGCCATCTATATATGAATGCAAAATTACTACCAACTTAAATTCGTTGTATTGCGCCAGTTTGTTAAACTCAAATACTGTTTGTGCTATAATTTCTAATGCTTTCTTCGTTTCTAACTCATACCCTTTTTTTGTGTAATAATAAGGCCTGTTGAATCCTGCAAGGCGCACCATGCTCCTGAACACTACACTTATTTGACAAAGCATATCAAAATAAAATGATTCCCTATACTGCACTATGCCGTTGGGCTTAAACCGCTCCATTCCCCCCCTTACTATAATATCACTAATATCACTTGGATTAATGGCCAATAGCACGAGTTGAGGGCAAAGCGGCTTGATCACTTCCTTAAACAGCATATACTCATACACCACATCACTGCCCCCTATGCCGCCATTAAAGGTGCATATTTTTTTATCTGGTTTTACGATGTTGTTTAATTGGTACTCCATACATTTAAGCCAGGTAGAATCCTGATGAGTACCAAACCCTTCGGTAAAAGAATCGCCCAAACCAATAAACAAGTCCCGGCAACCAGCAAGGGTTACCGGTTCTACATCGGCAAGCCCCAATGAATTGTATTTTCTTGTGTACTTAAATTCCGATGCACCGTATGGCAATGTTTGCATAGGCCGTTTTGTAAATAGCCAGCAGTTGGAGTTAATGCAATAATGCTTTTTGTAATAGTTATGATACAAAATCGCACGGTACTCCGATTCATTGTAAGGTTTTCCTATTTTCTCAAAATATACTTGATTAGTTTTTAGTCCATACTTCAAAAGTGCTTCCAATAAAAACAAAGCAAATAAAGCAGTAGTAATAAAAATCTGGTAATTTCTGTACAGTTGTTGCCGGTGCGAGGTAAAGCGCATTGCCAGAAACAAAATTCCATTTGCCAGTAATGCTATTGTAACATAGAATATAAATGTGGTAACAAAACTGGTTCTGCCAAAGTAAGCCCACCATAAACAATATAAGGCTACAGCCAAATACAAATAACCACCATAAGAAAGCAACAATAAGCGCCGGGTTTTAATTCGGGTTCCTAACTGTAACATAATATAAATCCGTTAGTTATAGTTAATTTGTTTCAGACAAAAGTAGAACTTTTCTGTTAACTATTTTCGCAAGCGGATATTCTTCCAAAATACTGTCTTTAGTTTCGGGTGCAATAGGAGATTTTCGAAGGTACACTTCAATCGAATCTGCATTTTCTTTCAGCACAGCAACATTATCAATCCAAATTTCCCATAATTTACCAATGTTTTTTCGCAACGTTGCAGTGTCTTTTGCATTATAGTTCTCAAATATCCTGTCTTCTATGGGAGTATATGTTTCCATACGATGGTTGGCTTTTTTTCCCAGTTCGTAAAGGTTTAGGGCGTTTTTTTTCTTGTCATAGGCCTCGTAATAAACATACCAGTGGTAATCATACACTATGCGCGAATAAGTTGGGTAAGAAGAAAACGGCCAAGAGTGTATGCGAAGCAACCCGCACATAAAGTTAATGGTAAATAAAACGGTGCCTAAATAAAACACTGCTTTAAAGGAAGGCAACTGCCAAGCCTCCGAAAAAGTCCAGTGCTGTTTTTCATAGGTATGAGTGGCAGAAAAATGAAACAAGGCATATAATTTTGTCTTTACCCGATTATAAATTCCTGCAAAATCAATATAAGATACGTATGTTCGCTGCAAATCTTCAAACCCTATATTCATAAAATAGGCTGCTGAATTATGAAAACTTAACCCGGCCACAAAACTAACTATACGAGTAAGCGAAGACAGCACCAGAAACGGGTAAAACAGTTCCATAATTATAACGCCCAGCCCGCCTGCATGTGCAAGCATAGGGTAATAGTCAATGCGAAAGGCGGGTAACATATCGTAATTTTGCAACCACTCCAGTTGAATTTGGTTAATCATGCTTTTCCCCAATGCCCAGTCTAAACCGCATTGACTTATCTTAATGATGCCTGCATAGAAATAGATAATGCCATAATGTAGCCATATAAATTTAAATGGCAAACCGTATGCCGGGTTGGCTAAAGGCATTAAAGGTTTTGTTTTGCGAATGTACTTGTTTATCAGCCAGTCAACCGAAAGTACATCGGCACACCGGCTAAAAGCCAAAATTGCCGGAAACCATACCCACATTTGCTGATGCGCAAGTTTGCCGAAAAACATGGGCACTCCCAAAACATATATAGAAACAGGAATGTTTAGCAAAAGAGCCGGCCGGGTAAACAAGCCCCACATTGCCATAGTGCTGAGTATAATACCCAGTTTGCCCATATACAGGTAAATTTCGGGGCTAATGGGTATATGCTGAATAAACCAACCCATATAAGGCAAATCTACCCGGGCTTCGGGTGGCATTGCTGCCCAATAGGCGGTATCATATACTCGGTAGTTGTAATGATTTTTCAGCCATTTAAGCATTAATATTCTGAAAATTGCCAAATTATATACTGACAAAGGCTCGGTAAAAAAACGGGCTGCAAAAGGCAGCAAACGATCTTTTACCACATAAGCCGATGCATAAAACTGAAATAACAGAGCAATAATTAAGAACCAGCTTATAATAAGTTGAAGCCTGAAAAAAATGAAATAATCGGGCACCAGCCATTGTAACAGGTAATATATTCCCGAAAAAAAGGCAAAGATAATGAGTGTAATTATGAACTGCCGCAAAAGCGCCTTTTCATAGCTTTCCTGCCGGCTTATACCCAAAAAATATGCTGCTTTTTGCTGAACACTACCCCTTTGCAGCAACCTAAACAGCCGGTATATGCAATAGGCGGCAAGAACTCCCACCGGCAAAAGTGTAATCCCCACAAAAAGGCGAAAAAACAGATGTGCATGTCCGGCGTAATGCAGGGAAATATAATCATAAACCGATTTGTAGGCAGTCTTTACCAACAAGTATGAAAAATACCGTGCAAAATCTTCCGCAAACAGCAAAAAGGCAAACATACCCACCGAAAAGGTGAGTATATTGCCGTTTTGCCAGTGCTTTAACAAAAAGGCCCGAAGCGTTTCCTTCCTTGCCCAAATGTTCATATATTTGCTCATTTATTCATACAAAAACAAATTGCCGTAAAGGGCTTTTACCTGCTCAATAACTGCCGGCACATCTTTTACCAATACCTTACGGCCTGCTTTTGCCAACTGTACCGCCAAGGCCAGCTGCTGCGATTCTTCCAGAATAACAGAACCTTTTTTGTAGGTTACATGGTCAAACACAATTCGCTCTGTTTCGGGGTATTGCTGCAACCAGGCTTGTGTTTGAAATTGCAAATGCCGTTTGTTCACCTCATCGGTGGCTTTGCTTATGAGCATTTCGTAGCCTTGTTCATCGGCAAATTTGCCAAGCGCCCGGTTATCGCGCGGGAAACAGGGTCCGCCGTACCCAAACCCATATTTCAGGTATTTGGTGCCAATACGGCTATCGGCGCCTATGGCAGCCAGAATTTTATCGGGTTCTGCACCGGCTTTCAGCGCTAAATCACCTATGGAGTTGGCAAATGATATTTTGGTAGTGAGAAAGCAATTAGTAGCTAATTTACAAATTTCGGCGCTTATACGGCTCATGTGGCAGTACACAGGGGTATTGATGCACATTTTTTGGTAAACGCCGGCTATTTTTTGCCCGGCTTCGGCATTGTCTTCGCCAATAAGTACCTGATCGGGGTACAATTGGTCATGTACAATGCTACCTTGGGCTATAAATTCGGGGTTGTAACTTACGGTATAGTTTAGAGGTTGCAGGCGTTGTGCTACGGTATCGCAATAGCCGGGCATGGTGGTACACATAATAACCAAATGCCGTGTTTGTTCCTGCCTGCCGTATTGCAATAGTTGGTGCGCAATGCGTTCTACTTGATAGTGGTCGTACCCGCCATCGGGGGTAGAAGGGGTAGCGACCACAATAAAAATAAGTTCGGCAGGGCTTTGAAGCACATCGGCAATTTGAGTAGAAGCAATAAAATTGCGCGATGTTTGCAGGTATTCCATTACGCCTGGTTCATAAGAAACTAAGGTTTTTTGGTTTACCTGTTCAACATATGCCGGGTTAACATCTACTCCTATTACTCGGTAACCGGCTTGCTCCAGGTTTAGGGCAAAACAAATTCCCAGTTTGCCAATGCCTAAAATGCCAATTGTTTGCATGTATTTTATGCTATTTTGCTTTATGACCGCGCTAAGGTAATACGCAGGTTTCATAAGTAAAAAGATTTACCCCAAATAAATGGTAGCAATTGGGTTTGCAGCCTGCGGTTTTATTTTGATAGCGCTGCCGGTAAAAATCTCAGAAATGCTATGCTGCCTCTTTTCAACAAAGCTTCTGCTATTGCCTTATAAAACAATTTCCGTCAAATCGGTATCGGCAAAGCCCCAGTTAGGCGGGTTAAGGTTGTAGGTTGTTTTATGTTGCAGCAGGTACTGCCCGCATTGCGATACAATATCCCAGCCAATACCGGGTTTTTTATGCCAGAAATGTACCTTTTCTATTGGGTTCATAGAAGCCCAGCCGTCGGCATGGTCTATATGGTAAGTGCAGGCTTTTTCATCAAATACAATTTGTTTGTAACCAAGGGCGGCAGCGGCAATCAGCCCCATGCTGTCAATATGTATAGAATAAAGGTCGAGTTCGGGGTAGCCCTGAATATCATGCCAGGCTTGGGCGCTCATAAGGGTAAAATCGCCACAGGCATCGGTATCTAAAGTCCACAGGTTAACCTCTTGTTCATTGTTAAACCATTTCCGCTTTAGCCCCACCAAATAATTCACCCTTCTGGCAACCCATTTATTTTTAGTTAACATCGGATGGGCATTGGTAAGGTGCAGGTAGTAGTTGCTAAGACCTACGCGGTTCATGACATTGTTTT
>NBMY01000034.1 GCA_002212985.1 Sphingobacteriales bacterium TSM_CSS
ATGAAACTGAGAAACTATTTACCCCTGCTTATTATTTTGCTGTGCCCACCGTTTGCCATGTGTATTTGGTACACCAATGCTGAATTGGGCGGCTCTTTGGCTGCACTTTTTAGTTTGTTTGCACAGGAAGGACTGCTGCAAACGATGGTAAAAATTTGGAAACCCGTGTTTTTCGGAACCCCCGCAGCATGGCTCATAATTGGCATTTTTGCTGCCGTTCAACTGCTGTTTATTAAAATTTTACCGGGTAAAACGGCTTACGGACCCGAAACCATTCACCATCATGTGCCGGTTTATAAGTCGAACGGGTTATTGGCCTACCTGCTAACGCTGGCGCTGTTTTTGGGCGGTTCCTACGGATTGGGGCTGTTTAAAGCATCGGTCATATATGACCATTTTGGCGGCATTTTGGGTGCACTTAACCTGTTTAGCTTGTTGTTTTGCCTGTTGCTATACGTAAAAGGCCGGGTTGCCCCTTCGGGAAATGACCACGGTTCAAGTGGCAATTTCATCTTTGATTATTTTTGGGGGCTGGAGTTGTACCCTCGCATTGCGGGCTTTGATGTAAAACAGTTTACCAACTCACGTTTTGGAATGATGAGTTGGCCGGTTATTATTTTATCTTTTGCCGCCAAACAGCACGAGTTGTATGGCATTAGCGACTCTATGCTGGTATCGGTTTTGCTGCAATTAGCCTATGTTACCATCTTTTTTTACTACGAAACCGGTTATTTTACCACCATGGACATACAACACGACCGGGCGGGTTTTTACCTTTGCTGGGGTTGTATGGTATGGATTCCATCGGTATATACTTCTACCGCCATGTATTTGGTAAACTATCCCAATCATTTGGGCTGGTTTTGGGCCATATTGTTGCTGGCCGTGGGCGGCTGGTGTCTGTATATGAAAACCAATGCCAACCGGCAGCGCATTAATGTAAGGGCAGCCAACGGCAATTACCAGATTTGGGGTAAACCGGCAACCTACATACGCGCCAAATACACCACCGCTCATGGACAAGAAAAAGAGAGCATACTGCTAACATCGGGCTGGTGGGGTATTGCCAGTCATTTTCATTACCTTGGCGAAATTGTGGGGTCGTTGTGCTGGAGTTTGCCCGGGCTGTTTCAGCATTTTATGCCCTATTTTTACGTATTTTACCTTACTATTTTGCTGGCGCACCGCGCTTTCAGAGATGATGCCCGCTGCGCTGCCAAATATGGGCAGTACTGGCAGCAATACCGCAAACAGGTAAAGTATAAGGTAATGCCCGGCATTTTTTAATACAAAACAGCTGTAATCAGAGGCAAATTTATTTGAAAATTACACCAACATGAAAAAAACAGTTTTTGCAACGGCAGTTTGGTTTTTTGTAGTATTACTGTCGGTTTCGTGCCAGAAGAACAATCATCAGTTCGATGCTTCGGGCACTTTTGAGGCTAATGAGGTAATTGTATCTTCCGAAGCGGCGGGTAAAATTACGCAAATGCTTGCCAATGAAGGTGCAACCTTGCCCAAAGACACACCGGCTGCCGTTATTGAAAGTACTGCTCTTGAACTGCAAAAAGAGCAGATAGAAGCCGGTATTGAAGCGCTGCAAGAAAAAACCTCCGATGCCGGCCCCCAAATTGCCGTATTGGAGCAACAAGCTGCCGCACAAGAACAACAGGTTGCTGCACAAAAAGAGCAAATGCGCATACTGGAAAGAGAAAAACAACGAACCATCAACTTATTAAAAGCCGAAGCCGCCACCCAAAAACAATTAGACGATATTAACGGTCAAATTGCCGTATTGGATAAGCAAATTAGCGCCACGCAGCAGCAAATTGAAGCTACACGCAAACAGATTGCCGCACAAAAAGCAACTGTTGCCACCATGAACCGAAGCATATTGAGCGAAAAAAAACCTTTAGAAAAACGGGTGGCGCAGGTAAACGACCAACTTCAAAAAACCACTGTTAAAAACCCGATAGCCGGAACGGTTTTGGTAAAATATGCCGAAGCCGGCGAAATAACCGCACCGGGTAAACCGCTTTACAAAATAGCCAACCTCGATATAATTACGCTCAGAGCTTATGTATCCGGGGCGCAGTTGTCGCAAATTAAGCTCAATCAGCAGGTAAAAGTGCTGGTAGATGCCGAAGGCGGTACTTATAAAGAATATCCGGGCACTATCAGCGCTATTTCAGACAAAGCCGAGTTTACCCCCAAAACCATTCAAACCAAAGAAGAACGGGTAAATTTGGTGTATGCCATGAAAATAACCGTAAAAAACGACGGGTATCTGAAAATTGGCATGTATGGCGAAGTACTTTTTTAACCCCCGCTCCCGCATATGGATAAAGTTACCGCCACCGGTTTAGGAAAAAAATACGGCAACACGCCGGCCATAGCCAATATTACCTTTGCTGCTCACGAAGGCGAAATTTTTGGCTTTATCGGGCCCGATGGTGCGGGTAAAACCACCGTTTTCAGAATTCTTACCACCCTACTGCTGCCCGATGCAGGTACCGCCACCGTTGATGGGTTTGATGTGGTAAGCAACTACCGGCAAATAAGAAAACGGGTAGGCTATATGCCCGGACGCTTTTCTTTGTACCACGATTTAAGCGTAGAAGAAAACCTGCAATTTTTTGCCACCCTCTTTAATACCACCATACAGGAAAACTACCACCTTATTGCCGATATTTATACCCAGATTGAACCCTTTAAAACCCGAAGAGCCGGCAAACTTTCGGGGGGTATGAAACAAAAACTGGCGCTTTGCTGTGCGCTCATTCACCGCCCCTCTGTGCTGTTTCTTGACGAACCCACCACCGGCGTTGATGCGGTAAGCCGCCGAGAGTTTTGGGATATGCTGAAAAGACTGAAAACGCAAGGCATAACCATTTTGGTTTCCACCCCCTATATGGACGAAGCCGCCCTTTGCGACCGCGTGGCACTGATGCAAAAAGGCAGTATTTTAACCATCAACACCCCGCAAGATATTGTAAACAATTTCAGTAAACCACTCAGGGCGGTAAAGGCCGGCAATACCTACCAGCTGCTAAACGACCTGCTTACCTACCAGCATACGGCCGACTGCTATGCCTTTGGCGATGTGGTTCACCTTACCCTCAAAAACAACCCGGAAAGTACCGACCAAATGCTGCTTCAGTTTCTGCAAAGCAAGGGACATACCAATGCACAAATTACCGCCATTACTCCCAATATTGAAGATTGTTTTATGGATTTGCTCTGAAAATTAACTGCTTCTGTAAGTAAAAACAACCACGTTACTCTTTTTAAGGAAACTTAAATGCGAATATATTACCGCTTTTTAAAAGCATATTCGTTTCTTTTTATCCAATTATTTTCGCCTTCAAATTTTACCTCTTTTACCCGGCTAAATTCATTGCGGCTAATTTTGTAGATGTACCTGAATTGGGCATTCCTTTGTTCGTTTCCGTCTTTGCCGTTCTTCTGCGTAACAATTTCAATGGCCCCGCTTTGTGCTTTCTGCCTCCGTACTACCATTTCATCATCAATAAATTGTCTGTTTTTTGCAATGGTAACCGTATCGGTTGCATTGGCTTGGGGTTCATTGGGATATGCATTGGCAAAGGTAAAAGCATTTGATTTTCCAATTCGCCCAATTTCAAGGTTGGCCGGCATGGTATATGGTTTTCCCGATGTGTAATCTAAATAGGTTAGTGTACCTTGCCACGAACCAACAAGCAATGCAAAATCTTTAACGCATATTTTTGCGTTTCCATGCTCTGCTGTCCATGCAGGGGCAGCAAAGGCTGTAAGGGCAATAAACAGTAGTTGAAATGCTTTCATGGCGGGGTATTTACCATTGTTCTAAAAGGGAGGTAGTGCTGTTTTTCATTAAAACATAATAGTCAGAAATAAGTGGTTCCCAACTGTCTGAATATAACAAAATAGCAAAGCGGCATTTCGTCTTTTCTGCGAAATGCCGCTTTGCGGGTTTTCAGGCATTCTTGCACAAGCTAAACGCCATGCTCTTCTTTTTCTAATTCCAGAATTATTTTGTTCACTAAAAATTCGAGGCGCTGCATCGACTTTTCGTTTTTAATAATATAGTCGTAAGCGCCATTTCGTAAGGTTTCAATGGCAGTTTCCATATCATCTTGCCCCGACATCATAACAACCCTTGCCTGGGGCCGTGCGGCTACAATGCCTTTTAACACATCGGTGCCGCTCATGGCATCTTCTTTAATGGCATTGAGGTAGTAATCCAACACTATAATATCGGGTTCTTCATTGAGGCGGTCGAGGCAGTTTTCGCCGTAGGCAAAAACGTTCACAGTAATATCGTGTCCTATACGTTTTTCGAGGTGGGTTTTGAGCATAATAAGCGTTTTTATATCGTCGTCCACCAGAAAGATTTTGTAATTTCTTGCCATGATACAGAGTTTTATGTGGTAAAAAAAATTTAAACTGCTCTATTGTGTAAAGGTGGGTAAAGTTGGCATAAAAACCATGTTTGCGGTTAATTTTTTTTGAGTTTTTTAAGTTCCTCCTGCATTTCCTGTACGGCCAACAGGCAGGTATGCTTAACCTCAGCAATCAAATTTCCGGTTGTATCCAGATTTTCGTGTTTTTCGGCATTCAGTTGAATGTTCTGCACCACTTCCTTTAGCCCGCTTAACCCCATATATACTACCGATGATTTAAATTTGTGTGCCACTGCCCTTAGCCGTTCCCAATTTTTTTCGTGGTAGTATTTTTCCATAAGAGCAATTTCCTGTGGTGTTTCATTAATCATTATTTCCAGCATTTTGGTTTTCAGTTCCTCATCGCCGGCAACAGACTCTTCAAGAAAAGATAGGTTGGTTATATGTTCATAGGTTTCTGCCTTTTCAATTCTTTTTTCCGAAATTTTTTCCATATCATCGGGGTTATCCAAATGCACTATTTCCTTTTTGGAAGTAAGTTTGGCAATTTTCTGATACAGCTTTTTGGGGTCGAACGGTTTGCTGATGTAATCATTCATGCCCGATGTGATGGTTTTTTCGGCTTCGCCGGTAGTGGCATAGGCAGTCATGGCCAAAATGGGTAAATCTGTTTTGTGCAGTGTTTTGCGTATGTATTGTGTGGCTTCGTACCCGTTCATTTTGGGCATCTGAACGTCCATTAAAATTAGGTCGTAGTGGGTTTTGCGAATTTTCTTCACCGCTTCCTCGCCGTTTTCGGCTATGTCAATTACAATATCTTTGCCCCATTTTTTTATGGTATCGGTTGTAACCACGCGGTTCAGTTCGTTGTCTTCCACTATGAGCAGCCGCAGGCGCCCCAAGGGGTTGGCAGCCATTTCAGACAGGGTGTATTTGTGGTTAGAAATGGAGCCGACAGCGCCTTTTTCAAATTTCAGTACCACCAGAAAAGTAGTCCCTTCGCCCAGTTTACTTTTAAGCGAAATGGTTCCGCCCTGCATTTCTATGAGTTTTTTGGTAATGGTAAGCCCCAGCCCTGTGCCGCCGTACAGCCGGGTATCGCTGCGGTTAACCTGCGAAAAACTGTCAAAAATAAAGTCCACCTTATCGGGTTCAATGCCAATGCCGGTATCGGCCACGGCAAAGGCAATGGTGGCATTCAGTTTATCTTCGGTAAAAAGGCGTACATCCAGTTGCACTTTGCCTTTTTCGGTAAATTTTACCGCATTCGATACCAAGTTGAGCAAGATTTGAGTGAGGCGGGTAGGGTCGCCAACAATTACCGGGGGTAATTGCTCATCAATATTCAATATAAAATCGAGTTTTTTTTCGCGCACTTTAAATTTAAAGGTATCGGCAATATTGCTCAACACCTCCCGAAGGCTGAACTCTATGGATTCGAGTTGCAATTTACCTGCTTCAATTTTTGAAAAATCGAGGATATCATTTATCAGCACCAGCAGATGTTCCGATGCACTGTAAATGCCGTTTACATAGCGCTTTTGTTCGGCGCTCATGTGGGTATCCTGCAGCAGGTGGGTCATGCCCATAACGGCGTTCATGGGTGTGCGTATTTCGTGGCTCATATTGGCCAAAAACTGGGCTTTCATTACCGCCGAGCGTTCTGCCAATGCCTTGGCACGTACCAGTTCATCGGTGCGTTTGCGCTCGGTAATGTCGCGTATAATACCTTGATAGCCAATAATTTCCATTTGTGCATTTCTACGAGTGGTAGATGACAAAAGGCAGTGCATTTCGGTGCCGTCTTTCTTAACCAAGAGCACTTCGTAATTACTTACCGAACCCTGCTTTTGCATGGCTTGCCTGAATTTTTCGCGCTCTTCGGGATTCCCATACAGGCGTTGGGCGTTCATACTCAACATTTCTTCCCGGGTATAGCCAAATAATTCCAAAGCCGCCGGATTTACCTCCAGCAACTCGCCCCTTACGCCCGAAATGTAAATGGCATCTCTCGATTCTTCAAACAGCTTTTGATACAGCAGTTCACTTTGTATCAGTTCCTGTTCTACCCGCTTGTCGTTGGTAAGGTCGGTAATAACCATAACACTGGCATCCACCCCTTGGTGCGGTATAAACTTGCGCTTAATTCGGGCCGGAAAATGGGTGCCGTCGCTCTTAATACACACCGTTTCAAACCAGTCTTTGTTGGTTTGTTCGGCTTGGGCCAGTGCCTCTTTCCTGTGTTCGGGCGCTATAAATTCAATAATTTTGAGCTGCTTAATTTCATCTAAATCATAGTCAAACAAACGGCAAAGCGTATGGTTAACCAAAATAATGCGGTCTTCATTATAAATGATAACGCCTTCAAAAGATGCTTTCGACAGTTGGTTAAACTTTATTTCCTGTTCAAGCGATTTTTTTTCAACTTCTACCATTTGCCGGTACAGAGCTTCGTTCTCCTGTTTCAGCAACCTGTATTCTTCCTTTAAATATTCCAGTTCAGCAGCAAGCGGGGCCAGCATAGGGTGTGGTTAATGGTATCTGAAAATTAGGACAAAAAATAAGGCAAAATCTGGTTTTTTCCAAATTTGCATCCCGAAATATACAATATGGCGGGTAAATATACAAATTGCCCTTAAAAAAGCAACAGCCTTGCACCTTTTTTGACAATTTACCGATGATTGAAAAACCCAACGGCGCGCCTTCACCGCAATATTTCAAATTGTGTGTAATTTCGGGGTTCCTGTTCTGCTATGCTTACATGGGTTACATCTGCCAATTCGGGCCCCCGGTGGCACCAGGTTATAAAACCAAACAAGGCGTTATCATCTCCTTCTGCCTCTATATATACCGTTCCGTTGGGTTCGTTGCGTACAAAGCCGGCAAGCCTCAACTGCCTGGCCATTTGCATGGCCGATTGCCGGTACCAAACGCCGTGTACCTTGCCATGTACAGTAATTTGAATGCTCTTTGTCATTTTCTGTTGAATAGGTGGTGAATGGTTTTATGTGTTGTTTGCCCGAGTACAAGTTCTTTTTTGGAGTAATACAATCAAGAAGGTTGCTACTACCTGCAAACTTACAAACTGTATTATTTTCGGGCATAACAAACAGCCTTTTTTATTTCTGTTCGCAAATAAGTTTGTTACCTTTGTAAACATTTTAGCTATATGGCAGTTATGAAACCAACCTTATTTTTTGCTGTTTTACTCCTATGCACTTTATTGCTTTTACCCAACGCCTGTAAATCGCCCAACCAAAGCAGCAGCGCGCCGGCTCAAAAAAGCCGCCCTGCCGAATCTGAGAAGGTAGAAATTATTGTAAAATTGGCAAATGGCGCTAATGTCGACTCGCTTGTTGGAGTTTACAGCCGTTACCGGTTGCAGGTGGTGCAATGCCTTGCGCCAAACTACAACATGTGGCTGCTTAATGCCACCGTTGGCAATGGTTATGCTCTGGTAGAAATGTTGCGAAAAGACAAAAAGGTAGAAAACGCCGAAATTAACAACGCCGTTAACCCACGCCAATAGCCCGAAGTACGTTTTTTATTTGCAAAACAACAATTACCCTATATGAAACACATAAAAAAAATTACTGCGCTCTTATTTTTTCTTACCGTAATGGCGCCCGCTGCTTTTGCGCTTCAGGCTAATTATGTACCCGGCGATATGCTGCTGCAACTGCTGCCCGGTAAAAAAGTAGAAACCGTTTTGCAAGATTTCAGAACTTTTGAAGGAAAAACCACCCGGCTGCGGGTGCATAAAAACCTGGCCCCTACCCTGCGCATTTACCAACTCCGCTTTGATTATACCCGAATTGACCAGCAAAAACTGCTCCATGCCCTGTTTCACCACCCGGCAGTGCAAACCGTTCAAAACAACCACCTTGTTACCTACCGCGCTACCATACCCAACGACCCGCAATTTCCCGACCAATGGCAATATATTAACGATGGCTCAAGCGGCGGCGTGCCAGATGCCGATATTGATGCCGAACTTGCATGGGATATTACCACCGGCGGTGTAACGGCCATTGGCGATACTATTGTGGTCTGTATTGTTGACGACGGTTTAGACCTTACCCACCAGGATTTTGCCGGAAACCGATGGTTTAACTATGCCGAAATACCCGGCAACGGCATTGACGACGACGGAAACGGTTATACCGATGACTACCGCGGCTGGAATGCCGATTTTACCAACGACGATATTAGCGGCGGTTTTTTTGGCGGCTGGCACGGAACCCCCGTAACCGGTATTGTGGGCGCACGAGGCAACAACAATATAGGTGTGGCTGGGGTAAACTGGAACGTAAAACTAATGGTGGTAGTAGGCGGAGGCGATGAAGCTGCCGCCATTGCCGCTTATGCCTACCCGCTTACCATGAGAACCCGATACAACGATACCAACGGACAACAAGGCGCTTTTGTAGTGGCTACCAACTCCTCGTGGGGCACAGATTACGGCCAGCCCGAAGATGCGCCGCTTTGGTGCGCCATGTACGATGAAATGGGCGAACAGGGCATTTTGAGCGCCGGCGCTACTGCCAATGTTAACCTCAATGTTGATGTTGACGGCGACCTTCCTACTGCCTGCCCCAGCGATTACCTTATTGCCGTGACCAATATGCGCCGCAACGACGTAAAAGTTACCCAAGCTGCTTATGGCCTCATAAACGTTGACCTTGGCGCTTTTGGCGAAGATACCTGGACAGCAGCCAAAGGCAACCAATATGAAGGTTTTGGCGGTACATCGGGCGCTACGCCGCACGTGGCAGGCACCGTAGGGCTTATTTATTCGGCGCCGTGTTATCAGTTGGCGGCATTGGCACACAGCAACCCGGCTGCCGCCGCGTTGCTGGTTAAACAATTTATTTTAGATGGAACCGACCCCAATGCCAGCCTTGCAGGTATTACCGTAACCGGCGGCAGGCTCAACCTGTTTAACAGCCTTCAACTGGCTATGAGTATGGATTGTGCCAATACCGGCTGCCCGGTTCCCTTCGGAATAACGGCCGCCACCATTCTCGATACCTCGGCAGATATTACCTGGCAAGCCCCCGATGGCGCTACCGGTTACCTCATTCAGTACAAACAGGTAAGCGAGGTTAACTGGCAAACCGCCACAGCCGAAACAAACGCCTTTACCCTTACCGGACTCGTGCCCTGCACCGCCTATCAGGTAGCAGTTGCCACCGTTTGCGATACCATTGCCAGCGGTTTTTCCTTTAACTTTAATTTTAATACCGAAGGCTGCTGTGTGCCGCCGGCACAATTGAGCGTGGAACCGGTAACAGATAATACGGTAAACGTAACCTGGCAAAGTGTATTTGCCGCCAACAGCTATTGGGTAGAATACCGCCCCACTGCCACCGGCGTTACATGGCAAACCGCCGCCACCATTGGCAATGAAACCAGCCTGCTACTCAATGCGCTTATGCCCTGTACGCAGTACGAAATAAGAGTAGGAACCGTTTGCAATACGGGCGGTATCAGCAACCTGTCAAATATTATAACCTTTACCACCACCGGCTGCGGCTATTGTATTGATGCTACCTATTGCAACATTTCATCGTTAGATGATACCTACGAGCACATACAAACCGTTTCAATAGATGCTTTTACCAACAACAGCGGCGAAAGCGGCGGCTACGAAAACTTTACCTCCCTTTCCGATATTAACCTGCAGGCGGGCAACAGCTACGAAATAGCCCTTACTCCCGGTTTTTCGGCTGAAACTTATGAGGAATACTGGAAAATTTGGATTGACTACAATCAGGACAGCAACTTTGACGACCAAACCGAATTGGCCTTTGATGCCGGAGGCGCACAAAGCACTACTGTTAATGGTAGCATAAGCGTTCCTACCTGGGCCGAAACAGGCAGCACCCGCCTGCGCGTAGCCATGAAATGGACCGGCGACGGCAGCGACCCGGCACAGCCTTGCGGCGATTTTGAGTACGGCGAAGCCGAAGATTACTGCGTAAATATTCTGGGCGCCGCTTCTTGCGCCCCTTTAACACCCGATAACCTGCAAACTACCAACATTACCGAAAACGGAGCGCAACTCAACTGGACCGGCTCGCCCTCCTGCGATACCTACACCCTGCAATATGCAGTTTCGGGAACCACCAACTGGACTACCGTTAGCAACCTTACCGGCAACAGCACCCAAATTCTGGCGCTCAGCGAAGGAACACCCTACACCTGGCAGGTGCAATGCAACTGCAGCGACGGCAGCAGCAATTTTTCCGACCCGGCTACTTTTAATACCTTTGTTTCCTGTGCGTTGCAAATACCCGGCAACTTATCGGTTTCAGAAATTGGTGAAACAACGGCGCAACTCAACTGGCAATCTTTAGCCGCCTGCAGTAGTTACTCCATACAATATCGTCCGCTTGGCAGCCCTACCTGGCAAACCGTATTAAGCGTAAACAATACTACGCTCCTTTCCGATTTAAGCCCTTCCACACAATACGAGTTCAGGGTGCGTTGCAATTGCAGCAACAGCAGCAGCGATTACTCAGAAGTACTCAGTTTCGGAACCTTTGCTTTGGGAATTGACCAAAACGGTCAAATGCAAATTTATGCCTATCCTAATCCTTTCAGTTCCGAAATTTTGCTCAGCAACCAATTGCTTGTAACCGGCGTGTACGACCTGCTGCTGCTCGACCTGAGCGGCAAAAACGTTTTTACACAACCCGGTGTGCTGCTGCAAAACGGCATTACCCGCATAACTCCCGGCCAACTGCCGGCAGGTGTTTACTTTTTGCAGGTAAAACAGCAGGGCGCGGTTATTTATACGCAAAGGCTGGCAAAAATATCGGAATAAAAAAGGCTTAAGCGCTTAAAAGAAGATTCCAAAACATCGGGAAGCCTGTGTGAATACAACCCCCTTCCCGATGTTTTTTTTGTCTGAAGGGTATCATCCAAAAAATCATGCTGCTGCCGGCAACATTTTGCCCCGATTTTAGGTTAATGCAAAGCATTTGTGTTTACATGATGCCGGCTCTGACTAATCGGCAAAAACCACCACATTACAACCCATGAAAATATATACCAAAACCGGCGACGACGGCACCACTATGCTTTTTGGAGGAGGCCGGGTTCCTAAATCGCATATTCGGATAGAAACTTACGGAACTATTGACGAACTTAACTCGCATATAGGATTGGTGCGCGATGTTTGCCAAAACCCTCAGCACAGCCGTTTTTTGGAAGAAGTGCAGAATAACTTGTTTGTATTGGGTGCAAAATTAGCCACCAACCCACAAAAAAGCAAGGTAAAGCCGCCAACGCTGTATCCCGCCGATGTGGAAACCCTTGAACAGGAAATTGACCGCTTAGATGCTACCTTGCCTGCCCTAACCAACTTTGTGCTGCCGGGCGGACACAGCTCCGTATCTTTTTGCCATATTGCCCGTTGTGTTTGCCGAAGAGCCGAACGGCTTGCGGTATTGCTCAATGCGCACGAGCCGGTAGATGCCCTGCTGTTGCAATACCTTAACCGGTTATCCGATTACCTGTTTGTGTTGTCCAGAAAACTATCGGCAGAACTAAATGCCACAGAATTGATATGGAACCCCCGAAATGCGTAACCTGCCAAAAAAAAATTTCCCGAAATTGACCTAAAATACTTGCTTTTCTCGTTTAGTGTTATATTTTTGTGCAGATTTTTACATTCATTAATCTTAACCCTAATTTAAAGAAGGTTTATGTATTGGACACTTGAGTTGGCTTCTTATTTGGAAGATGCCCCTTGGCCTGCCACAAAAGATGAGTTGATTGACTACGCCATCAGGTCGGGAGCGCCTATTGAAGTAATTGAAAACTTACAGGAATTAGAAGACGAATACGACTATTACGAAAGCATTGAAGAAATCTGGCCCGATTTTCCTACCCGCTCAGATTTTTATTTTAATGAAGATGAGTAATGAGTATCGTCTTTTTCTGTTGAAACAGGTTGTAAACGCCAAATAGCCTTTTAAAAGCAAAAGGCAGGTAGTTTATGACAAGCAAAACCGGCGCTGCCGTTTATAACCGGTAAAATAAACCGATGCATTATTATATATTAATATGTGCATCGGTTTATCATTTTGCCAAATATTCATGAGCAATTACTGTTGCTCTATAAGCAAACCCAATTCGGTAATAAAGGGCAGTTCTTCTACGGGCATGGTATGCTCAATTTCAACCGTATAATTACCCGAAACGGGCAATTGGTATTGTTGCAGCAAGGGCAGTTTTATATCCCAAATATCGCCCAAGCCCTTGCCGGCGTTCCCTCCTTCGGGCAGTTTCATAGGTAAATCGTAGTTTTTTTCTTCTAACAGTACCTTTTCGGGCGAGGAAAGATGCATTGTAATTTGCAGGTTGTTGTACTCATAAATATCGGTATAGCGTACCAACAGGGTTACATTTACCTCTGCAGGCATTTTACCTTCTATATCTGCAACAAACCGTATGCGGTCGCCACGGTTCCAAACCCCGTCGGGTATGGCAATATACCGCTTATACAGTTGCCCCGAATGGCAACTTTGAAAAAGCAAAGCCGAAAATAATAGCATTAATAAATAAATGATGCTTTTTTTTATTTTCCTTTTGCTGTTTCCGGTTTTATAGTGCAAAAAAAGTAACATGCAATGTAATTTTATTTTTAAAATTAAAACAGTACAATCTTCATTCCCAAAGCAATTTACCCATCTACCGGCGGCCTTACTTCCACCCTTTTCGCAATTTAACCGATTGAATGTGTGCCAAATGATGCCGGCCATGCCAGCCATAAACCGCAATGGCATATTGCAGGGTGTAGTGCAGGTGGTTATCGGGGTGGTAAAAACTGCGTTGCAGTTGTTGCGGTGTAAGCGATCGGAGCAGAAACACCCATCGGGTATGCAAAACGGTAAGCAACAGCAGCGAAATCATAACCGGTACCTCGTAATCGGGTTGTTTTGCCCAAAGGTCTTCGCGGTAGGGTTTTATGGTGGGCGTGTCTTCGGTTAACGCCAGTTTAAAACGGATAAAACTGTTCATGTGGCTGTCGGCAAGGTGGTGCACCACCTGCCTGATGGTCCAGCCGCCGGGGCGGTAAGGGGTGTCTAACTGCTCATCGGTAAGTTCAGAAACTTCGGCGCTAAGCAGTTGGGGCAATTGTGCAATTTCCGCAATTCGGGCGGCAGTTTCTTCGGGTGAATAAGAAAGTTCATTGGGCTTATTACAGCGCCCTATGGGGTATTGCATGGCTTCCAGCATCAGGTCGTTCATAAGTAACAGTTGTTTTTGAATTGGGTAATGGTGGTAAAAACAGGTACAAATATGGTAAAAAACGGTCAGTTTTATACAAAACGTGCCAAATAGATTTATCTGGTGCTTAAAAGCCCGGCAAAATTGCCGCAAACAGGCAAACATTTACCCCTTAAAGGGTGTTGTAAATCAAATATTTTTACTCCATGAAACCTGCCTCCTTGTTAGTTCTAGCTGCCCAGCTATTGCTTTACAGCCTGCCCATAAAGGCACAGCTTTTTTGCAACTCCGAAAGTGGAGCCAATTTAATTATTTACTCAAACTACGAAGGCGGCTACCTGAACATAAATATTGACCAGAATATCCCGAATATTAAGCTGGGCATTTGTACCTACGAGGCTGTTGCCGTAAATGTATCTGGCCCTTTTGCCGGCAACATTACTGAGGTGGTGTTTGCCGGTTTTGGCGATATAAACAATACCGGGTGCGGCCCAACCATACCGGGTGTAAGTATAACAGGTGTGCCTGCAGGTATAGTAACCACCTATACTGCCACCAACAACAATATTGCACTGACCAACTATTTGGGCAACCCGCTCGATTTTGTAAACATACCGCTTGTCAATTGCATGGTTTCGGGCAGCGGCTGTTTTGAAGACACCAACGACGGTGGCGGGGGTAATTCATCGCCACAAATTGTTAATTTTTTCTTATCGGAATTTGGACCCGGAACCACGCTGTATTACCATTGGACAGATTACAGTTGCTTTCCATCGGCCGTTTTTAATGTAAGCGATGGCGGAAACTGCTGCCTGCAAACGCCTGCATCTGACCCTAACCCTATTTTTCTGGGAGGCAGCAACTACAGCTTTTTACCCGATGATACCCTGCTTTGCAACGGCGCCGTAACGCTCAACCTGTCGTTTTACCCTGTATTATACCAGCCGCCTTTATACCCGGGTTATGTTTGGAGCAACGGCGTAACCGGACCAATCATTACCATTACACAACCGGGCACCTACTCTTTTACCGTAGGCGATTACTGCCATGCTTACGGTAGTTTTTTAACCGATACCATTACCGTGCTGCCCTGCAGTTGTTTTACCGCATCACTGATAATTGAGCCCGAACCCTGCGGAACCGCAACAGCAACAGTTTTTACCGATATTGCTGGAATTTATACCTACAACTGGAGCGGGTTGCCGGCAGAAACAGGTGCATGGGTAAGCG
>NBMY01000115.1 GCA_002212985.1 Sphingobacteriales bacterium TSM_CSS
CTTTCCGCAACCGGCACAAACCTCCGCTTTTAAAACAACCACTGTATCGGGTTGCCCCACCATTTTGAGGGTATTGCCTTTATGACCTTGCTGCCCCCCGCGCTTGTGTTGCTTGCCAACAAGGGCAGCCTTTTTCTTAAAACCATCTGACGATGGCGGGCGGTGACTGTTGCCACTGTTCTGACCCAACCTGCGCTCCAAGTCTCTTACCCGATTTTCCAGCACTGCAATAACTGCAAGCAATTCTCGTATCATCGAATGGCAGGCTTCTATCGTATCGGGCAGTTTTATTTCCATCTGACTTTTTTTTCCAAATTTCGACTTTTTTGAAAATAATGGTGCAACTTTGGGCAACTTTTTTTTCGGCAACCAAAAATATCCTTATACCACTCAAATAACCAACCCAAAATTCCCGAGTACTTATACAGCTTGCTAAATTTGCAAGTTCTTGCTGTTGGTAAATTGTAAATACTGAAGAGTACCTAAATAGTTACAAAAACAAAAAGAACTTCTGCAAAAGCTAATTTCAGATAAAGAAGCTGAAATTAAAACCATACAAGACAGCCTAACAAAACTCAACAATGACTATCAAAAGTCTCTTGAAACATATACTAGGCTTAGAAAGGAAATAAGCTTATACGAGAGTAAGCTAGATCTAATTGAATTTGGCATTTATGAACCAATTTACGATTTCGCAAAATCAGACGAATACCGACAAGAGCAAAATAAAATTATTGAACTGCAAAAGGAAATGATAGCTGCTGAAAAAGCAGCAATATGTAAAACTAACTGGACAATTGATGGTAGTGAAGCTAAAGGGCTTGCTAGTACAAAACGATATATAAAGCTGACTTTACGAGCATTTAATGGTGAGTGTGAATCGTTAATTGCAAAAGTCAAATGGAACAATGTAAATCAAATGAAGGAAAGAATTAAAAAATCATTTGAAACAATTAATAAAATAGGTGAAAGTCAAACTGTATCCATTCAACCTGAATATCTACATTTGAAAATAAAGGAACTTATTTTGGAGTATGAGTTTCAACTTAAAAAGCAAAAGGAGAAAGAGGAACAAAGAGCTGCGCAAGAAGCTTTAAGAGAAGAAGAAAAGGCGCAAAGAGAATATGAACAAGCTCAGAAAGAGGCTGAAAAGGAAGAAACAAATTATCAGAAAGCACTTGACAAGGCCAGAAAAGAAATCGAACAGAGTACTGGTGAAAAACATGAAAAACTCCTAGCTCAAATTGCAAAATTAGAATTGGAATTACAGGAAGCTCATGAGCGTAAGGAAAGAGCTTTGTCTATGGCTCAACAAACAAAGAGAGGATATGTATATATAATTTCCAACATTGGTTCGTTTGGTGAGCAAGTTTATAAAATAGGTATGACAAGAAGATTAGAACCAGAAGATCGCATTAAAGAACTTGGTGATGCTTCTGTTCCATTTCAGTTTGACATTCATGCAATGATTTTTTCTGAAGATGCACCAAATCTTGAAAACGAGTTGCATAAAGCATTTGCAAATAAAAAAGTGAACATGCTAAATTCAAAAAAGGAATTTTTTAACGTAACTCTAATCGAAATTGAAAATAAGGTCAAAGAAATTGGGCTTAACACAGAATTTATTAGGATTCCGGAAGCAATGGAGTATAGAGAGACACTTGCTATTTTGGCAAGACTAAATTCAGCAGAGCAAGCCAAAACAATTGAACAGATTATATCTGAAGAATTCCCATCAAGTTTAAAATAACAAATACAGGGAGTCTTCCCCGCTCGCGCGAGGCTGTGCCTCGTGAATTGAGTAACCTTAAAAGGAAGGCTAAGCCTTGCAAATTTGCATGGCAGGTGTGCGTTGTTTTATACATGCCAGAGGGAACTGTGGACTGTACCCAATTTTTTACAAGCTTTGGGTGATTCCCAACTCCCGGTTAACACCAACTCAGAAAATTTGAACCCTCCGAATGGATAGCTCCATGCCATATAACCCAACACCGTAAAAAAATACGGCTCACTTGCTACCGGTTTTGGTTTAGAAAGCCGCCAATGTAAACAAAAATATGACAACAATTTACAACCATTAACTCCGGCATACATCATTTTGTTTCAACTGCACATCCACCGGCAACGCCAAAACCGTTTGCACATTTCGGGTTATTGTTTACCTTTGAACCTTAACCCATTGCATTCAAACATGAAATCTATTCTTACTTTTTTTGCAGGCATTTTTTGTATGCTTCTTCCGTTGGCGGCACAAACTTTAGATGAACAACTGCAAACCATTTACACGCAATACAACCTGGCAGGTATGAGTGTTGCGGTTATTAAAGATAAACAGGTAGTGTTCAGCAAAGGTTACGGCTGGGCTAATATAGCAGGCAATATTGCGGCATCAGATTCAACGGTTTACCGCATTGCATCGGTGTCTAAAATGGTAACAGCCATCGGGTTTATGCAGTTGTACCAGCAGGGGTTGGTTGATTTAGACCAAAACATCGGGCAAATTCTCGGTTTTCCGGTTACAAATCCTTACTTCCCTGCGCAAAATATTACCCCGCGCATGTTGCTTTCGCATACCTCGTCTTTAACAGACGGCGCTGCTTACGATAATTTTTTAACCGCCACCTATAACCAAACCCCACCGCCGCCCGTTTACCAACTCCTTACCGATACCGGCGCTTATTACCAAACTTCGCTGTTTCTAAACAAGCAGCCGGGTACGTGGTTTCAATATGCCAATATCAACTACGGCATTATAGGCACGCTCATAGAAAAACTGAGCGGACAACGGTTTGACCAATATATGCAGCAACATGTACTGGAACCGCTTGGCATTAACACCGGCTACAATGTTTACAACCTGCCCGATGCAGGTAAATTAGCCGTTTTGTACCGCAAACAAAGCGGAAACTGGGTGCCGCAGGCCGATAACTATAACGGAACTTTACCGCCCGAACCCGATATGTCGGGGTATGTCATCGGGTCTAACGGGTTGCGGTATGCCCCGCAGGGCGGCCTCAGAATTTCGGCGCCCGATATGGCAAAAATCAACATCCTGCTGCTTAACAACGGCAGTTACAATGGCGCGGCGCTGTTAACCGAAGCTTCCGCCCAACTCATGAAAACCGTGCAATGGACTTATAACGGCACAAACGGCAACAATTATTACAATTTGTTTAACAGCTGGGGACTTGGCCTGCAACGCACCACCAACACCGCAAATGCCGATATTGTTTGCCCCGATGTGCCCATGTGGGGGCACGCCGGCGAAGCCTACGGATTGGTGAGCGATAGTTTTTTTTCCGATGAGGAGCAAACCGGCATTGTGTTTATTACCAATGGTTGCGGCATAGGTTACACAACCCCCGCCAACAGCGCTTTTTATGAGGTAGAGGCAGCTGTTTTTAATGCTGTTTGCACACAACTTCCTTTTTTGGAAGCAGAGCCGCCGGTAGGAATTTTGCCACCCCATAATTACCCGCCCGAACCGGGCGAAGATTTGGCTGTTATTACCCTAAATGGCGGCTGGCAAATAACCAATAACATGGCGCAGGTTGTGCCGGCGCAACTAATGGCAATAAACGGCAGTACGGCAGGGCATTTTTCTTTTGCACCCGGTTTAACCCATTTGGTTGATAACCGCAATCTGGCAAAAGGCATATACCTGCTGCAATGGAAAACTGCAGGTAAAACAAGGAGTATAAAAGTGGTAAAATTTTAATTTACCGATATTTATGGCAAACCACCAACTGTCCGAAATCAGGTGCCTGAACCTGCCCGAATACCCGGTTTATATCGGGAATATTGCCAAACAGGTAAGCGCTTTTTTACAAAACAACCGTTTTTCAGGCTATTTTATTCTGGTTGATGCCAATACCTGCCGGCATTGCCTGCCTGTTTTGCAAAATTATGCCCCTTCGCTTCAAAATGCCGTTGTAATAACCATTGAACCCGGCGAAATACATAAAAACCTGAACACCTGCACACAAATTTGGGACGCTTTGTTGACCAACCAAGCCGACCGAAATGCACTGCTCATAAACTTAGGCGGCGGAGTTATTGGCGATATGGGCGGTTTTTGCGCCGCCACCTATAAAAGAGGAATTAATTTTATTCAAATACCAACAACATTGCTGGCGCAGGTAGATGCCTCGGTTGGCGCCAAGGTAGGCATAGATTTTGGCGGCATTAAAAACAGTATCGGGGCTTTTTCCAATCCTTCGGCTGTTTTTATTGACCCTGTTTTTCTAAATACCTTGCCACCTACGCAAATTTTAAGCGGCCTGTCGGAAATGGTGAAACATGCCCTTATTGCCGATGCAAATATTTTACCCGAGTTGGGCAATCTTTTGCCCTTAACACCCCTAATAAACTGGAGTTCTTATATTTACCAATCTGTTTCCATTAAATACGATATTGTAAAAGCCGACCCTTTTGAAAAAAATGTTCGCAAAAAGTTAAACTTCGGGCATACCATTGGGCATGGTATTGAAAGTTTTTCGCTGCATGCAGGTTCTGAGCCGTTGCTGCATGGTCAAGCCGTTGCCCTGGGTATGATTGCCGAATTGTACCTGTCTGAAAAAAAACTGCAATTGCCCCAATCCCAATTACAAACAGCGGTTAACCTGCTGCGAAACCTGGCTCCCTCCTACCCTATTCAGGCGTTGCATTTCCCGAAAATTTTGCACTATATTGCCAACGACAAAAAAAACAAGGAAGGTAACATTAACTGCACCTTGCTTACGCAAATTGGTGCGGCTCAAATTGATTGCACCGTAAGCGAGCAGGAAATTACCGAAGCGCTCCATTTCTTAAATAATTTATTTGTCTGATGCAATACGTTTCTGTTTTAGCGCCGCCCGACAACAAGCTGGAAGGGCATATCTGGCTCGATGGCTCAAAAAGCATCAGCAACAGGGCGCTCATTATTAAAGCGCTTTGCAAGGGTGAACTGCCGGTAACCCATCTTTCAAATTCCGATGATACCCAAATATTGCAACATGCCCTGCAACACCTGCCGCCGGTAATTGACGTTGGCGCAGCCGGCACCACCATGCGCTTTTTATGCGCCTTTCTTGCCACACAACCCGGCTATTGGGTGCTAACCGGCTCAGAGCGCATGAAACAACGCCCCATAGCTCCGTTAACAGAAGCCCTGCAACAATTGGGTGCCGATATTTCTTTCCTTGGGCAATATGGGTTTCCGCCTCTTAAAATCATCGGAAAACCGCTTGCCGGCGGAAAGGTTACCATGCCGGCCAATGTAAGCAGTCAGTTTATTTCGGCGCTTTTGCTGATTGCCCCAACCTTGCAAAACGGGCTACAAATTCAGCTCACTACCGATGTGGTATCGGAACCTTACTTAGACATGACCTTGCAGCTTATGCACTATTTTGGCATTCATTACCAAAAAACAGCCCAAACCATTACCATACCGCCTCAAGCCTACCAACCCAAGCCTTTATTTGTAGAAGCAGATTGGAGTGCCGCATCGTATTACTATGCCATGGCAGCCTTTGCCGGAAATGCCCGCCTGCTTTTATCGGGGCTGCAGGAAAACAGCCTTCAGGGCGACTCGGTGTTGCCGCAAATCATGTCCACTTTGGGCGTTCAAACTCACTTTACCGATGAAGGTATTCTGCTTACCAAATTGCCTGTTATGCTTCCGCGCAGTTTTAGCTATGATTTCCTGCACTGCCCCGATATAGCCCAAACGCTGGCCGTTATTTGCGCCGGCTTGCAAATTCCTGCTCAGTTTAGCGGACTGCAAACCCTGCAAATTAAAGAAACCGACCGCACCGCAGCCCTGCAACAGGAACTGACTAAGGTAAACGCTGTTTTTACCGGGCAAGGCAACACCTGGCAACTCGGGTTTGCATCGGGTAAACCTGCTCAAACTACCCCGCTTTTTGAAACATGGCACGACCATCGAATGGCCATGTCCTTCGCCCCGCTTTCTATGAAATATGCCAATGGCGTTGTTATTCAACATCCCGATGTAGTGTCCAAATCGTACCCTTTGTTTTGGCAACATTTGCAACAGCTTGGGTTTATATTGAATTTTAACAATGAATAAAGATTTGAGAATGAATACAGAAGAGAAAGCCGCATTTATCATGCAAACGCTTGACCGGTTATACCCCGAACAACCCATACCACTGCAACATACCGATGCCTACACATTGCTGGTTGCCGTTGTATTGTCTGCCCAATGCACCGATGAACGGGTAAATAAAATTACCCCCATACTGTTTGCTCGTGCCCATACGCCACAGGATATGGTAAAATTATCAGTAAAAGAAATAGAAGACATCATTCGCCCCTGTGGTTTGTCGCCCCGAAAATCGGCTGCCATTTACGGACTTTCCCAAATCATCATTGAAAAACACGGCGGCCAGGTGCCCCAAACATTTGAAGCGTTGGAAGCCTTGCCGGGCGTTGGGCATAAAACGGCATCGGTAGTTATGAGTCAGGCATTTGGTGTACCTGCTTTTCCGGTCGATACGCACATACATCGGCTTGCTACCCGATGGGGTTTAACCAACGGTAAAAATGTGGAACAAACCGAAAAAGACCTGAAACGCATTTTTCCCGAAAACACCTGGAATAAATTGCACCTGCAAATAATTTACTTTGGCAGGCAGTACTGCCCGGCCCGTGGGCACAACCCGCAAAACTGCCCTGTTTGCAGCATGCTTGCACCCGAAAACACATCGGAGTAATTATGGTTCTGCCGCAGGCCGAACCATTTGAATATGTTCAATTCCGTCTAAAATATACACAGCTCCTTCTTCAACAAACCCGAAAGAACGGTAAAACCGAAGCAAATAAAATTGAGCCTCTATGCGTACCGGCACCTTGCCAAATAAATGTTCCAAACGGGCTATGGCTTGCTTCATCAGCAACTGTCCGGCGCCGGTGCCGCGAAGCGAGGCATCTGTTACCACTCTGCCAATGGAGGCTTGTGTATAAACCACGCTATGGGGAATGATGCGGGCATGTGCAACTATTTCGCCACCGGCATTATGCCCCATAAGGTGAAACGCTTGCAAATCTATGCGGTCGTTATCAATAAAAACACAGTTTTGCTCTACCACAAATACTGCCTGCCTAAGCCTCAAAATTTCGTACAGTTCATACACGGTAAGTGCATGAAAGGGTTTCAGCACCCATTGCAGTTGTATGCCGGTTGTTTTAGCGGTATCCATTCTATAGTCGTTTATGCGTAAACCAATTGTAAATTTGCATGTGCTGCATTGCAGTAAA
This sequence comes from Sphingobacteriales bacterium TSM_CSS, assembly GCA_002212985.1. Lineage (GTDB taxonomy): Bacteria > Bacteroidota > Bacteroidia > Chitinophagales > UBA2359 > UBA2359. The sequence goes on from NBMY01000115.1 coordinate 7,264, forward strand.
AATACAGAATTTCCTGTGTTGAGCGGTAAAATAAGGCAAATTGCACAATCTTGGGGGCATTTACAGCATTTTTCGGGTAAATTGTATTTACTTCGCTTTTCAAATTGCCCGATCAAGAATATTGAACACCGCAATCGGGTACTTTATTCACCATTTCTAAATAGGCTGTTTGTTTATGAAATTTTCACACATGCACTCACTTGTTACGGGTTTTGGCGCTTTTGTTTGCCTGCTCTTGTACTTATCAGCCATGCCTTTCATTACCCAAAATGGGCGTTTTTCCGGCGAGCAGGAAATAAGGAATATATTTAACCATATACTCGCCAATGGCAAATGCTATTCCGATTTGGAGTATCTCTGCAAGCGAATAGGCGGCAGGCTAAGTGGTTCACCCCAAGCCGCCGCAGCCGTTGAGTGGGGGAAACAAACGCTTGAACTCACCAATGCCGATTCTACTTACCTGCAACCGGTTATGGTACCGCATTGGCTTAGAACCTCGCCCGAAAAAGCCCGCATCATCAGCAAACATATTGGTTGGCAGGAGGTAAACATTTGCGCGCTTGGCAACTCGGTAGGCACCGGCCCTTGGGGCATTTCAGCTCCCGTTCTCATGATTGACAGCCTTGAAATGCTGGATAAATTGGATAAAAAGATGGTACAGGGTAAAATTGTTTACCTGAACCGCGCTTTTGACCAACATTTTATTGACCCCTTTGATGCCTATAGCGCTTGTGTGGGCGGACGATACAGCGGCGCATCCAAAGCGGCAAAATTGGGCGCTGTTGCCTATGTACTGCGTTCGTTGGCCAGCAACTCCGATGAGCATCCGCATACCGGCGGCATGGCTTACGAAGATGGTATTGCCAAAATACCCGCCGCTGCCATTGCTACCCGCGATGCCGACCTGTTAAGCGGACTGCTTACTAAAGACCCAAACCTTGCGCTCTACTTAAATTTTTCCTGCGAAAACCGAAAAGACCGCCCGTCTTTTAACGTAATTGGTGAAGTTAAAGGCACAAAATATCCCGATGAAGTGATTGTGGTTGGCGGTCACCTCGATTCATGGGATAACGGCGAGGGCGCACACGACGACGGCGCCGGCTGTGTTCAATCTATTGAAGTAATAAGAACGCTTAAAGCGCTTGGCATACAGCCCACCCGAACCATACGCTGCGTATTGTTTATGAATGAAGAAAACGGCGCTAAAGGTGCGCAGGAATATGCAAGTTGGGCCCGAAAAAACGGCGAAAAATGTATTGCCGCCATCGAATCGGACAGGGGCGGGTTTTCTCCGCGCGGGTTTACCATGGAAACTGCCTCCGACTCAGTTACGGCAAAAAATCTGGCCACCCTGCAACAATATCGCCCAATACTGGAACAATACGGTTTACATATGTTTGAGAAAGGGTTTAGCGGCGTTGATGTTAAATACCTTAAAGATAACGGCGCAACCTGTTTAGGTTTAGTTCCCGACCCGCAACGGTACTTTAACTACCACCACACCCCCAACGACACGTTTGATAAAATTAACGAGCGCGAATTGAAATTAGGTGCAGCGGCCATGTCTGCCCTTGCCTACCTGATTTCGGAAAATGGGTGGTAAACCTTAACACACTGCTTTAACAGTGTTGTCTAAATCAAGCCAAGCCTTTCAGCATCAGGTTCCAGTACATAAAAGGCAGGGCGTATTTTTTCATAAGCCACATGCTGTAATGTTCCTTTGCCTGATTAATAAAAGGAAATGAAGGCGTGGGGTTATTGTTATAGTCAAACTCGGCTAAAACTAATTTACCATACCCCGTAATGAGCGGGCATGAGCCATAACCATTATAGGAATGTGCATCGGCAAGGTTGCCGTTTTTAATAAAATTGTACAAGTTATGCACCAAAACAGGCGCTTGTTTCCTAATGGCGGCACCGGTTTTGGCATTGGGTGTGCCGGCTGCATCTCCCAAACCAAATACGTTGGCAAACTTAGTACTTTGCAAGGTATGTTTATCTACGTCAATCCATCCTGCGGCATTGGCAAGCGGGCTTTGTTTAATAAAATCGGGCGCGCTCATGGGTGGAGTTACATGAATAAAATCGTAGTGCATTACCTTTTCACCAGCAGGTTGGCCGTTTTCCAGCACATCGTAAACAGCCTCCTGAGCCTCGGGGCGGATCTCCTTCAAATTCAGATGGAAATCGGTTTTAATTCCATATCGCTCAATCACTTTATTCAAAGTTTCGGCAAAAACTTTCACGCCAAAAATTACCCCGCCTGCAGTAGTAAAATGAATATCGCTCTTACTGAGCAGGCTGTTTTTGCGCATATAATCGGCTGCAAGGTACATAATTTTTTGAGGGGCGCCGCCGCATTTAACAGGAGTGTTGGGGTTGGTAAAAAGGGCTGTTCCGCCTTTAAAATTTTTTAGGGCTTCCCATGTATAGGGCGCCAGCTTAAAATCATAATTACAGCAAACATTGTTTTTACCTACCGTTTCTTTCAGTCCTTTAATTTTATGCCAGTCAATTTGTATGCCTGGACAAAGCACTAAATAATCATAACTCACGATTCGCCCATCGGAAAGCGTAAGATTGTTTTCTTCCGGGTTAAGTCCTGTAACCATATCCTTCAGCCAGGTAACGCCGGCCGGCATGTAATCGGCTTCGGGCCGAACGGTATCTTCTATCCGGTAAGTGCCGGCGGCCACCAATGTCCATGCGGGTTGGTAGTAATGTTTCTCAGAAGGTTCAACAATGGCAATGTCCAATGCTTTGTTTTTTCGCAACAGTTGTGCAGCAACGGTAATACCCGCGGTTCCGCCGCCCACAATTACTATTTGGTGATGTAATGCCGACATGATGATTGGTATTTTGGTTAAAAAATGGATTGTCTTTATTAATAACGCACAAATTTATGAAACTATTTTCATAATTTCAAGTGTTTAAGTTGCTTATTTTTATTTTGTTTTAGTGAAAGGGCAGATTACACGCCAAAAACCCACTTTACTAATGTGTAGGTAATGGCTGCGGTAACGGCAACCGATATTGTATCGAGCACCATACCGGCTTTAGCCATTTGGGGCATGGTGATATAGCCGCTCGAAAAAACAATAGCATTGGGCGGAGTACCCATAGGCAACATAAAGGCGGCGCTCGATGCAAGGGTAATGGGTATGGTAAAGAGCAGCATGTTTACCCCTGTTCCTTGCGCAATGCCGGCAACAACCGGTAAAAAAATGGTTACAAGGGCAACATTGCTCATCAGTTCGCCAACATAAATCATGATTGCCACCAATAGAGTTAAAATTGCCAATACCGGTAAATGTGCTGCCTGAATGCTGTTTCCAATCATTTCTACGATGCCGGCATTTTCCATGGCATCGGCAAGCGCCAAACCGCCGCCAAAAAGCAATAATATTCCCCAAGGCAACTTTTTTGCATCCTCCCAATGCAACAGAAATGTTCCTTTAGACAAGTTTAAAGGCATTAAAAAGGTAGCCAACCCGCCAATCATTGCTACGGTGGTATCTGAAAAGTCGGCATCGGGGAGCAAAAATTTTAGTCCTTCAGCTATTTGCGGCCTTAAAATCCAGCCGCCTGCAGTCATAAAAAAAATGGCTGTCACCATTTTTTCTGCTTTGCTCATTTTCCCAAGTGCATTAAGTTGCTCTTGTATATATTCATGCGAGCCGGAATCTATTTTACCTATTTTATTTGGATACATCAGTTTAGTAAGTACCCAATAGGTTATTATCAACAATACAAGCGCCATGGGAAACCCTACCATCATCCATTGCAAAAAGCCAATTTGTACCTTATAGGTTTCTTGCATAAAGCCTGCAAATACCATATTGGGCGGCGTGCCTATTAATGTTGCCATACCACCCGTATTGGCTGCATAAGCCACCGATAGCATGAGCGATAATGAAAACATGCCAAACTGCTGTTTGGAAATTTGACGGTTTTGTTCAAACAGCGCCACAACCGAAGCTGCTATGGGCAACATCATCACAGTAGTTGCCGTATTGCTTACCCACATGCTGATAAAACCGGTGCTGAGCATAAAACCCAAAATAATGCCGTTGGCAGTAGCGCCTGTTCTTTTTACAATATTTAGGGCAATGCGGCGGTGCAACCCGCTTTTTTCCATAGCCAGTGCAATAAAAAAACCACCCATAAACAAATACACCACCGGGTTAGCATAAGGCGCTGCTGCATTTTTCATAGAAGCTATGCCAAGCAAAGGGTATAAAACTAAAGGCAGCAAAGAAGTTACGGGTATGGGAGCAGCTTCGGTAAACCACCAAATCATCATCCATAAGGCACTGGCCAATACTTTCCAGGCAAGAGGGCTCATTTGCAGGGGCGGGGGCAACAGGAGCATTAAAACAAAAAGAAGCGGGGCAAGCAACAAGCCAACTAATTTGTATTTTGGATACATAAGCAGTTCAAAAATAAAAAATGTAATTTGCAGGCAAACTAAAGTACAAGATTAAGAAATATTTTTGAGCCAGCCCGATATTTTTTGATAATTTGCCGGCAACTCTATTTACAATAACTACTGAAAAAAAACGATGGCTTTATGCGTGTAAAGTATTTGGCAATTATTGGGTTCTATGCATTGCTGCAGCCTTGCTTTATAGCCCCTCTTGCTGTGTTGGCTCAGCCTAAACCCTTACAATATCAGGCGGTACTGAATGCCATAACCCGATTTGACAATGACCCCGACCTGCAAACTGCCACATGGGGTTACTATGTAAAAGATGTTAAATCGGGCGAGGTAATAGCAACTTATAATGCGCATAAAACCCTTAGCCCGGCATCTACTCTAAAAGTAGTTACTACTGCTGCGGCATTATCTGTTTTGGGGGGCAACTATACTTTTACCACCAAACTGGAATACGATGGCATTATTGATGCGAAAGGCGTACTTAAAGGAAACCTCTACATTACCGGCGGCGGCGACCCCACCTTAGCCACCAACCGAAGCGACATGGCTACTGCTTATGAACGGATTTTGGAGCAGTGGGTAGCAGCAGTACAAAAAAAGGGAATTAAAAATATTGAAGGACAGGTTATTGGCGATGCTTCTTTTTTCCCCGATGATATGCTGCCCAGACAATGGGTTTGGGAAGACATTGGCAACTACTATGGCGCAGGTGTTAGCGGGTTAAATTTTCATGAAAACCGATACGATTTAATTTTTTCATCGGGAAAAACAGGTACTGCGGCCAAGTTGATTAAATTAATTCCCGAAGTTCCTAATCTTCAGCTAATTAACGAAGTAACCGCAGGTGCAGCCGGAACCGGCGACGAAGCATTTTTGTACGGTGCGCCTTATAACCCCGTGTTTTACATAAGAGGCACCATACCGCCCAATCAAAGCAGCTTTATTGTAAGAGGGGCGGCGCCCGAACCTGCACTATTTGCAGCCTTTAGCCTGCAAAATGCACTGAAAAATGCCGGCATAACCATTTCTTCCCAACCCGTAACTGTAAGGCAACTGCAATTGGCCGGCAACATCCCTGCCAGCCAGCGGTTTACTTTATTAAATACCCAATCGCCCCCGCTAAGCAAAATTGTATATTGGACCAACAAACGCAGCGTGAACCTGTTTGCGGAAACTATACTGCGCGCCATGGGCAAACAGCAATACGGGCAAGGAACCATTGAAAACGGCATTAAAGCGATAAAACAATATTGGCAATCGAGGGGTATAGACCTAACTGGCCTGATTATACACGACGGCAGCGGGCTTTCACCGGCCAATTCCATAACCGCCCGCCAACTTGCCGATATGCTGGCAAGCTACGCCGCCAATGCCAATTTTGATGAATTTTACCAATCGCTGCCCCAGGCAGGTATGGCCAACGACGACGGTTTTCTGAAAAGTTTCCTGAACGGAACGGCAGCCGCAGGTAAAATAAGGGCTAAAAGCGGCTATATTAAAAACTGCCGTGCCTTTACCGGTTATGCGCTAACCAAATCGAAACAATTGGTGGCTTTTGCCGTTTTGGTAAACCGCTATACCTGCACCAACAGCCAAATGAACAATAAAATAGAACAACTGCTGCTGCCACTTGTACAATTAGATTAGTTACTAAAAACGGTACTAAACATGCAGGCATTTTGTTTCCGGCTTTCGGAAGTTTTTGCCTCTTTATTTGTATCTTTGTGAGCAAAAATATTGTTAAGCATCTCCTCGCAGCGAGGGGTTGTACCATACATGCTAAACTGCCAATTATTATGCCACACTATCAAAAAGAGGGGCAAATTCCCCCTAAAAGACATACCCAGTTCAGAAAACCCGACGGCAGTTTGTATGCCGAAGAACTGTTCAGTACCGAAGGGTTTTCTGATGCTTACTCCTTGTTATACCATTGCCACCCGCCTACCGTTATCAGAAATTTAGGCAAACCAAAATCTGTAGCACCCGATGTAGTGTTAGACCGGCAATTGCAGCCGCGCAGTTTTCAGGGGTTTTCTATTCCGGCCGCCGATGATTACCTGCAAAGTCGCGTGCCGGTATTGGTAAACAACGATTGTCATATCAGTTTAGCCGCTCCCCGGCACTCTACATCGGACTATTACTACAAAAATGCCGATGCCGATGAAATGATATTCATACATCAGGGTTCCGGTATGCTCAAAACCTGTTACGGCAGTATTCAGTTTGAATATGGCGATTATCTGGTAATTCCGCGCGGAACCATTTACCAACTTTTTTTCGATACGCCCGATAATCGGCTATTTATTGTAGAATCATTCAGCCCTATTGAGTTTCCGCGCCGCTATCTTTCCAACTCCGGGCAATTGATGGAACATGCTCCTTTTTGCGAACGCGATATTAAAACACCGCAAAACCTGGAAACTCACGACGAAAGAGGCGATTTCAGGGTGTTTATTAAAAAGGAAAGATTGCTGTACCCCTATTCCTACGCCTTTCATCCTTTCGATGTTATTGGGTGGGACGGGTACTGCTATCCTTTCGGGTTTTCCATTCATAATTTTGAGCCGCTTACTGGCCGCGTACACATGCCGCCACCCATTCACCAAACCTTCCAATCAAAGGGGTTTGTAGTTTGTTCTTTTGTGCCGCGCCTGTATGATTACCACCCGTTGGCCATACCCGCCCCCTACCACCACAGCAATATTGACTCTGACGAGGTACTGTATTATGTTGACGGTGATTTTATGAGCCGGAAAAACGTAAAACGCGGTCAAATAACCCTGCACCCGGGCGGCATACCCCACGGACCACACCCCGGAACAGTTGAAAAAAGCATCGGAGCAAAGGAAACCCGGGAACTTGCAGTAATGGTTGATACTTTTAAACCCCTGCAACTTACACGGCAGGCGCTGCAAATTGAAGAACCCGATTACTACCTTTCGTGGCTAGATTATGCCGGGTAAACGCCCGGCCGCCCAAAAGCTGAAAATAAAAAATTGCTGTAATGCTGATAGCTAACCCCATATACGACAGTGTTTTTAAGTTTCTGATGGAAGACCTTCGGATAGCCAAAAGCATTTTGCGTTTGCTTACCGGAGAAGACATACTTTCTTTGGAAATAAAACCACAGGAAAAAACAGCTACTTCCAAAAAGCACCTGCTTACAGTTTACCGCCTCGATTTCAGCGCCGTTATTAAAACCGAAACCGGAGAAGAAAAAAAGGTGCTGATTGAACTGCAAAAAGGGAAACAACCCATTGATGTACTGCGTTTCAGGCGTTATTTAGGCGAAAATTACAGCAAACCTGATGAAATAAACGGCATCCGGCAAAGTTTACCCATTATTACCATTTACATACTTGGTTTTCCGTTATCGGTAAAACATGCTTTGTTAAAGGTAAACCGGGTTTATCATGATTTGCTGAACGGTGAAATTATCACCCAAAAAGACGAGTTTATAGAAAAACTTACGCATGATTGCTATATTGTACAAATACCGTTTCTGCCCGAAAAGGCAAAAAACAAAATAGAAAAAATCTTATCGGTTTTTAACCAACAGTGGGTATTTAGCTCCCAACAACCCTGGCTGCTCCGTTTTCCGCAAGATTTAAACCAAATTGAAGACGAAGACCTGAAAAAAGTATTGGAACGACTTTCCTTTGCCGCTCAAAGCGAGGAAGTGCAGGCCCAAATTATGATAGAAGAGGAAATTGACAATTCAATTGATGAAGTTTTGCGGGTAAAAGACGAACTGATACTTAGAAAAGAAACAGAACTAATGGAAAAGGAAAAAGAACTTAAAGAAAAAGGAAAAGAACTTAAAGAAAAAGGGAAAGAACTTGAAAAAGAACGGAAACAAAAGGAAGCATTGCTGAAAGAGCTGGAAGAACTGAAGAAGAAAAATAAAGAATAGCTTTTTGCTCTAATTTTCTAATAGCAAACAACAAAACTTATTTTTAATCAATAAAACCTTCATCAAATGACACCCCTATCACATACTTTGCAACAGGAAAATCCGGCAGGCACTGCCGATTTTCTACCCATTAACGGCACCGACCATATTGAACTGTATGTTGGCAATGCCAAACAATCTGCCTACTACTATCAGGCAGCATTCGGGTACAAACTGGTAGCTTATGCAGGACTCGAAACGGGGCAAAAAGAGTTTGCCTCTTATGTTTTGCAGCAGGATAAAATTCGACTTGTTTTAACCACCCCCCTTACCCCCGAATCGGGCATTAACCAACACTTAATGCAACATGGCGACGGTGTAAAGGTGCTGGCCCTGTGGGTTGATGATGCCCGCCGTTCTTTTGAAGAAACGGTAAAACGCGGCGCAAAACCTGCCATAGAACCCACCGTATTGCGAGATAACCATGGCGAAGTGATCATTTCTGCCATTCATACCTATGGGCAAACCATTCACAAATTTGTAGAAAGAAAAAACTACAACGGTGCTTTTTTGCCCGGCTATCAACCCAAATCATCAAACTTTGAAATTAAACCGGTAGGACTGAAATATATTGACCATTGTGTGGGCAATGTAGAGTTGGGCGATATGAACAAATGGGTACAGTTTTACGAAGAGGTAATGGGTTTTAAACTGCTCATCACCTTTGACGATCATGACATTTCTACCGAATATACTGCCCTTATGAGCAAAGTGGTAAGCAACGGAAACGGCTATATTAAATTCCCTATTAACGAACCCGCAAAAGGCCGAAAAAAATCGCAAATTGAAGAGTATATTGATTTTTACCACGGTGCCGGCGTGCAACATATTGCCGTAGCTACCGATGATATTATTTTTACCGTTTCTGAACTACGCCGACGGGGAGTAGAATTCCTGTATGTGCCCGATACTTACTACGACGACCTGTTTGAACGCGTTGGCACCATTAACGAAGATGTGGAAACCCTTAAAAAACTCAATATTCTGGTTGACCGAGATAATGAGGGCTACCTGCTACAACTATTTACCAAACCGGTGCAAGACCGACCCACCGTTTTCTTTGAAATTATACAACGCTGCGGCGCCAAATCTTTTGGCAAAGGCAATTTTAAAGCGTTGTTTGAGTCTATTGAACGCGAACAGGAATTGCGCGGAACCTTATAGCACGTTCCCTATTATTGCACCTGCCGGCATTAAACAAAAAAAGGAGGCTGCCCTTTCGGATAGCCTCCTTTTTATACATGTTTACCTTAAAACGGAATGATAGACAATCCAACATTAAACGGCTGCAAATCGGGGCCGCGGCCATCTCTGAATAGTGATTGCGGGGAGTAATTGGCATAGAAGTTAATAGGCCCAACGCCAATTTGACCCACAAAACCGTAGCGAAGTTTGTTCAGGTTGTAATCGTCGCGCTCTTTGTTGTTGCCTAACTCTTCGCTTTTTTGGCGCGTATGCGAACCAATGAGCAAACCGCCATACACCCCTGCACTGAGCCTGAAAGATTTACCCGGACGGCGCGGATTGGTTTCAAAATTGAGCATAAGGGGTATATTCAGCGCGGTTGTTACCAATTTGTTTTTCTTGTAGTCAATAGCATTATCAATAGTTACTTCCAACGGATTGCTATTTTTGAGCAGGGTGATGGGGTTTTCAAAACTGTAGTTGCTAAAATCAAAGCCAAGGCCGTACAATAGGTTTACATTGTTTTTAACCAACCCTACCCGCTGCCTGAAAACATGCAACTGGTAGTTGAGCGATCGGCCATACCGTTGGTCAAAGTTTTCAAGTTCCAGAGGCATGTTAAACGAGCCGTTATTCATGTAGGTACTTACACCCATATCAAACAACACCCATCGGGTTTTAATGCGGGGGAATTTATGCTGCGCTTTTGCTTCGGGCATTTCGTGTTTTTCTTTGCCAATATTAATTTGTATTTGCTTGTCATCTTCCATTTCCCGTTGCAGTTCACGCATTTCCTGTTCAATTTCGCGCTGTGCATCTTCCAGTTCGCGGCGGGCGTTTTCGAGTTCGCGTTTTGCTTCTTCATTTTGGCGGCCTTGCTCATCTTCATTTAAACGGCGCATTTGTTCGGCCAGTTCTTTTTGGGCACGTCCAATTTCCTCTTGTGCGCGTTGCATTTGGCGGGCTATTTCTTTGTGGTCAATATCTAATTCTACTTCCACGTTGTTAAGTCCTTGCAGCGCTTCGCGAACAGCGCGTTCTATTTCTTCGCCCAATTCATCGTTATCTGTTTCCACATCAATGCGGTAGGTTTGTTCTTCGGCATCGGGCTTTTCCTTTTTGTCTTTATCAACCACTTTTATTTGAATGCTTTTTCCAATTTTAATAGTGGTGGTGTCTGGCTGGCCGGGTTGCGCCGGTGGTGCAGGCGGAAGAACCGGTTGGGCAGCATCGGGTGGCAGCGGCGCTTGTGGGGGAACGGGCGTCTTCGGGGCATTTTGCGCGCCTGCAAACAGGCTTACAAACATGAGAATTGCAATTAAAAGGTTTTTCATTGTGTAAGGTATTTTTTAAAGTTAACGGTTTAACAAATCTTTGAGAATGCGGTGTGTGCCGGGGCTTACCGCCAACGAAAAGCTGATGGAAGCATCAATGGGTTCGGTGGTCTCTCGGTAGGCTTCGGGAACGATGGAGTTGGTTAATTGGGCAATCATACTTTCGCTTCCGGTTTCTTCGCTTGGTAAACGTCGGTTTGGTTTTTTGCTAAATAAAATTTTACCAATTGCCCTGAGCGCTTTACTTTGTGTGGTGTTTTCCTGTGCCAATAATTCGGGTTCTTTGGTAGCAGCAATTCTGCCAACTTGTTGCAGCGCCAATACCGGTCTTGGTGCTTGTCCTATGATTACCGCATTTGCCGGTTTTGATAAAATTTGAGGGGCAACAACCATTTTGGTGAGTGTTTGCTCACTTGGTGCTACTGCAGGCATAGGCAAATTGGCTGTTTGAATGGAGGCAACATTTTGTGACCTTTGCTTTTGGCTGCCCGATAATTGATCATATACAGGAAAGGTGCTGGTTGTATGTGCTGTACTTTGTTTACGAGTTCCAAGGCCTGACTGTAAGGGTTTTGTTGCCGCTGCCATAACAGGCGTACCCGATGTGGCCGGGTCTATATTACCGGAACCGACAGGTAGTGCCTCAACGGAGGCTGTTGTTGGCGCTGCGGGTGCAGAGGCTTGGTGCGCAACCGGTACAGTGCCGCTTTGTGTTTCAAGTGTGTTAATGCTGGTAATTACCCACCACCCCAAGGCAAACAAAATAAAAGCAGCCGCTAGCGACAATACAAAAAAACGCCCCCGGTTATTGCCCCAAAATGCCACAGTTTTGGGATTTTCGGGTTTTTTGAGTTCATTTTTTCGTGCAAAAACTACGTCGGTATCTGCTGCCAGAATTGGCATACCGGCAGCAAGGGCGCTAACTTCGTCCGCAACATCGGGATTATTGGCCAAAAAGGCTTCCAATTCCGCCTGTGTTTTGGGGTTAAGGGTTCCTTCAAGGTACTCCAGTATGTACTCTTCGTAGTTATGACGGTTAATGTTCATTGTACTATGGATAAATGGTTTGCTAAAGGGTAGCGTTTTTCATGGGGTTAGTTGAGAATTTTGTCGAGTCCTACCAAAAATTGCTGCATCTTTTGTCTTGCCCGGTAAATATATACCTTCACCTGAGCTTCGGTTAGTTCGGTAATTTGGGCTATTTCTTCATAGCTGTATCCTTCGTAATCGCGCAGCAGTAATACAGACCTTTGTACTTCGGTAAGTTTTGAAAGGCTTTGGTTCAATACATCGGATAATTCCGATACAGGATTGCCGGCGCTTACCGAAAAATAATCGGGTATTTCTTCCATTTGGTCGGTACGGCTGTTTTTACGCATAAAATCAATCATGTTTTTATGTGCCACGCTAAAGAGGTAGGCACGGGCTTTGTCGGGTTCTACTTTTTCAGCGTTTTTCCAGAGTATTTCAAACGCATTTTGTACAATATCCTCCGCATCGGCTTCATTTCTGATGTTTTTCAGAATGAAACGATACACGCGGTCGGTGTAAAGGTCAACGCAGATATTGTACTCTTTTGTTGTCATACGCCCGTTAATCGGTTAATGCTGCCGAAAAGTTACAGCAGGGAAAAATTTTTTTTACTTTTTTTTCAAAATAAACCAAAAGTACTTTGCTATTAACCCACAAAGGTCAAATACTGCGGAGGCGGTAAAGGGTTTTGCAGAAATATTTGTTCGGGATTCAACAATTCTGCTTTGTATTTAATTTAGTACTACAGACTTCAAAGTGAGACAAGCGGGAGTATCTTGCAATCCTCAAAATACAAACCATTAAATTTATAATAGAGTGAAAAAATTAACTTTACTTCTTTTCTGCATCTTTTTGCTTGGCTTTACCCGCAACAATGCCGCTGCCCAGCCGGCCGGCAGTTTAGACCCCTCGTTTAACAATACCGGCTATTACATTCATGATTTTGGGTTTCAGGACAACCTTAACCAGATAGTTTTACAACCCGACCAAAAAATATTGGCTACCGGCGTGGCGCTTACCGCTTCCTTTACCGGTGAACTGAAAGTGCTGCGCTTAAACACCAATGGCACACCCGATATGAGTTTTGGCACAAACGGCGTTTTTGCTTACGCCGGTTCGGGCGAAACCTATGGCTATGCACTTGCCCTTACCGCCGATGGCAAAATAATTGTAGGCGGCATTTACTTTAATGTAGAAACCGATTATACTGCCGATATGTTGCTCATCAGGTTAGACCAATCGGGCAATTTAGACCCCGATTTCGGTACAAACGGAGTGGTAATAGCGCCTTTATCGCCCTTTGATGATTACCTGCAAGCCCTCGCCATACAACCCGATGGTAAAATTGTAGTGTCGGGTACGGTAGCTGAAACGGTAGGTTTTGAACTCAGAAATGCCCCTTCCATCATAAGATTTCTTGAAAACGGGCAGTTAGATACTGGCTTTGGCACAAATGGAGTGGTGAAATTTACCCCCGAAGCCATAGATAACGAACTAACCAGTTGCATAGTGCAGCCCGATGGTAAAATTGTGGCATCGGGGCATTTTGAAGCCCCGTTTATTGGCTTTTCCAACTTTGATATATTGGTAGTAAGGGTAAATGAAAACGGCACTCCCGATACCACCTTTGGCACCAATGGCAAGGTGATTACCCCCGTGAACGGCGGCGTTGATGATGCGTTTGGCATGGATACAGACAATCAGGGCAATATATATGTAGCCGGCTTTACCACCTTGCCCGTAACCCTTGAACTGGACATGGTACTGCTTAAATACCTTTCGGACGGACAATTAGACCCCGATTTTGGCAATGCCGGACTGGTAACTTTTAATGCCCAACCGTATGATGTTGCCAATGACCTGATTATTCAGCCCGATGGTAAAATTTTGCTGGCAGGCTCCATAGGTGGCTCGTTCTTAGACCCCAAAAGTTTTGCCTTGTGGCGTTACCTGCCCAATGGCAGCCCCGACCTTACCTTTGGCACAACAGGGCACATTACTACCGATGTGGTTGCCAATAGTATGCATGAATTTAACACTGTTGCTTTGCAAGACAACGGCAGCATAGTAGCCGCCGGTAAAGTGTACAGCGGAACCAATAACGACATGATTGTGGCAAGGTATATTAACGATTTAAACACCGGCATAGCCTCCGTTTCACCAACTGCCAATTACCTTGTATATCCAAACCCCTCCAGCGGATCCTTAACCCTCAACTTAACCCGGTTTCAGGCTTATGAAAAGGTTGTTTTTACCGTTTACAACTTACAGGGCAGTATAGTAGCTCAACAAACAATAACAACGCAAACCTCCCAGAGTATCAGCCTTGATTTACCGGCAGGCGCTTACGTTTACACGTTTACCGCCGGTAACTTTACCAACACCGGCAAATTGTGGGTGCTGCCTGAATAATGAACAACAACTTCATAATAAGAAGGCAGGCGTTCAGCCACCCAAAAACTTTTGGAATGGCAAGCAGAAAAAGGAATAGCCAGCCACATTATCCTTGAACAGACAAGGGTTTACCCAACCATTACTCAGAAAAGAAAAACCCCGAATTAGGAATTACCCCCACTGTAAATGTATCTACGGGCGCGCCGTCTGTAAGACGGTGGCGCACTATGCTGCCGTTGCTTTGGTAGTCCTTGGCATCGGCGCCATACAGCAGGTTTTCCTGCGGGTCAACAGCCATGCCGTAGTAGCTGTGGGCAATAAACGGTTGAGTGTTTAAGGTGTTGTCTGTTACAGACTGTGCGTAAATTTGCCCGTTATAATCGTAGTACAAAACTGTACCGGCTGCATTTACGGTAAGGTTTCCGGAGGTAGCTACCTGCGGAAATTCCAACACCGTTGCTACGGCGTTGGCGGCGGCATCTATTTTTACCAAAGCGCCTTTAGTACTTTGCATTTCGTTTACCGTCCAATCGGGGTTATAGGTAATAATGCCACCGCAAAGCACCCACACAAAACCGTTGGCATCGGTTACTATGCTGTTGGGGTAATCGGGCACTTCAATATAGGTGAGCAATTCATCCACCAGCACATCAATAACTGCCACGCGGTTGTCATAGTTTTCAAAATCGTAGCCGCCTTCGCAGGGTATAAAAATGCGGTTGCCGGCCTGTGCCATCATTTCGGGACCTTTGGAAAGGGGTACGGTTTTAGTTACTTGCATGGTTTGCAAATTCAGCACCTGAACGCTACCGGTTAAGCCGTTGGCGCCCCACTGGGTAATATAGGCTTTGTTGTTGTTAATGCCCCAAAAATAGCGGGGCAGTTGCAGGTTTTCTATAGTGGCTAAGGTGGTAAAATTTGCGGCGTTCACCACCTCTACCCTACCGGCGTTGCTTACCACAATAAATGTTTGGTTATTGTGCGTATGAACAGATTGTACCGTATTGCCCAATGGGCGGTTATTTACCGTTTCAAACAGGTTGTTGGTAACCGCTTTTGTCTGTCGGTTAAAAAAGCTGATGCTGCCCGCGCCGTTCGGAAACAAGCCTTCGTTGCAAATAAGCACGCCCTTGCCGTAATCCGATGAACCTTCGGGCGGCTGTTCTGCCTCTTTGTTACAGGCAGTTTGTAAAGAGGCCGCCAGTACAAACAGCGCTATGAACAGATATAATAGTCTATTATCAAAATAGCGTTTCTTAAAATTCATGCTTCTTTACAAATTAAGCCGGAAAAAATTATGCCCGATGCTATAACACAAATAAAGCCCCGATGTTGAATTGTGGCGCAACTTTGAAAAAAATAGTAACTTTGCACAACAGGAAAGGGTGCAAACATCTTTTATGTACCCACAAGCTTATGCTCTAACGAATTTTAAATGAACCCATTTTACCACGTAGGACGGTTTACGGTTATGGTAGGGCGCATATTTAACAAGCCCGAAAGCAGTACCATGTACTGGAAAGAACTGCTGCGGCAAATGAACCAGATTGGCGTAGAATCTGTGCCCATTATTGCCATGGTGGCCATGTTTATTGGCGCCGTTACGGCAATACAGTTTGCCTACCAGATACAAGATTTTCTGGTGCCGCTGTATTACGTGGGTTTCATTGTTCGCGATTCCATGATAATTGAAATGGCACCTACCGTATCGTGCATGATATTAGCCGGCAAAGTAGGCTCCAATATTGCCAGTGAATTGGGCAATATGCGCATTACCTCGCAAATAGATGCCATGGAAATTATGGGCATTAACACACCCGGCTACCTGCTGGGCACCAAAATTATTGCCGCCCTAATAACCATACCCGCACTCATTGTAGTAGCCGCTTTTGTAGGTATTATCGGGGGTATGTTGGCAACCGTTTTGTCTGATATTAGTACCTTGCAAGAGTACGAAAGAGGACTTAGGGCGTTTTTTGTGCCTTTTAATGTGCGGTTAATGCTTACAAAGGGAGTAGTG
Organism: Sphingobacteriales bacterium TSM_CSS; assembly: GCA_002212985.1. Taxonomy (GTDB): domain Bacteria; phylum Bacteroidota; class Bacteroidia; order Chitinophagales; family UBA2359; genus UBA2359. The sequence continues at coordinate 23,619 of NBMY01000115.1, forward strand.
TTTTCGCTGCTGCTAACTACGGTTTCGTGTTATCAGGGCTATCATGTAGAGGGCGGCGCCATAGAAATTGGGCAGGCCAGCACCCGCGCCGTAGTTTTGTCTAATATTCTTATACTCATAGCCGATTACTTCATAGCTTTTACCCTATTAAAATAATACATTCCGAACCGGTTTACCCGCATACAATACCCGATGAAATTTTTCTACCACTTTGGAAAATACCTGCTCATGATGCGCGATATGCTTGCGCGCCCAGAAAACCTGTATATGTACTGGAAAGAACTGCTGCGGCAAATGAACGGCATTGGGGTTGGCTCACTCATTATTGTAGGGGTAATTTCGTTGTTTGTTGGTGCCGTTACAGCTTTGCAATTTGCCTACCAGATGGGAACCACTTTTTTCCCCGATTACCTGATTGGATTTATTGTGCGCGATACCATGATAATTGAACTGGCCCCTACCCTTTCGGGCTTGGTGTTGGCGGGTAAGGTTGGCTCCAACATGGCCAGCGAACTGGGAACCATGCGCATATCGGAACAAATTGACGCCCTCGAAATTATGGGCGTTAACCCCAACGGCTATCTGGTAATGCCCAAAATTATTGCTGCCATTTTTATAGTTCCGCCGCTTATTGTGCTGGCAGCCATGCTGGGCATTTACGGTGGTTACTGGGCAGCCGAAAACTACGGCATATCGCCGGCCAACTACCAAAAAGGGCTGCTCTATCTTTTCGACCCGTTTAACGTAGTTATTATGACGGTAAAATCGGTCATTTTTGCATTTTTAATAGCATCGGTGGCCTGCTACCAAGGGTTTTATGTAAAGGGCGGAGCCTTAGATATTGGACGCGCAAGCACGCGGGCGGTAGTATATGGCAGTATTTTGGTTATATTTTTTGATTACATTGTGGCATTGGTGCTCACCTGATAATTTGCGTTTACCATATTAATCAAACAGCATGATTGAAGTTAAAGACCTGAAGAAATCGTTTGACGATAAGGCCATCTTAAAAGGCATCAGCACCTCATTTGAGGCGGGTAAAACCAACCTTATTATCGGCACCAGCGGGTCGGGTAAAACGGTATTCGTAAAATGTCTGGTAGGACTACTCACACCAACAAGTGGCAGTATATCTTACGACGGCATTGAGTTTACCTCCCTTTCGCAACGCGAAAAAAAAGAAATCCGAACCAAAATAGGCATGTTGTTTCAGGGCAGCGCACTGTTCGACTCGATGACAGTGGAAGAAAATGTAATGTTCCCGCTTAATATGTTTAGCAAAATGACCTCGAAAGAAAAAGTGGAGCGGGTAAACTTTTGCCTTGAACGGGTTAATTTAGTGGGCGCCAACAAAAAATACCCCGCCGAAATAAGCGGCGGCATGATGAAACGGGTAGGTATAGCACGTGCCATTGTGCTAAACCCCAAATATTTGTTTTGCGATGAACCCAACTCCGGATTAGACCCCAAAACTGCCTTAGTAATTGATGAACTTTTAAGCGACATTACCCACGAATACAACATGACCACCATCATTAACACGCACGATATGAACTCGGTAATGGGTATGGGTGAAAAAATTGTGTTCCTGCACCAAGGGTATAAAGAATGGGAAGGCAACCGCCACGAACTGTTGGAAAGCGACAACGAAACCCTTTACGACTTCATCTTCGCATCGGAATTTTTAAAAGAACTGCGCAAAGGAGCAGGCAAATCTATAAAATTGGGTAAGTAAGAAGAAATGTTGCCAACATTGATTACAGGTAATTATTCCTGTATTACTTTGCCTGTTTAAAAAGGCACTAACTGAATTGGTTTCTTACATTTGTTCATACGCAGTTCGCAACTTCAAATTTATCGGTCAGTCCTGCTACCTATAAGTCAGGAGAGGAAACTATCATACAAATTGCCAGTGCCGTGGGCTGAAGCTATACTTTCACCCATGCAAACTTTGGGCGTCAATGAGCCGGTAAAAATGCCTTACTAAACACAAACATACATATGACGGTAGGCTAAAGTACTCTTTACAGTCTGTATAAACCAACCAATTCAGCATTTCTTCAGAGTTTGGCAAGAAATGGCAGTACATTCATTGGATAGTCTATGACAGTTTTTTTGTACACATCGCACTGTTTTTATGGGCATATGCAGCTAAAATCCCCTACGGTTCTCTACACAATCATCTTGTTTTGCTCCTGCTGCTCTTTCATTTTATACAACAACCACCAGGGCGTTTGTGGCGAGTCGTGGTGTTCGTAGTGGTAGCCAAAGAAATAGCAGGTTATAAAAGCCAAAAGGTGGTTGTTGCGCTGACTTCGGGCGCGGTGGCGGTTTTGGAGATGGTGGTCGCCGCGGTGGGGCAAGTAGGTGCCGAAAATAAATAGTTGCAAGGTGCTGAGCAAAGACGGTAAAATCCAGAAAAGAAGCAAGTTAGGCACTGGAAACCAAAGCCGCAGCACATTAAAGCATATGGCCGCCATAAGCAATTGCCTGAAACTGACATACTCCAGTAAAAACTTAAGATACCACATTACCAGGTTAGGCGGGTGAAAATCGGGGTCTTTTTCGGTACCGGCAAATTTATGGTGGTCGTAATGTTTAGGGAAAAGCACCTCAAACGAGTTGAACATAAACAAGGTGGTGCAAAACCGTCCGAAAAACAGGTTTACTTTTCGGTTCCACGAAACGGCGCCATGCATGGCATCGTGCGCGGTAATAAACAAGCCGGTATATAAATGGGTGAGCAACAAAATATACAAAAGCGTTAGCAGCAAGTTGTATTCAACCGGGGTAAAAAGGGCTGCCAACATTACCAGCAACCAAAGCGCTATAACTGCGCAGGCAATCCATACACCTTTGGCAGAACCTTTTTCTAACTTCCACACCATCATTGCAATTCGGGCTTTAATTGTTAGCTATATTATGCAAGTTCTGAACCTGCGTTTTCCAGTTCAAATTTGGGCTTGTTGGATACAAGAGCGCTTGGGGCGTTAGTAGTTGTTTTTGTGCTGCGCTGCATAAGGTATTCGTAAATAGCAATGTTCATAAGCAGTAGCGACAGGTTATAAATAGTGTCTTCTACCGGTATGGTGTATAATCTGATGCCAAGGTTCTCCAGATTGTTATACATAACCACCGGCCAGGAAGTTAAAATGCCGTTTACCAAAAAAAACGGAATAAAGCTGATGAAATAAGCTAAATAAAAACGCCCCATATAGTTGGGCTTTAGCACAAAAAGATGTAGTATAAGCAAGGTAATGCCAAGCGAGAAACTGACAACTGTGTAAATTTTATCGAGGTTAAACACCAAAACTACCGATAATACTGCCAGAAAAATAAAAGAAATAGCCCGATGATATGGTGCCAGCAAATCTTTTTTAATAAAATACCTTACCGATTCGTAGATAAACACGCAAGAAAACGGTACGGTTAAAAAGAAAAGCCATTCTTCAACTGGCAGGTTTATAAGGTTAATGCCGGTTATGTAAAGCGGATTAAACTCCCAAACGTTCCATTTGGTAAACAGTACGTCCCAAAAAATAAATACTGCGCCTGTAATAGCCAAGGCCGGAAATAGAAATTTCCAGCGACTTGCGAAACGCATGCGATTTTCAAAGCTGCGCAACAAAGGAAAAAGTATGGTAAAAATGTTGATAAGTAAGTAGGTGTAGGCATCCATTGATTAATGCAATTTAAAATTAATTTTAACGCGTTTGGAATGAGATACGTTTATAAGTGTGACAGAAATTGGCTAAAATACATTAAGTTGGTAACGAAGCATTGATTTTAGTAAAATTACCATTTTCTGATGGTTGGGTACTCTTATGCGTTGTTGCAAAACTTTTTGGGGTGGTGCATTCGTAATTTTATTAAACAGGTTTAAGTAATATTTATAGGCAGTATAAACGCCAAATTGTGCGCCTTTGGGCAATTGCAGAATGCCAGCCAGAGCTGCACCAAAATCTTCCTTAATATTTTGTTCAATCAATTGCTTGGAAGTTGCATTAAATTCGGCAAAATCAATGCCCGGAAAGTAAACGCGGCCTCGTTCCTCAAAATCGCTTTTCATATCGCGCAAAAAGTTAACCTTCTGAAATGCAGCGCCCAAGCTTCGGGCGGGTTCTTTCAGTCGGTTATACAACTCGTTGTCGCCTTCGCAAAATACCCGAAGGCACATTAAGCCTACCACCTCGGCAGAGCCATAAATGTACTGGTTGTACAACATGCCGGTATAGGTGGTTTTATACAAATCCATTTCCATACTTTTCAAAAAAGAGTCAATAAGTTCCCATTCAATATGGTAAGTATGCACCACTTCCTGAAATGCATGTAAAACCGGATTCAGGCTAATATGCCGTTCAATGGCTTTCACGGTTTCCTGTTTAAACTCGCGCAGCAGTTCTTCCTTATCCTGTCCATGAAAAGTATCAACAATTTCATCTGCAAAGCGTACAAACCCATAAATGGCATAAATAGGCATCTGAAATTTTTTGTCAAACACTTTAATGCCCATGGTAAACGATGTGCTGTAATTTTGGGTAATAATTTTACTGCATTCTGCACAGGTGCTGCTGAATAGGTTTTGCATAGGATTTGATTTTTATTTCGTATTAATATGTGGTTCACGCCTTAAAATTACCTTAGTCTTTTAACAAGATAATTTCATTTTTTGGCCGCCAGCGCGGAATTTTAATGCTTCGGTTAATTTACGACAAAGTGTTTTCCATGTGCGGTGCAAGCGGTAAACCCGATGAAAGCGCCTGTGTGGTTTTAGTACCCACAATTCGTTCCGTAACCAGTTTTGAGCTGATGAGCACAATGGGCAAACCTGTGCCGGGCACGGTTGAAGCACCTACATAAAACAGGTTATTGTAATTTTCATCGGCATTGTTGGGGCGCAGGCCGGCTACCTGATCTAAGCCATGTGCCAAGCCAAGTCCGCTGCCTTTATAGAGGTTAAACTTATCGCGCCAGTCAATCGGGTTATAAATGGTGCGGCTTATGGTGTTGGCCTGTAAATCGTATCCAATCCGGGCCGACATATCGGCAATAATATTATCGGCAAGTTGTTCGCTGTCACTCCAATCGGGTTTAAAGCGCAAATCCGGAACCGGACAAAGAATAAAAATATTTTCGCAACCTTCTGGCGCACATTCGGGCGTAGTTTTCGAGCTTACGTTAACATAATAGTATGGTTTTTGCGGACTTACCGATGTTTTAAATATAGTATCGGCATATTCCTTGAAATTATTGCCCAAAAAGTAGTTATGATGGTACAAATCGGGAATATTGCCTTTAACGCCCAAATAAATGGTAAAAGGTGCCAATGTCCACTTCATGTTATCGAGCTTCTGTTCCGAAAATTTAGCCCGTTTCAGCACTTTACCTCTAAAAAACGCAGCATCTGAATTAGACACATAAACATCGGCCTGCCATTTATTGCCGTTTTGGTCAATAAAACCGGCCAATTTTCCGTCTTTTTCTACGGATTCCACAATTTCGGTATTAAAATGCATGGTTACGCCGCGCTCCTGCAACAGTTGGGTAAGCGTTTCGGTAATGCGGTACATGCCGCCTTTTACGCTCCAATAGCCGTCGTGTTCCAGTTCGGTATAGTTGAGCAGACTGTAAACGGCCGGCGTATCAAACGGTGTGGAACCCAGAAAAAACGCCACCAAAGAAAAAATTACCTTTACCTCCTGCGAACTGAAATTGCGCTCCAACTCCTGCCACATAGTGCGAAACAACATGGGGCTATGCTTAAGCGGCACGCTCATTAACCCCAATGCATAAGACAACAAACCGTTGAAGTTCTTTTTTATAATGCGGTATTCGGTATCATGAAATACCGATTTGGCCCTTGCCAGATAATGGCGCACCTTTTCCTCAAAGTCGGGTTCTATATCTTTAAATTCGCCTGCCAGTTTTTGAAGATCCTTGTAAATGAGAAACGGCTTGTTGCGATTGGCAAAATAAACCGAGTACACCGGGTTCAACTCGTGCAATTGCAGCGGATTTGGTATGTTGCAGTAGTGAAACAACTCTTCAAACTCATAGCTCATGCTAAAAAAAGAAGGGCCGACATCAAAGGTGAAACCGTCTTTTTTAAGTTGGTTAAGCCTGCCGCCGGGCTGATGATATTTTTCTACCATTTCTACCTGATAGCCATGTGCAGTAAGACGAAGAGCGGTGGCTAAGCCGCCCAAACCGGTTCCTATTATCAGTGCTTTTTTGCTCACGATGGTTATTTTTAAGTTACAATGCTATTATAACACCGCAAGCTAAAAAATGTTTAACCTTTTTCAAAAAAAATTAAACAAAAAATCACCAAACCACCAGAACTGTGTTTGCCAGAAAAAAGAAAACCTGAATTGCGAACACCCAACCTGCAAGGGGGTTCTGTTTGTTAAAAGGCATAGAGAAAAACAAGGCCTGCATGATGCCCGAAATTACAAACCATGCGCCATAATTCAGAAAAGGCACCTTTCCGTATTGCCAGAACCAAAAATCAAGTCGTACGGCAACCGGTTCTATCAGTACATCAAGCAAGGTCATGAGCAATGCGGCAACAATACATTTGAATACATCGGGTATGGGCAGGCGGCTTACTGCCGAACCGGAGGCATATACCAGCAAAAGCCAGTTTGCGCCAATAACCCAGGGCACTTTTCCGGCCAACAACGGACCCAACGTTTTTCCATAGGAATAAGCGCCAAAAATTTTACCCGTAGAAACGCCCAACCATTCAACATACAAACCCGATGCTACAATTAGCACCGAAAACAGCCAAAACCAGCCGCTGCGCAAAGGGCCAAAAGAAAGTAGTATTGTGGTGGTAATTACTAAGTTTAGCGGCACCAATTTCAAAAAAAGCGGTTGTGTTTGCGGCAGGTTTAAACCGCCAATGCCTACTAAGTACAGTATTGCCAAAACAAGCCCTGCCCATAAAGCAGGTTTTGTCAGAACAGCAGAAATGCCGGAATTGGTTTGCAAAGCAAAAAAGTTGTTGTTATGGGTAAACAAACCGAATGTCTTGTTCAATATCGGGGTTAAGGCTTAGGGCTACGGGGCAGGTTCGGGCGGCATTTTCCAGTAAAATGCGGTCTTTTTCGGCATAGGCAACATGCGCAGGCATATACAGGGTTGCTTCAATTCTGGCAATTTTGCGCGGGTTGGCCTGCATAATTTTGTTAATAGTTACACGGGTTCCGTCTATATTGAGGTCGTTTCTTTGAGCTACAATACCCATAATGGTAAGCATACAGGTGGCAAGGGCGGTAGCTACCAAATCGGTAGGCGAAAAAGCCTGGCCTAATCCGTTGTTGTCGGTTGGGGCATCGGTTATGAGCCGATTGCCCGATTGCAGGTGCACTGCTTCTGTGCGCAGTTGCCCCGTGTAAATTACCTCACTGGTCATGTTGGGTGTGGTTAATAGGTAAATTGAACAGGTGTTAGAACAAATTTCGGCTTATTTTGGCACAAAAAAACCTGTTTTTTTTAATAATCGGTTTTAAAACATCTTTTTTTACAGTTTTAGCGTTATTTTTATCAACAATTATTAACAGGCTCAAAATTGGTTGCCTTGCTGCGCAGGTTAGTAGTAATGAATATTAAAATGTACCCGCGTTTTACTTTTACTTACAATTTATATTTAAACTTCATGCCTTTATTTAAATTGTCGCAATATATACTTTTTACCTTGGTTTGCCTTATGGCAGGGCTGCATGTTTTGCAGGCGCAGGAACCTCAGGTTGGCACCACTCCTCTTACAGCAGACGATATTGTGTTTAAACGCGAGTTCAGCATTGGGTTAAAAGCCCATACGCATGGCTACGGTCTGTCGGTAAACCGGGTGCGCATTGAAAATATATTCAAAAAGAAAACCCTTGAAATAGAAGTAAGCAATATCAAACACCCCAAAGAACGGCGGCAGCAAAGCCCATTTGCATCGGGACGTAACTCGGCGCGCGGTTACGTGTATGGCAAACAGAACAGTTTTTACCAAGTGAGCGTAAATTTTGGCACCACCCGTACCATTTCCAATAAAGGGCAGCGCAACGGAGTACAGGTGGCTTGGTTTTACAGCTACGGTCCATCTTTGGGTATAACCAAACCCTATTACCTTGAACTTATTTATGATGTTACCGAAACCGGTCAGTTTGTTACCCGAAACGAAAAGTACACACCCGAAAACGCTTCGTGGTTTTTAAACGAAGGGTTAATTTACGGTGCATCGGGCATTACCTACGGCTGGGACGATGTTAACTTTTTCCCCGGACTGCAGGTAAAAGGTGGCTTTAACTTTGACTGGGCTAATTTTTACAAAATGGTAAAAGCCATAGAAATTGGTTTTATGGTAAATGTTCATGCGGGATTGGTAAAAAATGACGAAGGCAACCTGCGCATTTCGCGGGTGCCCATTATGATTGAAGATGATAACTCTTTTCTGTTTACCAACCTATACCTGCGCCTAAATTTGGGTAAGCGCTGGTAAACCAATGACTGTTACCACTCAAACCAGTTAGCAACCCTCTCGGCTGTGGCTGAAGGATGTGCCTTATGGTAAAACTCGTTGGTATGTGGGTTGTATTCATAGTCTTCAGCCCATGTGCGGTGGTTGACTGCCAGTTCTGCAATGGCATCTACCAGCAACTGTACTTCTGCATTGGTCATTACAGGGTGTACAGATGCCCGCATCCAACCGGGTTTGCGAGATAAATCGCCGGCATCTATTTGAGAGGTTATGTCGTGTGATGTATTTTGGGGTATGTTGAGCAAAAAATGCCCGTAAGTACCGGCACAGGAACAACCGCCCCTTACCTGTATGCCAAAACGGTCGTTGAGCAGGGTAACGCCCAAATTATAGTGTAAGCCATCAATGTAAAACGATACCACTCCCAGGCGTTCCTCTATATTTTCGGCCAGTATATGCAGTCCGGGTATGTGTTTTAATCCAAAAAACAAAATTTTAAGCAACTCCTTTTCGCGTTCCAGCATATTGTCCACACCCATTTTTTCTTTCAGTTGTATGGCCATTGCGGCTTTTATGGTTTGCAAAAATGCGGGTGTACCTCCGTCTTCGCGGGCTTCAATGTCTTCCAAGAATTTGTGCTCGCCCCAGGGGTTAGTCCAGGCCACTGTGCCGCCGCCCGGGCAATCGGGCACTTTATTGGTATATAGTTTCGAGTCGAATATAAGTACGCCGGGCGTACCTGGGCCGCCCAAAAACTTATGAGGCGAAAAATAGACGGCATCTAATTTTGCATCTTCATCTCCTTCGGGGTGCATGTCAATATGTATATAGGGCGCCGAGCAGGCAAAATCCACAAAACACAAGCCACCATTGCGGTGCATTATTCGGGCAATTTCGTGGTAGGGAGTCTGCACGCCGGTAACGTTGGAGCAAGCTGTTACCGAGGCAATTTTGATTTGCCGGCTGCGGTATTTTTCCAGCAGCAGATTGAGGTATTGCAGGTTTACCAACCCCTGTTCATCGGGCATAATGCACTCCACGGTTGCCAGTGTTTCGAGCCAGGAAGTATGATTGGAATGATGCTCCATGTGGGTTATAAATACTACCGGTCGCTCTGCTTCGGGAATTTGTACCGATGCGGCCCATTTTTCGGGAATGCGCAGTCCTAAAATTCGTTGGAGCCGATTTACCGCACCTGTCATGCCCGAACCTGCCAGCAGCAGCACATCTTGCGCACCTGCATTTACATGCTGCTTAATTTTTTTTTGCGCCAGGTGGTAAGCCATAGTCATAGACTTACCCGTTTCGGTAGTTTCGGTATGGGTGTTTCCAAGAAATGGCCCCAGTTCGTGGCTCAAACGGTGCTCAATAGGGGCATACAACCTGCCGCTTGCGGTCCAGTCGGCATATACAATACGCTGCTTGCCGTAGGGGGTAACAAAATATTGATTATAGCCCACTACCTGCCGGCGAAATGGTTCAAAATAGGCCTCTAAGTTGGTGGTAATATGGGGTTGTTTTGCTTTTGTGGCAGGAATGGTCACCATAAGTTTTGCTTTTATGCCACAAATTTACAAAAAAGTACAACGGCAAGGGGCAATTTACCAATTGCGCCGCCAAAAAAAGAGGCCTTTTCGGTATAATACCAAAAAGGCCTGTGTACAAGCAATATTTATAAACTTATCTTTCTAATGTAAAAACCGGCTATTGATTTTGGTCCTGAATGAGCATCGGAGTTTTACCATCGGTAACAATTACCTTGGTATTGGGCGAGGTGCTCAGTTCTTTAAATGCTTCTATGCTGCGCAGTTTAATTATTTGTTCTGTCAAACCTTCCGAAAGTATTTTCTGAGCATCTCGAACTCCCTGGGCTTCTATTATTTTGCGCTCAGCCTCTAAACGCTCGCGCTGCAATTCAAACTCCATACGTTGGGCAACCTGTTCGGCAGCCAGCTTGTCTTCTATAGCAGTGGAAAGGGCCGGTGGCAATTGTATGCTCTTTAGCAGTACGGCATCTATAATAAACCCTTTTTCATTGAGCAGTTTTGCCATGTGGGCGGCAATTTCGCGCTCAATGGTGCTGCGCTCTGCTGTGTGCATGTCTTTGGCGTAAAACCGCGAGCAAACATCGGCTGCCGAAGAACGGAATACGCTTAGTATAACCACTTCTTCGTAATTGGGACCAATGCTTTCAATAATTGAAGATGCTTTGTCGGCATTAACATTGTAGAGAATGGAAATTTCGGATTTAATGTTTAGCCCTTCTTTTGAGGGTAACGACAGTTTTACCTCAAGGTTAACCGTTCGGGTGGGTACTTTAATAATTCGGGAAGTGAAAGGGTTAAATACAGCCACACCGGGATCAATTTCTTTTTCTTTTAACTTGCCCAAAGTTCTTTTAACTCCAACTTCGCCCTGCCTTATGATAGAGCAGCTACTAAGAAAGATTGCAGAAAGTAAGACTATAAGTGCAATTCTCATGACTACAATAGTTTAACATGAAATAATAATAGTAATACTACCATTTAACAAACAATTGCTTATAGTGTTTGCATTTTTACTTTTTTTTCAAAAAAATATCCTGTTAAATGTTGCAAAAGATCTGCCCGAAGCTCACGAAACTTTTCATTCTGCCCGAATGCTGCTTTTGACATGACAAGGCAAGGGATTGTCCATTGCAGGCCAACTGTAAACAACTTCAGTTAGAAAGGATACCCAATGGCTAAGTTCCACACAATATTATCGCGGCGCCAGTCTTTGGCAAAAGGCTGCGCCTTTTGAATTACCCAGCCCTGAGTAGGGGTTCTGAGCGGAAAAGCCCAATCGAGCCGAATGACGAAAAACACCAGGTCGAGGCGCAAGCCCACGCCGCTGCCAACACCAAATTGCTTGTAAAAACTGTTCCACCGGAATTTCGAATCTTCATCGCCCTTAAAAAGCCAAACATTGCCGGCATCGGCAAAAAGCGCACCTTTAATATAGGTATTCAGGCTAAAACGGTATTCTATGTTGGCGGATAACTTAATATCGCCGGTACGGTCAAAATTACCGGCGTTGGTACCGGTATCAAAAGCCTGCGAAACACCGGGCCCCAGGCTGCGAAGCCTGAATGCCCGAAGGTCGTTGCTGCCGCCCGTAAAAAATTGCTTTACATAAGGCAAAACAGCTGAATTGCCATAGGGTATGCCAATGCCGCTCACAAGGCGGGTTACCAAAATCTGCTTGTTTCGGCTGCCGAGGTAGTTGAATCGGCGTAAATCTGCGTCGAGGCGCAGGTATTGGGCAAAGGGCACTCCCAACAATTCATGCGGGCTACTGCTACTGTTGTCAGTAGTTTTAAACAAGAGGTAAGCGAGGTTGCCGGTTAATTCTACATTGCTTTTAAAATACAGGTAATTGCGGTATTTCCCTTCGGGCGGCGGATTGGAGTAAATATAGGTATAGTTTGACCCGAAGATAAGTTGATTGGTAAAGCTGCGTTTTTGTTGGGGATTTTCGTCTAACTGGGCGAGAAAAGCAGAGTCGGCGGTAATAAGTTGTACAAAATTCAAAAAAGCGGGGTTAAAAATATGCTGCACGCTTTTTTGGGCACGCCAGTCGTACCCAAAGTTAAAATTGGCCAACCCTATGCTGTATTGCTGCAAACGGCGGGCAAAAGAATAACCTACCGAAAGGTTGGTTACAGGAATATAGTATTTTGAAATTTTACCCATTCTGAAAGGTACAATGAGTTTGGGCACCTGTACTTTTGCCTGCCCGTTAATTTCAAAAGTATGGATAAAGGTTTGCCCAAAAGGGGTTTCAATACCGGTTCCAAGGTTAAAGGTAAAGGCTTCGGCACCTTTAAACCAGTTGCGGTTGCGATAGGTCATATTAAAAACAGAGCCTAAATAGCCTTCAACGGTGTTGGCCTCGGCCTCTACCTGAAGTTCACGTTGAGCATCGGGAGTAAGGTAAACGTATGCATTGAGCAGGTGTGCACTATCGGGTTGGGCTTTTTTAAATTTAATATCTACAAATTTAAAAAGATCTATTTGCAGCAGGTGGTTAAGGGTGTATTCAAACTTCTTTTGTGAGTAGAGGTCGCCCTGCTGCAAGAGCATTTTATTAGCTAGGGCGGCAGGACGCACCACTTTTTGCGAGGTGATGAAATGGTAATTGTCATACACTACGGTATCGGCATCGGAGGTGGCTGCGTAGAGCGCAGAATATTCGGGGTAAACAAAAATATTGTTAATATGGTAGGGAGCAAATGGTAGCCCGTTATTTTGCATTTGCGGGTTTACAAATAGGTTGATGGTACCTGATTGTTGGGCAGTATCGGCCTTAAAGGTAATATCGGCCGGGGTAAAATCGAAATAGCCCTGTTGGTGCAGCAGTCGGCTAATGCGGTTTTGTTCGGCTTGCAGTTGTTCGGTGTTGTAGGGGTTTCCGGGTTTTAGCAAGCTTTCGGAGTTGCTTTTTGCAATTATTTGCCCCAGTTTACCGGTATCTGTTTGGTAAACCACACTGTTGTAGTGGTATTGGCGGTTGGGGATAAGCTGGTAAGTAAGGTCAATTACTTTGTTTTTGCGTGTAGAATCGTATTGTACATTGGCTTCAAAATAGCCTTTGTTAAACAAATAGTTTTCTAATTGTGTGCGGTTGTTTTGGGGTATAGCGGGGTTATACAATACCGGCGGTTGCCCGAATCGGCGGCCAATAAACCCCCTGATACCTCTTTTATGTCGCTGGCCAAGGTAATACGCCCAAAGTTTGGTTCGGAACATGCCAAACATTTTTTTGTTTGGCTGCGGGTTTAGCAGGTATTCCAGTTCCGCCACCAGTTTTTTGGCGCTTTGCCCGTTGGGGGTTTCTTTTACTGCTACCACTGCCCCGCCATATAAATATTCGCCCTCTTTTAAATGCTTTACCGTATTACATGCGCCGGCAAGCAGCAGCAGGACACACAAAAATCCTATCAGTTTCACCAACTACAAACGGTTTTAACTGCAAGGCCATGCTTGTTAAGCACAGGCCTTGCGCAGATTACTTACTCAGGTAAAAATCGTTTCGCTGCGAAGTCATGTAATTATTGCCCAACAAATTTCGCAACAAGGCCGATGCGGCCTTTAAATCAAAAAATTCAGGCAGTTCGGCACCTCCATATTTCAGAAACTGGTCTTTAGCGGGTTTAGGTTTACGCAAAATATCGGTTTGGCTGTTGGTGTCAAATAATTTGGCACTGCCAGAGGTAGTGGCATCTAAAAACCAAACTAAATAATCATCAAGCACCCTGAAAATATAATCCCAGTTATCGAAAATGCTTTGTACCAAGCCCAAATCCTGGTGAGCATCTTCAAAGATGCAGATTTGCATGACTTTTTCTGCCACTACCGGTTGCTGGTCTTTTACCCTTATCATTGGAAACATTTGGGCAAATTTACCCTTATATGCCAACTGATTTAAAGGCGACCCGATGAGGATGTAGGAAAATGTTTCGGGAAATAGTGTGCACATAAGTTCGGTAAGCAATGCCGAAAAAGTAGCAGTTAGTTTCACCACATCTGCATCATCGGGCGTTTCAATGCTAAGTACCATTACCCTGCCCAACTGGTAGCTGCGCACCGGCACTTCGGTATCGGTTACTGTGGTATAGCTATGGGCATCGGTTTGCAGGCTAATATCAGAGGTAAAAGTAAAATAGCCACGGGTTCGCACATCAAAAGAGCCTTCACATAATTCAAGCGTAACTTTTTTGAGTAGATTCTTCTTTTGCGATTCGTTTAGCGGTTGGTCTAAACGATTGAGGGTTACCTCCAAATCGCTGCGGTAGGCCAGTACCGAAAGGGGTGAGCGGTATGCGGCCAGCATTTTATAGTTGAGTTTATCAAATCCTCTTATAGTATAAGGTCTTCCGGCAAAGGAGTGCGTTTGGTCGGGCAGGTAGTTTTGGAACAGCAAATCCATGCTAGTTACTTCAAGGGTATCTGCCCCCTGCACAATTTCTGCTTTTTTTAGAAAAGAGAGGTTAATATTGTCTTTTATTCGGGGTAAAAGGCCATACTTGGTAACTTGCTTAAAGCTATCGGTTTCGCGGTCATATTCAAAAGCTGCCCTTATAGATAAGTAGTTGGCGGCAATAATATCAATATCAAAAGCCACGCTGAACAGGTTTTGCAGTTCCTGTTTTACAAAAACGGCATTGGGGTTAATCCAGATGAGGTATTGCAATATCTGGTTTTCAGACATTTCCTGAATAACTAATTGTTCCAGCAATGTTCGGGCAACTTCAAATCTGCTGGTCATCATTTTTGAGGAAAGCCCGTACACGGGTGTGCGCCAGAAATATTCAATGTGGTCGGCAAAATAAGCCCGAAGCAGGTATGGCGGGCTTACCACGTGCAAGAACAGGTTAGCGGTAGCGTATTGCTGCCATTTTCGAAGGGCTGTAATAAGGTTGTATTCTGCATCGCGCACCAGCAAAAAGGTGTTTTCTCCTACGGACATGATAGCGTTTACCTCGTTACATTTTACCTCGTTAATACCTTTGTATTTAAGGGTTCGGGGCGCAACAACCGCTTGATTTAATCCGCCCGAATTGTTGTCGGTTTCTTCAAGGTATTCGTAATAAGGCAGCAGTTCCTGTCCGGCAAGCCGGATATCGGTAATGCGCTCGCGGCGGGCCAACAGCGCCAGCACTACTTCGGCGCCAAGAAATTTTTCTATGTAGCCGGTAAGCACTTTGTGCTGAAACAACGAAGCGCCCTCTAATTTCCACAGGATTACAAAAGCCGTAGCCGGTAAATCGTGGCGCATTCTTACTTCCCGAAGGTTGCGTTTAACCTCCAGGTTGTGCATAACCGATGCCTGCAAGGCCTCGCGATAATCTGACAAGACAATGCTCTGAATTTTATTGAATTTGCCGCGCAAAATATTGAGCAGAATATTGTTGGAAGTAAGCGATTCGGAAAAAATTTCATCGCCGTTGAGGAACAACAAGGTTTTGAGGTTGGTAAACCAGTTATGCCCAATGATGTTTTTATCCAAAATATCATCGGCAGAGGTTACAATTATGCGCGAGGTAAACTCTACGTCTTCTACGCGGCTAAAGGTTTGCACCCTGAAAAACTCGCGGTTGCTGGTAAGGCGGTAAATCCAGTCGTTAATCCAGTCAACAATTTGCTGGTGGTATTTTGAATTGGGGTAGCATCTTTTTGCGGTAAGCACCAGTATATTTTCGCCGTCCATTAACCTGCGCAAAAAAACCGAAAACAAGAGCGGCGCTACTTCGTCAAGCACCATATCATCTATGAGCATATCGGTTTGGTTGGCCAAGTTTTGCAGTATGTCGTAATCGTTGAGGGTAAGGGTAAAGCCGGCATTTACTAAGTTTTGGGCTTCAATAATTTCTATGGTAGTGGGCGAATGGGCTTTTTCCTGTGGGGGGTTAAATTTCCAGGCAAGCAGCAATTTGTCGAACCAGATTCGTTGGTATTCTTCCCAAAGGTTGTAATAATCAAGGGGAACGGTGGTTTTTTCGGGTTCGGGTGCAGGCGGTTCGGGTTGTTCCTCTATACGCGGGTGTTTAAGGTACCAGTGCATTTCCAGTACAATAAAAATGGCAAAGGCACTTAATGCAGAAATGTTGAGTTGGTTAATGCCTAATTCATTGTCGAGAATTTTTAGCGCAAGCACCAATACAAACAAAACCAGCCCCAGCCACGCAAGGTATTTGGCATAAAGGCCGGCAAACACCCATTCTTTTTTGATAACAATACCGCCCTTGTCGTCTGTTTTATAGGCTAATGAAAAACGGGGCACCTGTTGCGGGGCATTTGGCTGTTGTTTTCGGACAAATAATTTACCGCCTTCATTAACAAGCAGTTTAAAAATTCCAAAAGCGCCAATAACCAGCAGTGAGTACATAATTTCGGCATACCCTCTGAACATGGGTAAAAAACTGCCTTGCCTAATGAGGTAATCCACCTCGGTATAGTACTCGTAAATAGCAAGGGCAACCAACAGGGCGCCCAAAACCGGTATCCAATACTGTTTCCAGCGTTGCCCATACGGTTGGTTACCAATGGCCAACAAAAAGTAAACGCCTATGAGAGAAACAATAAGGTATAAAATTATCTCCATAATATGAGTTGTAAATATGTCGTCATACAGAGGTGGGTTAATAATAGGGGTTGTTTGGCGGCAGGCTGCGGCACTGCCGGTATTAATGCTTATTTAAAAGCGGTGTCGCGGGCATAAATTTTATCTTTGTCAAAGGTTATGCTGCTAATAAGCCGTGCATATCTTGAGTTAACTGGGTAGTTGATGTTTTCAACTATGGCGGCGTTGTTATCTTGTTTGCTTATTATATAGGTAGCCGGCATATACACTTCGTTCATTAGAGGCGGTTGGGTAATATCGGGTTCGGGGGTTGGCTGATTGTAATTGGTAGTTATGGTTCTGTTATCGGGGTTAAAAAGCGCCATCAGTTTATTGGCTACAGATTTATGCGCCTGCAGGTTCCGGCGGTGAAAATCGAGCAATAGGTTGGTTTCCTGTTGTTGGTCGCGGGCTTTAAGGGCAAGTTCATAGTTGCCGCGCACCACGTTGAGGTTGCACAAAGATTTGAGGTATGTTTTTTGCCTTTCAAATTCATTGTTTATATCGGTTCGGCGCATTTGTGCATTGTCAAACACATGTTGCAAAATGCGTTTTATATCTTTGGTGTGTTTGCGTTTTGCAAGCAGCAAGGCCAGCAAACACATTAGCAACATAGCCACCATAACCGATGAGTAGTAGCTGAATTTTACCCCGCCACCTTCAAACCGAATGGCGGCGTTGGTAAAAGAAAGGGTAAAAATTACCACACTAATGCCCACTATCCACAACAATTCGGTAACGCTGGGGCGGCTAAAGAGTTTGGGTTTTAGCAATCCTTCCTGTTGCTGCCTGAAATCGTTCCAATCATATTCATAGGCTTTTGTGAGGAAATTTTGTTTAGCCTCATCTTGAAAGGTTTGCCGTTGCCGGTTCAGGTCTTCGGCTTTGGTATTAATATCAGCCACATCAGCAATAACGGCATCGGCATCAGATTTAAAACTCTTATTAATGCAGGACTGCATTTTGCGTTTTGCCTGCAGGCTGTAGTCTTCCAATTGTTTGTTTACCTCTTTGTTCCAGTCGTTCCATCGGGCCAAGTCGCCGTTTTCACGCAAAAATCCTACGGTGAAAATATCAGACTGCACGCGGTCAAGAATTTCATTGCAACCACAGTTGGTGTTCTGAAACATTTTAAGCGCAACAGAAGGCGGGGTATTAATGCGGTTGGTAAGCCGGGTTTCCATGTTGTGCAACTGTTCGCGGTACACCTGTATGAGTTGCATCATTTCGGGGTTATTCAAGTCAACTTTCAGGGTATAGTTTTTTTTACCTAAGTTTTTTACTGCTTCTTCTTCATCGGTAATCAGGCAAAGCAAAAAACTTAGTTGCAGCAAACTGCGCTGCACCACACTGTCGTGGCTCATTTGAAAAGGCATTCTTATAAGCCGGAACACATCGTTTTCAATGGCAAAAATACCCAATTGCTCGGCAAAACAGCTTTTCAGCGTATCAGACGGCGAAAAATTGGCATATCTTGTGGGGTCGTTGCGCGTATTTTCCAGCCTTTTCAAAAACTCGGTTTTAATTTCCTGCAGGGTTTGCGCATCTATATAATCAATGGCTGTTGCGGTTTTATAAACATCGGCAACCAATTTGCGCTCGTTCAGAATGGCATCTGCTTTATCGGCAATATTTTTTACTTCCTGTTTTATTTCTTCCTGTTTTTGCAGCGGCAAGCCGGCAAACCCGCGGTTTAAAATAATGGTACTGTCTAACTGAATGCGGCGCCACATATTATCTAACTCCTGCAATTCGCGGTCGGAGGTGATAAAATTGCCTTCGGTGCGTATAAACCCGAAGGTATCCAATTCCCAACAGTCGCGGTATATTTTGCTGGCGTTAATGGCGGGTATGGCATCATCTTCGTTAATTTGGTCGAGGGCTATGATAAAGGTATTATTGGGCTTTGCAGGTATGCGGCTGCTGTTTAAAAACAACTTGCGTATTAACAGCATGTGCGCCGAAATGCTGTCGCGATAGGGCGATTGCTGCCTTACATCTATGCTTATCAGAAACACAGCCTGCCATTTTACATACCCCACTCGCTCCAGAGTTTTGCGCACTTCCATGCCTGCCTGTTCTATGCGCTGTGCCAAACTTGCCTCAGCAGGAAACAAGATTTTCAGTTTTTCTTCTTTCTGCTGCGGGTACAAAAAGGGTTCCGACAGTGCGAGGCCGGGTATGCCGGGGTGCAGGTTAATTACAAATGTAAGCATTTGTGTGGTTGTAGATTTAGCTTTTATGAATTAGAACAGCGGGTTGGTAAACGCTTTACCGCCCTATTGCGCTTTTCGTTGCTAATTTCGGAATTTACCGTGTTTTTTTCAACATAAACCCAATAATATTTAATACAGCGAATAGCAACAGAACTTGGGTAAAATAGTGATACGCGGCAAAGTTAGCATTTTTTTCAGGAAAAAGCCGGTACCGGTTTTGCACATTCCATAAATGGTTTAACAGGACTGTATAGTTCTGTAATGACCATTTTTTTTTAAATGGCGCAATATTTTAACTAAAGGTTTACACAAACTTTCACTTTTGTTAACCAATATGACTGAAGTCATAAAACACGGGGTGCACTTCAGTTAACTTTGCATTATAAAATGAAACCCAAAATGAGTTGTTCTTTGTAAACAACCGCTATTCTTCATCTAAAAGCAAATAGAAATGAAAAAGATTGCTATTTTTTTAAGCCTTGTCATTTTTTTGACTTCCTGTGGCGGCGGACAAGTAACCCCGCCCCCCGCAACTATTGAAAAAACAAGCGGAGGCGGAAGCAATGCTACAGATGCTGCCGCCGGCAACACGGTAGCGGCAGGTAAAGGTATTGGACAAATTACCTCTGTAGAACTAAAAACCCCGCTGGAGCAAGATCGCATAGGAAGAGGTAAAAGCATTTATGACATGAAATGCCAGGCCTGCCACAAACTTACCGATGAACGGCTGGTAGGCCCGGGTTGGAAAGACGTTACCAAACGCCGCAAACCCGAATGGATTATGAACATGGTTACCAACGTTGACGCAATGCTGGAACAAGACCCCGAAGCACAAAAACTCCTCGAACTGTGTTTAACCCGAATGCCTAACCAAAATATATCGGTAGGCGACGCCCGCGATGTGCTGGAGTTTATGCGCCAAAACGACGGGGAAAAATAAACAGCCAATTCCTCTTAAAGCACAAAAAAACCAACCTTTTTTTCTAAACCAATTAAGTTATACTATATGAAAACTTCTTTCTCTTTTAAGTCTTGGCTTGCAGCTATCGGCATTTTTGTTGTTGTGGTTGCGTTGTCCATAAATGGTTGTAAACCGCGCAATGTTGCCACTGCTGTGCAGGGCGATGCTGCCGGTAAAGTATATGTAGCCCCGGGTAAATACGATGAATTTTACAACTTTGTATCGGGCGGTTTCAGCGGACAAATGAGCGTTTACGGACTTCCATCGGGAAGAATGCTGAAAGTGATGCCTGTTTTTTCGGTAAACCCCGAAAGCGGCTACGGTTATTCCGAAGAATCCAAACCCATGCTCAACACCTCCCACGGGTTTGTACCTTGGGATGATTTACACCACCCCGAATTGTCGCAAACCGATGGCGAAGTGGACGGACGTTGGGTGTTTGGCAATGCCAACAATACGCCGCGTATTGCCCGTATTGACCTTAAAACGTTCAGAACTGCCGAAATTATTGAAATTCCGAACAGCAGCGGTAACCACTCCTCGCCGTTTATTACCGAAAATACCGAATATGTAGTAGCGGGCACCCGTTTCAGTTATCCTATTGATGACAATGGAAGCAACCCCGATGTATCTATTAACACCTATAAAGATAACTTTAAAGGTACGGTTTCTTTTGTAAGCGTTGATAAAGCCACGGGCGCTATGGATATTGCCTTCCAGATTTTACTGCCCGGCGTTAACTTTGACCTTGCCCACTCCGGCAAAGGCCCCTCCAGCGGCTGGTTCTTCTTCTCTTGCTACAATACCGAGCAAGCCTATACCCTGCTGGAAGTAAACGCCTCGCAAAAAGACAAAGACTTCATTATGGCCGTGAACTGGAAAAAAGCCGAAGAATATGTTAAACAAGGTAAAGGTAAAAAAATGAGTGTGCGCTATGCCAGCAACCGCTATGATGAGGGAACCCATACCGCCACCTCTACCATTAAAAACCAAGTGTTGGTACTTGACCCAAAAGAACTGGCCGATATGGTATATTTTATTCCGTGTCCCAAATCACCGCACGGCTGCGATGTGGACCCCACCGGCCAATATATTGTGGGTAGCGGTAAATTGGCTGCCACCATACCCGTATTTTCGTTTGCCAAAATACAAACCGCCATTCAGGGCAAAGACTTTGACGGCGATTTTGCCGGTATTCCGGTAATCAAATATGAATCGGCATTGCACGGTGAAGTAAAAAAACCGGGCTTAGGCCCTCTACACACCGAATTTGACGGAAAAGGTAATGCCTATACCTCTTTCTTTGTATCTTCGGAAATTGTAAAATGGAATATTGACAAATTGGAAGTGCTCGACCGCGTTCCTACTTATTACTCCATCGGCCACCTTTGCGTGCCGGGCGGCGACTCTAAAAAACCCTTTGGTAAATATGTAATTGCCTACAATAAAATTACCAAAGACCGCTACCTCCCCACCGGACCCGAATTAACCCAATCGGCACAACTGTACGATATTTCGGGCGACAAAATGCAATTACTGCTCGACTTCCCCACCATTGGCGAACCGCACTATGCACAGGCTTGTCCGGCAGAATTGCTCATGAAAAACTCGACTAAAATCTACAAAATTGAAGAAAACCGAAATGCCTATGCAGCCAAAGGTGAAGGGCAAAGTAAGGTGGAACGCAAAGGTAAAGAAGTGCATGTTTACATGACTTCCATTCGCTCACACTTCTCGCCCGATAATATTGAAGGGGTAAAAATGGGCGATGATGTTTACTTCCATGTAACCAATCTGGAACAAGACTGGGACGTACCCCACGGCTTTGCTATAAAAGGCGCCAACAATGCCGAACTGCTCATTATGCCGGGCGAAACTCAAACGCTGAAATGGACACCCGACCGCATTGGCGTATTTCCGTTATATTGCACCGACTTTTGCTCTGCGCTGCACCAGGAAATGCAAGGTTACCTGCGCGTTTCGCCTGCCGGCTCAAACGTGCCGCTTACCTTCTCAATGGGTAAAAACAGCAGCAAGCCGGAATAACAAATGCTGCAACGCCTTGAGAATTTTTACCAAAAAGCAGCAAGTAAAAACAACTGTAACAAAAAACACGAAGAACAGGGCTGAATAAGTAGTAATTTCTCTGCAAACCTTGCGGGTAAACCTACAGCCCGCAAGGTTATTTTTTTACCAAACTTTCTGACCAAATGAACAAGCTATCAAAAATTACAAGGGTATTCATTGCCGGCTCTGCGCTTTTGCTCATTGCCACTTACTTTTTACCCGCATGGAAAATTCTTCTGTGGGCGCCCCAATACCCCGAAGGATTGGAAATGAAAATATGGCTCACCAAACTATCGGGCGATGTAAAGGTGATTAACGGGCTAAACCATTACATCGGCATGAAAGAAATTCACGAAGAAATGTTTCCCGAATTTACCTGGCTTCCTTATATTGTAGCATTTTACATTGCAATTGGTTTGGCAGTAAGCCTGCTCAACCGCCGAATGGGGTTGTTGGTATATGTGTTGCTGCTCATTGCCGGCGCCGCTGCCGCCCTTACCGATTTTTACCTTTGGGGCTACGACTATGGACACAACCTGAACCCCGATGCTGCTATTGTGGTACCGGGCATGGCTTATCAGCCTCCTTTGCTGGGGTATAAAGTGCTGCTCAACTTTACTGCTCTTTCTATACCCGATACCGGCGGCTGGATTTTTACCGCCGTAGGTGCAATTGCTATTTTGTGCCTTGTATATGAATTTTGGAGAAGCCGCAACCTAAAAACACAAAGTAAACCTGCCACTGCAATTGTGACCTTTGTTCTGCTTACTTCCGTGTTGCTGTCTTTTACCTCTTGCGGCATTGAACCCCGCCCCATTAACTATGGTAAGGACATATGCAGCCACTGCAAAATGACCCTCGTGGACAAACGATTTGGTGCCGAAGCAGTTAGCAAAAAAGGTAAAGTATTTGTTTTTGATGATTTGGGATGTATGTCCGCATGGGCAAAATCGGGCGAGGTAAAAACCGATGCTATTGCTTTGTGGCTAACCGCCGATTTTTCTGAACAAGGAACGCTAACCGATGCCACTAAATCCTTTTACCTGCAACACCCCGAACTGAAAAGCCCCATGGCTTCCAATATTGCCGGTTTTGCGCAGGAAAACGGGTTAAAAACCGTACAAAACCAATTGGGCAATGGTAGAACTTTAACCTGGCCCGAAGTATTAAACAGTAACAGGTAATTTTTTTGCTAAGTTTGCACTTGTATTGGCAGTATTTTTTTCATGCCTTAACTGCTAAAATGTATGTTGTACCGCATATTTATCTGCTTTTTCCTGTTACTAACTTCCCAAAATTGTGCCTTTGCCGCCACTGTAGAGGTTTGCCCCAACTGCAACACAACTTCCGTTGCACAAGCCATTAATATAGCACAACCCTGCGATACAGTGCTGGTTCAAGCCGGAACCTACCACGAACCAACCCTGCTGATTGATAAGCCGCTTTTCTTAATTGGCCGCAATTTCCCCATTCTCGACGGGCAGGAAAAAGTGGAAATTATTTCGGTACAAGCCAGCCAGGTAGTCATTGACGGGTTTCAAATAATAAACGCCGCCTTTTCCAGTTCAAGAGAACTTGCCGGCATAAATGTTATGAACGCCGGCTATATACAAATTAGTAACAACCGGTTAAACAACACCTGTTTTGGCATTTACTTAGCCAATGTTAACAACAGCGCCATTCTTAACAACACCCTGCAGGCACAGGCAACCATAGAATTAAGCGCCGGAAACGGCATCCATGCATGGAAATGCAACAACCTGCTAATAAACGGCAATACCGTGACCGGCCACCGCGATGGTATTTACTTTGAATTTGTAACCTACTCTTCCATTATCAACAACCACAGTCACAAAAACCTGCGTTACGGGTTGCACTTTATGTTCTCCAACAACGACCGCTACCAAAACAACATTTTTGAAAATAACGGCGCCGGCGTTGCCGTCATGTACAGCAACAAGGTAACTATGATTAACAACCATTTTGTACACAACTGGGGCGACAGCGCCTACGGCTTACTGCTGAAAGACATAGCCGACAGCCATATTGAAGGTAATTTGTTTGAAGAAAATACCACCGGCATACACATGGAAGGCAGCAGCAGAATGGATCTGATTTATAATACCTTTACCCAAAACGGTTGGGCAGTGCAACTGCAGGCCAGTTGCGACAACAATGATTTTAGTAACAATAATTTTACCGGAAATACTTTTGATATTGCCACCAATGGCACATTAGTGCTTAATAAAATTAACCACAACTTCTGGGATAAATATGAAGGCTACGACCTGAATAAAGACGGCATTGGCGATGTGCCCTACCGCCCGGTGAGCCTCTACTCTATGTTGGTTGCCGAAATGCCCTTTACCATTATGCTTTGGCGCAGCTTTGTGGTGTATCTTATAGACCGCATGGAAAAACTCCTGCCAAGCCTTACCCCCGAAAACATGCTGGATTCTTCGCCACTTATGAAAAAAGTAAATTATGATACAAGTAAATCAACTTAACAAAAAATTTGGCAGTCTTCATGCCCTCAAAGACGTAAATGTGTCGTTCAACACAGGGCAGGTAGTAGCAGTCATAGGGCCAAACGGTTCGGGAAAAACCACGTTCATTAAATGCCTGCTGGGCATGGTATTACCAGATACCGGCCAAATTTTGTTTGATGGGCAAAACATTGCCAACAACTGGAACTACCGCCGCCATATAGGATATATGCCCCAAATTGGCCGCTACCCCGATAACATGGAAGTAGGGCAATTGTTTGAAATGATGAAAGACATACGAACCGAAAACAACCTTGCCCCGATAACAGACACTGAACTGCTGGATTCCTTTGAAATGGAAAAAATTAACCAAAAACCCATGCGCACCCTTTCGGGCGGAACCCGGCAAAAAGTTAGCGCCTGCCTGGCTTTCCTCTTCGGGCCAAAAGTGTTGATTTTAGATGAACCAACCACCGGATTAGACCCTTTGTCGGCAGAAATTCTGAAAGCCAAAATTGCCCGCGAAAAAACCAACAACAAACTGGTACTTATAACCTCCCATATATTGAGCGACCTTGACGAACTGGTAACCGATGTGCTGTATATTTTTGAAGGCGATGTGCTTTTTTATAAACCACTTCAAAACCTTAAAACCGATACCGGCGAAGACAAACTAAGCCGAGCCATAGCCAAAATTATACAATCGGGACACAAATTAACGCAGGCGTAGGGTAAATATACGCATCTGCTGTTGCACCTCACCAATACACTAAGCAGTAATGCCCGGCAATTTTATTTTCCTTTAAAACAAAACAAGAACCATGAACCACCTCATAAGCCCCTCCGAAACCGTAGGGCAAATTGTTGCCCGAAACTTCAACACGGCAACCGTGTTTGAAAAATATAATATAGACTTTTGCTGCGGTGGCAAAAAAACGCTGCAAACTGTTTGCGCCGAACAACACCTTAATTTCGACACACTATACCTTGAGGTAGAAGAAGCCGCCAACAGGCAGGTGCCGCCCTCACAAAATGCCGCCTATTGGTCACTAACCTTTTTAACCGAATACATTGTACATACACACCATCGGTATGTTCAAGAGTCAATTCCGGTACTGTTAAAATATACTGCCAAAATTGCCTCGGTGCATGGTAAAAACCACCCCGAACTTATTGAGGTAGCACGCCTTTTTGCCGAACTTGCCCAAGACCTGTTGCAACACATGAAAAAAGAAGAAATTATTTTATTCCCATACATTAACGATCTGGCTGACGGCAATAATATGTCAATTCCTTCCACAACTTTTGGCTCGGTTAACAGCCCTATAATGGTAATGGAGCAAGAACACGAAACCGCCGGCAACCTCATGCACCAAATAAGAACACTTACCCATAACTACACCTTGCCCGATGATGCCTGCAATACATACGGCGTAACCTTTGCCCGCCTGCAAGAGTTTGAAACAGACCTGCACCGGCATGTACACTTAGAAAACAACATTCTTTTCCCAAAAACCAAACAACTAGAGCAAACCTTGACCGACGGAAAATAATTAACCTTGTCTTTTTATGCAACTGTAAGGTGAGGTAACCAACAAAGGGTTAAACGCTGCAACCAATATTACCATGTACCAATCCCTGCAAATTATGCACCGCAAATGGCTTTTAACAGCATTTGTCTGGTTTTTTGTGGCCGCATCTTTGGGGTTATTGCTTCGGGTTTCCTTGTTTTACAACCTGTCATTTACCTTTAACTACAAGTTTATGCTCCATGCCCACTCGCATGTAATGTTCATGGGCTGGCTGTTTAACCTGTTGTATATAGCCTTGGTTGGCACGTTTATAAACCCTGCTGCTGCCCCGCGGCGGTATGCTGCCTTGTTTTATATATTTCAGGTATCGGTGGCGGGCATGTTGTTGGCTTTTCCGGTGCAGGGATATGCAGCCGTTTCTATTGCTTTTTCTACTTTACACGTATTTGCCGATTACCTTTTTGCCTTTAGATTTTTCAAAGATACGGAAAACCCGAACCACAGCAGCAATTATGCCTTGCTGTTTGCCCGTTGGGCAGTAGTTTTTATGGTGCTTTCAACGATTGGTCCCTATGGGTTGGGTTATGCCATGGCAAACGGCTTGCAAAACACTGCATTTTACCATCTTTGCATCTACTTTTATCTGCATTTTCAGTACAACGGATGGCTAATTTTTGGCATTACTGCCCTTGTTTTGCACCATTTGGCACAGGCAGGAGTAGCGCTGCCTGCCCTACAAATGCAATGGTTTTTGCGGCTTATGGTATTTTCTTGTGTGGTTTCTTTCAGTTTATCTGCCTTGTTTACCCATCCGCCGCTTTGGGTTTATGTGGCAGGGCTTGTTTCGGGCAGTATGCAGGCAGTGTCTATTCTGCTAACGGCGCCGCTTATATGGCAGCACCGCAGCAGGTTTGGCGCATCGGGCAGTATAACCCGATGGCTGTTTGGGTTAAGCGCGTTATCTTTCGTACTTAAAGCATTGCTTCAATTGGCATCGGCATTTGCGCCCGTTGCCGATTTTGCTTTTCAACACCGAAATATTATTATAGCCTATTTGCATCTGGTGTTTTTAGGTGTTGGCACTTTCTTTTTCCTTGCATATTTTGCACAAAACGGTCTGTTGTCATTTAAACTCCCGGTTGTACGGTGCGCTACATTTTTATTGCTTGGCGGTTTTGTAATTACCCAAACATTGCTCATTTTGCAGCTTTATTTTTCTGTAGAATGGCTGTTGGCACTGGCTACCGCTTTTTTACCGGCAAGTGCCCTGCTGTTTACCGCAGCAGCAGCACAATCAAATACAGTTTACAAAACCAACCAAAATGGGTAAAATTATAAAATACGTTCTTTACGATATTCTGCAAAACAAAATTATTATTGCCTATTCTTTGTTCTTGCTGTTGGTAAGCATCAGTTTTCTTAGCCTCGAAAACGATTCGGGAAAAGGTACTTTGAGTTTGCTCAACATCATACTTATTGTGTTGCCACTGGTTAGTATTGTGTTCTCTACCATTCACTTTTACAATTCCTACGAATTTATTGAACTGCTTATTGCCCAGCCCTTGCCCCGCAACAAAATATTGCTGAGCGAGTTTTTAGGCGTTTGCATTGCCCTTTTGGTGGGGTTTGCCATTGGAGTGGGATTGCCTATTGTCATGCTAAGTTTTAACCAAGCCGGCGCCATGTTGCTGCTTTCGGGCGCACTACTTACGGTAGTTTTTACCTCGCTGGCGTTCTGGGCATCGGTTATTACCAACGATAAGGCAAAAGGCATTGGCATTTCGCTCATGTTGTGGTTTTACTTTTCGCTCATATATGACGGGCTGGTGCTTATGCTGCTGTTTACTTTTGGCGATTACCCGCTCGAAAAAGCCGTAATGGTACTTACCGCCCTTAACCCCGTTGACCTTGGACGAATTATGATTTTGCTCAAATTAGATGCTTCGGCTCTTATGGGATACACCGGCGCTTTATACAAAAACTTTTTTGGCAGCGGCTATGGTACGGCAATAGCATCGGCAGTTATGTTGGTTTGGGCAATAGTGCCGTTGCTTTTAGCCCTGCGCATGTTCAAACAAAAGGATTTGTAAACATCAAAGCTCATAATATCGTGGAGTTTATTTATCTTTACTGCGTTCAACTTGCAATAACGGTATGAAAAAACCTTTTACTCTTTTTTCGGGGTATATACCCTACCGCTTTCCACAAATTATGGCAGTGTTGTTTTTGACCATTTGTACCATAAACAACATAACGGCACAACATTTCTGTACAATTCAGCAACCAGAGGCTGAAACCGTTTTTTTTCGGAAAGCACTTCATAATGTAAATGGGTTCTATGCTGCTCCCCTGCCAGTTATCAATACAATTCGTGTACACAAAACCACAAAAACGGGGGTGTATATTTGCCGAAGCGAAAATGCCTATGCCTATCATAGGTATTCCTGTCGCGGGTTAGGCAATTGCCGGGCAGAGGTGAGCAGGGTTTCTGTTTCCGATGCACAACGGCTGGGATACCGGCCATGCCGAATATGCTATTGAAACTGCAGCTTTATAACCGTTGCCCAAAAACCCAATTGCGGCAAACAAGCTTTTCCCCGTTTAACAAACGGTGGCAAACCACTGAAAACATGGTTGTTCAAAAAAAACACCTCGCAAACATAGTTGCTCACATTAAATTTTGCAATTTTGCAGGTAAATCCTGCAATTTGTTTTTATGAAACTGCAATTTTCAGACTTATTCAAACTTAGGGGCGAGTTACCAAAAGGTGTTTACACCTTGTTGGAAATAGGCGGTGTGTTGTTGCTCCTGCTCATCTGGCAGGTAATTGCCAGCATAGGAACCACTACCACACAAGATTTTGGGGAAGACCGGCTTGCGGTGTATTTCAACGCCCGGCAATCGGCAGCACTTACCAAGCCCAAAGTATTGGTTTACGACCGAACCCCTATTAATATTGACGAACTGAAACCACTGCTCTATGATTTTAGCGCAAACAATACCCCTGTTTTGCTAATTACCGCCGAAGCCAACAAACGCATGGCGCAATCTTTGGCCGACTCTGTGGGCAACAATATAGACTTAGTTATTGCTGCACCGCAGGGCAATAAAGCCGGGGTAATGCAAAGCCTGTCAGATTTTACCGGCGCTGCCATTATTAACGATGGCTTTTTTGCCAATTCCGAAACACCCGAAATTACCGCCAATGCTTTCGGGTCGGTTGACGACCTTCAACTGTCGGGTAATGCTGTTCGGTTTACGTTAAAACAAGACTGGATTAGTAGCTCACTCCTACCCTCTCCGGTAGAAGTGGTGCGTTCATTTAAAGAACTGTTTGAGCGAGACAACCTTGTTCTCAATACTGCATTTTCGGTTTACCTTAACCTGCTGGGTTATTTCATTGCCCTGCTCATTTCCATACCCTTGGGTTTTGCCATTGGGTTGTTTCCTATTTTCAGAGCCTTGTTCAACCGCAGCATTGATGCCCTGCGGTTTGTTCCGCTTACCGCCGTAACCGGCCTTTTTATTGCGTGGTTTGGCATTGGAACAGCCATGAAAGTGCAGTTTCTGGCTTTTGGTATTTTTGTTTACCTGCTTCCGGTTGTTGTACAACGCATTGACGAGGTGGACAGCGTATATGAACAAACGGCTTTTACCCTGGGTGCCAGCAAATTGCAGCAAATAAGAACCGTGTTTATCCCATCTGTAATTTCGCGCATTTCCGATGATGTAAGGGTGTTGGTGGCTATTTCGTGGACGTATATCATTGTAGCCGAACTGGTAAATGCCAATTCGGGTGGCATAGGAGCGCTGGCTTTTAAATCGGCAAGAATGAGCCGCATTGATAAGGTTTTTGCCATATTGCTCATTATTGTCCTCATCGGGTTTATTCAAGATAAACTGTTCCTGCTTATCGACCGGCTTTTCCTGCCGCATAAATATCAGTCGAAATAATATTAATCAACACCTTATCACCTTCTTTGTCTTTTTATATGGCCCATTACTTTGTAGATACTCCGCAAGAAAACATTGTTGAGCTAAAAAATATTACCCAAACTTACGATGATGGTAAAGTTGTGGTATTAAAAGATTTTAATCTTCTTATTGAAGACAAGCCCAACCAAGGGCAGTTTGTGGCGCTGCTGGGCGCATCGGGTTGTGGAAAATCTACTATATTGCGCTATATTTCGGGGCTGCAATCTCCCACTTCGGGTGATGTGCTGTTGTATGGTAAACCCCGAACCGATAAAGACAGGGTAGGCATGGTTTTCCAAAAATATTCCTCACTGCCCTGGATGACTGTACTGGAAAACGTGGCTTTGGGTCTTAACTACCAGGGCGTTCCCAAAAAAGAGCGCGAAGAAAAAGCCCGCGACATGATTAAAAAAGTGGGACTGACCGGCCACGAACACAAGTTTGCCCAATATCCGGCGCTGTCTGGCGGACAACTGCAACGCGTAGCTATTGCCCGAAGTTTACTGGCAAACCCCCGCATTTTACTCATGGACGAACCCTACGGCGCCTTAGACATTAATACCCGATTAGCCATGCAGGATATGTTGCTGCAAATCTGGTACGAAGTGCATCCAACTATTATTTTTGTAACGCACGATATTTCGGAAGCCGTGTACTTAGGCGACGATATTTACATCATGCGCTCCAACCCGGGCAATATTGTAGAGCATATTTATGTGGACTTACCCTTCCGCCGCGATCGTTCTATTAAACGAACACCCCGTTTCGAGGAACTTACCAACTATATTGAAGATAAAATGATACAGGTGGACGCCATGGTTAGAGCCGAAAAGCAGTAATGCTGCTGCTTTATAAACCGATAGCAATGGCTGTTTTGTCAGCAGGGGTTTATGCCCGTGTTCCGTTACTTTGTTTTGTTCACCCACCCGTCTAATTCTGTTTTTTTGTGTAGAAAAAGACTGTCGTGGGTTTGTTCAAATAGGCGGGTGTAAATTTCTCCGGCAGTGCGGCAGTTTTCGGAAGAACGTTTTTGGCGGGCCAACAGGGTATAATATTGCGCATAGGCATACATGCGGGCTTCGTTGCCTTCAGAAAAAAGCCAACCGAGGCGGTTAATACCAAGCCGGCGGTCATTATCTTCCACATCGTATTTTTTCATATCCTGGGCGGTAAGAAACGCAAGATGGCGTTTATTGGCATCGGCAATCATAGAGTCGGGTTCTATGAGCCATATTCTGGCGGTTCCGTCTTTTGATGCGGTAACCAACCTGCTGCCCTGTGCCGCAAAGGCAACCCCTTCAACGGCGGCGGTATGCCCGCTAAGGGTAATCAGTTCTTCGCCGTTCAGGTTCCAGATTCTGGCCGTCTTGTCGGCCGAAGCGGTAACAATACGGTTGCTTTGAGGTAAAAATGTGGCAAAATTTACCACTCCCGAATGCCCCGCAAGGGTTTGCAATTCGCGTCCGTCTGCTGTCCAAATTCGGGCGGTTTTGTCGCGTCCGGCAGTTACAATATATTTGCCATCATCAGAAAAGGCAGCATACATAACCGGCGCTTCGTGGCCTTTAAGTATGGCAGCTACCGAGGCATCTTTTACCCGCCAAACAATAGCAAGGCTATCTCGTCCGGCGGTTACCAGCAGTTTGTCGTCGGGCGAAAAGTTTACGCTTTCCACCGCGCCGGCATGACGGGCAAAGGTGCGCAGCAGTTGCCCGCTGCTGCTCCACAATTTGGCGGTATTATCGCGGCTGGAGGTTGCTATCAGCAGTTGGTCGTTGTTAGAAAAAACCGCGCCCGTAACTGCATCGGTATGTCCTCGCAGGGTAAGAAGTGAACGGCCGTACACGTTCCACAGCATAGCGGTGCTATCGGCCGAGGCGGTTACAATTTGTTGTCCATCGGGCGAAAAGGCGGCTGTAAATACGTAGCCGTTGTGTCCCAGCAAATCGGCCACTTTTTTGCCCGCTGCATCCCAAACTACGGCTTTTTTGTTGCGCCCTGTTGTAACCAGATACCTGCCGTTGGGCGATGCTGCTACAGAATGAATTTCGTTGCCCTGGTTATCGAGGCGGTTGCCGGTTAAATACCAAATGCGGGCGGTATTGTCTTCCGATGCAGTAAGCAAAGTATTGCCGTTTGTGGTACAGGTGCTGCAAAAGGGCGAATAAACCACGCTGTATATGAAACTGTGCGGGCAAGGTATGGTTTTAAGCTCCTGCCCTTCGGTGTTCCATAGTTTAATGGTAAAGTCACGGGCAACAGTGGCAATGGTTTTGCCATCGGGCGAAAAATCTGCTCCTTCCACATACCCGTTGTGACCGGTCAGTACGGCAAGCAGGTTTCCGTCAAGGCTCCATAAGCGGGCCGTATTGTCGTCTGAAGTGGTAATGATCATGTCATCGCTGGGCGAAAAAGCGGCATAATTTACCCCCGATAAATGCCCTTCCAACAAATGCAGAGGGGTTCCGTCTGCCTTCCAGATTCGGGCGGTTTTATCTGCAGAGGTGGTAACAATATACTGCCCGTTGTGCGACCACGCTGCCCAGTCCACATAATTATCATGCCCTTCGAGGGTAAAGAGCAGTTGTCCTCTGTTGTTCCATACCCTTGCGGTATTATCCCATGAAGCGGTAAGCACACGGCTGCCATCGGGCGAAAACAGGGCAGAGCGAACTTCGTTGCGGTGGCCGGCGAAAATGGCGGCAATTTTCCGGTTGCTGTTCCAGAGTACGGCAGTATCGTTGCTTAAAGCGGCCAGAATTTGCGTTCCATCGGGCGAAAAAGAGGCATGGTTAACCCTTGCATGGGTGCGGTAAACAACGGTATCGCCCGAAAGCACATGCCAAACAATCACCGAGTTATCGGAAGAAGCGGTAACAATTCGGCTGCCGTCGGGCGAAAAAGCTGCGCTGTTTACCGCCTGCGTATGTCCCGAAAACTCGCTGTACATAGCGCTTTGGTGGTAGGCATTCCAAATTGCCTGAAACGAACGGGTGTTGTTATGGGTTCTGAAGGCATATTCTGCCAACCTGAAACTTTTGGTGGGTGCAGCTTCGAGAAGCGTACCCGACTTAAAGGCGAGGTCGTAAGACAAAGAGAGCAGGGTTTTATCTACTGCCTGCCGCCATAGCCAGCCAATAACCAACGTGGCAACTACAAGCGCTCCTAACATAGAAAAACCTACAATTTGCCGTTGTTTTTTGGCGCGTTGCTGTTTGTTTCGTTTTTGAATACTGGCGTCAATCAGTTCCTGCTCGTTGGCATTAAAGGCCGGCAACCATTGCCTGCTTAACTCTACAATATTTAAATCGGCTTCATCGAGCAAGTTTTTGCGGTTACCCTTTTTCCAGTCAATGAGTTTGTTTTTAAAAATGCGGTTGGCTCGTTGTACAGGCAGGTCGGAGTTGTCATACATTTCCCGAATAACCGGTGCTAAAATATCGTGCGAGAGGCTCAATTCAATGCCCTGCGGGCTGCCGTCTGATGCCGGAGTTTCGCCAAACAGAAACAATTGCTTAAAATGCTCTGCCAAGCCGGGTACAATGGCCGATGCGTTGGGAAATTGCAACAAAAGGTCGGACAATTTGCGTTTGGAAACTGTTCCCTGTGGGTTTACAAAACTGCGCAATACCTCCAGTGCAAAACCCGATTCTACTACTTCTGGAATATGCGCCGATAATTCGCTCAGCTTTTGCTGCAGGAAATCGGACAACAAAATGCCCTCGTCTTTGAGGTTAAGGTACAAAACGCGGGTAAATTCGGGGTTTTCGGGATTGCTTTTGACCGCGGTATCCCACATTTTGGTCAGCAAAATCTGCAAAACCGGGGCAATAGCCGATTCCCGGTCAGCCAGCAGGTCGTTGGCAATAATGTCGGGCAGGCTATCTTCTATGGTTAACTTATATTGCTGTTTGGTTCGGGTGTGGGTTGCCAGCCCGGTAACAGCTTGTTGTATGCCATCTTTGGTAAGCGGTTCAATAAAAGTGCGTGTGCGAGGCACTGCGGCCTGCTTAATGCGCATATCAATTTCGGAGTGATACTCTTTGCGGTAAATGAGTATTATTTTACCTGCCGGCCGGTTATCGGGTTCTCCGAAAATTTTTTTCAATTCCTCAACAAAGGTTTCAAATTCGTCTTCGGGCATAGCCGGCGGAGCAATTGGCGTGGCTACGCCGGTTTTTGCTTTCAGTTTTTCTGCGGCGGCAGGTAATGAAGGGTTAAAAAATTTACGCTGCCCGGTTTCGGACGAAATTGTTTGTATAACCACCGCAACGGGTTTATTTTCTCTTTGTGCAATTACCTTTAATTCGGGCAGTTGTTTTAAGATGTTTTCGGGTTGTAAATCGTTTTTTTTCAGGCGCACATAAACCAATGCATGAGTTTGACGCAATTGCTCAAAAGCAGTATCGGGTTGATTTTGGGGTTCCATAACCAAAGCATCTACCATTGGATTGCTCTTTTTTACCGTTTCCGCAAGGCGGCTTAGCGTATTTTCGGTCGAATCTTCACTCAATCCAGAAACAGATGCAGCCGTATTGAGCAAACTTTTTGCCATCTGAAAAGCCGTTTTCTTTACATCGGAGGCAATTTTACGGGGTATTTCCTGCAATGCCTGAACCGGCACAATAACCGGCTGAATGAGCGCCTCTTCCACACGGTCAATAACCAGCACCAAGGGCCGTCCGCCGGCCAGTTGTTCTTTCTGCATCCACACCTGTTTGGCGGTTAGGGTGGGGTCAGATATTTGCAGTGCCTCGTAAAGTGTAGCGGTTAAGCCTTTTACGGGATTTCGGCGGGCAATAACAGGCAGGGTGGTTAGTTCAAAATAAGGCAGTAAACCCGCCTCCATAAGCGAAGTTTTACCCACCCCTGATTGCCCGTACATGAGAATAACCGGCGGGCAAAGTGGGTCGCTCACTTTGTCGTAGAGTTCTCGTATTTGGTAATCGCGCCCGAAAAATATTTCGGCATGTTTGCGCTCATAGCTTTGCAGATACAAAAAAGGTTCGGGCGGCAGGTCGTATCGGGCAAAATTTACGGGAGGCAACCCAAACAGAGGATTTTGCGAGGCATCTGCCAGGTTCCATTTAAGGTAAACCTCATCAATTTCGGAATGAAACCATGGAAAAATCTCTACATCAGTATTATCGGGCTTGCCTTTCCAAAACAGAGCGCGGTCTTCGGCAGGCAGGTAAAACTCTTCGGGTTTGCGGCCTTCTATTTTTTGGCGGGCTTCGTATTGATTAAAGGCAAAGAAAATACTTTTACCCAACCCCAGATATAGGTAAAACTCATAGGCAAACTCTACTGCAATTTGGTCGTTTATTAAATTGGAAGTAGCAATAATGGCTTTTACCCCGTTTTTTATCAGGTTTTCAACATGGCCTTTGGTAGAACAAGCATTTAAAACAACCAATTGAAGGCTGTTTTGCTGTCCAAGGTACTCGGCAAGGCCGCGGCTGTGCAGGGTACTGCTTTCAGAAAGCAGCAGTTCATAATCATTGGCATGTCCGGCATAATGAAAAACGGCTACGGGTTTGGTGGCAAACACGCGCATAATACTTCCAAGGTCGGCATTGGGCAAGGTTATTACCTCGCAAATACCCTGCTGCTGTGCATTTTGCAAAGCCTGATTAATGAGCATGTTTTCTTTTGCCAACCCGCGCAAATGCATTGACGGGTCTTGCTCATAGTTGGCAAATGCAAGCAGAATAACGGGTTTTGACATAGCTGCTTACCGGAATTGGTTTTATAAAATGCTGGCAAATTGATGTAAAATATTAAAACGGGTAAAAATCGGTAATATTTGCCGTAATGTTTCTATACAAAGGTAAAAATATTTGCTCAGCTATTACCCGAATGTATTGACATGGGGTTAGTGACTGACAGTCTCAATATTTGCCACCTTGCTTCTTTTTTTAAAAGGCGCACTAATTTTTACCGGCTGCCTGCTTTGTTTTTGCCGGTTTTGCCGTAGCTTGGCGCATGTTAAATGCTGTTTACCGCAAACAATTGTTGCTTTATGGAAAAGGTGTATGATTACATTGTCATCGGTTCGGGTTTTGGCGGTTCGGTATCGGCCATGCGGCTTGCCGAAAAAGGGTATTCGGTGCTGGTAATAGAAAAAGGACGACGGTGGAAAGATTCCGATTTTCCCGAAAACAACTGGAACGTAAAAAAATACCTTTGGTTTCCGTTGTTTAACTGGCTGGGTTTTCAGAAAATAGATTTTTTCAGGGAGGTGATGATACTGAGTGGTGCGGGTGTAGGCGGCGGCAGTCTGGTATATGCCAATACGCACATGTTTCCGCCCGATGCTTTTTTTGACAATGCGGCGTGGGCGGGGTTAAATTCAAACTGGAAAACCACACTTGAACCTTATTACCAACTTGCCCAAACCATGCTGGGAACCACCCGCTACGAAAAAACAGCCTATGAAGACCGCGTATTGGAAGAGATTGCAACTGAGATGGGAAGGGAACATACCTACAAGCGGGTAGATGGCGTGGGCGTTTACCTTGGCAAGCCCGATATTGCCACCGACCCTTATTTTAAAGGGCTTGGCCCCCAACGCAACGGCTGTATTGAATGCGCAGGCTGCATGGTGGGTTGCCGCCACAACGCCAAAAACACTTTAGAAAAAAACTACCTTTGGTTTGCCGAAAAATTTGGTGCGCAAATAATTTCCGAAACCGAGGTTCATAAAATTGAATTTGCCAACAACACCTACCGCATACATACGCAGCGCACCGGTGCGTGGGTAAACAAGCGCAAACAGGTATTTTCGGCAAAAGGGCTTGTGGTGTCGGCCGGTGTGCTGGGCACATTAAATCTGCTGCTGCGGCAAAAATACCATTTTAAAACATTGCCAAACCTGTCTGACAAACTGGGACATAACCTGCGCACCAACTCCGAAATGTTGTGCGGCATTACCAATGCACAGCATAAGCTCAACAACGGTCTGGCTATCAGTTCTGTATTTAACCCCGATGACGATACCCATATTGAACTGTGCAAATACCCCAATCATTCGGGTTTAATGACCTTGCTGGGCGCACCCGCTACCGGCAATGCGCCTGTTCCGGTAAGGGCGCTTAAAATGTTGTGGAACATTGTAAAAAGTCCGCTGCAAACGGCAAAAGTTTACTTTCAAAAAGACCATGCCAAAAATTCCATTTTTTTGCTGGTAATGCAAACTTACGACAATGCCATGAAAATGGTGTGGAAAAAAGGGCTGTTTGGCGGCAGTATGAACATGCGCAACAACAGCGCCAACAAAGTGCCCGCATATATTGAAATTGGGCAAAAAGTGCTGCACCGATATGCGCAAAAAGTAATGGGTGTGCCTATGAATGCCGGTACCGAGATATTGTTCAACATGTCATCTACCGCGCATATTTTGGGCGGCTGCCCCATGGGTAAAACAACCGAAGAGGGGGTGGTTAACGAACAATTTGCAGCACATGGCTACCCCAACCTGTATATTGCCGATGGATCTGTTGTGCCGGGCAATCTTGGGGTAAACCCCAGCCTTACCATAACCGCCCTTAGCGAGTACGCCATGGCACAAATACCCCGCAAACCGGGCAGTACGCAAAAGACCTTACAGGAAATGATGGAGGAGGTTAAGAAATCTGCGCACAACACATTGTTATAATTAAGACTTTAAACTTAACCATTTATCTTTTAGTTAAACACAAATAATTTATGGACAATGTATTAAGTAAGCTATTTGAATTGAAACCGCCAATCGACTTTCATACAGGAAATTATGCTAAAGCACTTACTAAGCTAATAAACAACGCTTTTACTAAAACACAGCACTTTATATTTGAATTAATACAAAATGCTGACGACTCTCCAAGTAGAAAAGGAGATTTACATATAGAAATTGACATTTACTACTTCGATCACTATATATTGTTCCAACACAATGGATCTCCATTTTTTGAAGGCGACGTAGTTTCTATCTGCTCTGTTGGATACTCCGACTTAGATAATATTCCAATTAACCACTTTCATCTACACAAAAAAAGTCATGATCCTGATAAAATAGGATATAAAGGAATAGGCTTTAAATCTGTCTTCCGATTGTCTAATTGTTGCTATATCATTTCAGGAGACTATAAGTTTAAGTTCGATGCTAATTTCGAAGGATGGAAAGATCACAAGTATCCATGGCAATTAATCCCATTAGAGTTTTCACCAAATGAGTTACCAATGTTCATATCAAATTTATTGGATACAAATAAAACAAACATAATAATCAAATTAACTGACGACCTTATTGATAACACTGAAAAGCGCGATATTATATATAAAAACTCAAAGACTATCGCTTCAACCGCAACAATTTTGTTATATTTAAGGCATATAAAATCTATTAAAGTTCACAATGGCAATATGCAGTTAAGCGAAATACAACGACAAGATATTGACAAATCAATTAGAAAACTAAGTAAGAAAAATGGACGACTTGATGAAAAATATTTTTTAACAGAAAAATTTACTGTTGATATTCCTGATAATATAAATGGTTATCTTAAAACACTTTCCGATGAACAATGTCCTGAAAAACACAAAAAAGCAAAAAGTGTGGCAATCTCATTCGCTGCTGAATTAGCAAAAGAAGCAGATAAATTTGTGTTAAAAGAGCACAACTATGATAACAAAGGATTATACTTGTTTAGCTATTTGCCAACAAATGTAAAATTGTCTTTCCCATTTGTCATAAATGCTGAATTCCTATTAGACGAAGGCAGATCAAATATATTATCAGACAATATGTGGAACGAGTTTTTGTTTGGCAATATAGCATCGTTGCTATTTAAATGGTTTTCTATTATAGTAAAAAGTAATTACGATTTTAAATTTGAATTCCTTAAGTTATATAGAAGAAAATTTATCAACACGCAAGAAAGTATGCCACATCAGAGTCCATATAATGTTAAATTTGATGAGGCGTTAAAGGTGGTTAGATTCATCCCACCACAAAACGAATCCCATGAAGATTTTTTGCTTGTAGAAGAATCAATTGTTGATTACACAGGTTTCAACCATCAATTTAATACAACTAATGATGCTGCAAAAATATTAAAAAAAGATGGACTTGACATTGCGCATGAAAAAATATACAAAATTGAACGGCTGTTAGATATTGGCGCTTCTAAATTTGCTGACGAAGAACTTTGGGCACTATTAAAAAGTGTACAATTTACTAATAATATAGAAACGAGTGTAAAATTGATATCCTATTTACATAATTACCTTAAAAAGGATAAAGATTCGACAACATTTTCGAACCTACATGACATAGCTTTTCTTCTAGATGAAAATTTATGTTGGAGAACACCTGTCGACGTTTTTCTACCTGCAAATCATGAAATACTGCCCTATGGCTTAGAAGTTGATGTGCATTATATAAACGATGATATAATACAATACATAAACGAAAATATTGAAATAAAAATGTGGTTAGCATCTATTGGACTTAAAGAACCTTCAACAGTAGGCTTAGCAAGGAAGGTCATCGATACTTATTTAGACGACACTGACAATATTGATATAAATACTGCAATACGATTGGGGCGCTACTTTTTCGCCATTTTCCGTCATCTCGATGAGAAATTATTGACAACTCTGTCTCAGAAATTACCGGTTGTTTGCAACGTTAACCAACTAACTTTCGCACAACTCTGTTATTTATCAGACTATTATAAGCCTGAACTACCTCTTCAAAATTCCTTAGCAGATAATGGTGTTTTTTTTGTAAGTCCAGAATATGTATCGAAGGGACAAAGTCTAAGTGAATGGAAGGCATTTTGGAAAAAAATTAGTGTCTCAGAACAAATGATTAAAGTGCAAATTCCACCTAATTTAAATGGGCAGAAAGTATGCCGCACAGACTTAATAAGGCAACTCCCTGAAATTGAAGGCTATTTTACCTTCTTAGATGAAAAGCCGGAGTATAACTTAGCAGTTAGAAATTTTAGAAATGAACCCAATCAGCACCATATTCGAAATTTATATTCGGTAACATTTGTTGAAAAGACAGAAAATAATCCTTTATTTGCTGAAACCTTTTGGAATCATTTAATTGAGTTTAAAATAATAAATATCAATAGAGATAGCACAGAATACTTCCACAGATTGAACCAAAATAGTAACCGAGGAGAGAGTGTGCCAACCTATATTCAGTTTTTTGCAAGAAGAAAGCAGTGCTTACCAGACACAAACAGTATCTGCCGTGTATCTGGTGATCTTTTTAGTCCGGATTTAGAAATGCTTGTTACTAACGTTTTCCCAACAGTTAAACTTCCTAACCTCAATAAAGAGTGGGCTGAATACTTGGGAATTAAAACCAAGCTAACCTTAGATGATTGTCTGAAAATTTTGGAGTATTGCGCAAAGCAACAAGTTAATAACAATTTGATTAGTAGAATAGAAAACACCTACAAATATATGATAGAAACACTAAAAAGCCATACAAGCGATGAGGCTCATAAACAAGCCCAATCATGGATGGGTCTTTTGCTGGCTGCTGATAACACATTCAAAAAACCTTCTGAACTATATTTTTTCAATTTGCCAAATGCACCTTTGCCCAATAACAGGGAGTCATTCCTAAAAGATAGCAATCTACAACACGAGGTAATGTTACAAGTAGCAACACTTTTCAACCTCAAAATTATATCTGCAAATGAGTTAGAACCTCTTACCCATGATGAATACGAAAGTAATGAGTTAAAATCTTTAGTAAAGAGCAGGCTGAGTTTCATAACAAAACTTGTGCATTTCAAGTCGGGAGAACCTCCTGAAGATACAAGAAACAGGGTCTTGCAAACTTTAGATTCAATAAAATTCTATATTTGTACGAATTTAGAAATTGTCTATTCTAAAAATTCTAATCTCTATAAAAAGGCCACTGTCACTTATTTCAATTCCGAACCTGATTGTAAATTCTACTACATTCAAAACTGGCGCCAAGCTGAAAATTTGATTTTACTTTCAAAGGAACTAAGCAAGCTACTTAAGTTTATATCCATTGAAATTGAAATGCAACTATTCCTTACGCTTGATGATGGTAGCATAGCTAGATGGTTAAGAAGCATGGGGATAGATGTCAGAAATGAAATCGGAAGAATTGGTGAAAACCAAACCTTTGAACTCTTAAAACAAGAGTTCATCAGAAATTTTCCCAACACGCAGGTTCAAGAATCAGAGAATAGTGTTGCTATTAAAGATGGTGAAACTTTGTTACTCTCCTTGCAATGGAACAACCAAAATGAAGAAAAATTTCAGCCGTATGATTTTTACATTGAAACTTATGAAGGTGAAACAGCTAATACTATATATATAGAAACTAAAACCACATCAGATGAAACAAACGACATTATCTACCTTACTCCCTCTGAATGGGAGTTTATGCTCAAAAACCCAAACAACTATATCATTTACCGGATTTACCTTAGTTATCAAAATAACTACCAACTTGATAAGTATCATGTCATTAAACAGCCATTGCAATACATACATGATGCAAGGTTACTGCTTTTGGATACAACCGGCTTTCTAAATTCACCGCCTAATGAAGTACCACCAATGTAAGTGCCCCTAATTCATTGTCCAACATTAGTAACTTTTACAACAATTTTTATCTTGAGATCTATTATCAAAGAGCATATAACAGCATTGTATAACACTTCTATCACTCAGGTTAATAATTTTGTGTAATTGACTCTCCCCATTAAACAGTATGCCTTAAAACGTAATAAATCATTTAAAATTAAATTTTTCACATAAAATAATGCTATCTATAAATTCGTTTTGTTCATAAGCTTCGCCATTCACAACACTCCATCCACTTAAACCCAAATGGCTTCGCCTGCTGCAGGGAGGTGAAGCGCGTCTTTCCATTCGGGGTTGGTGCGTTGTTCCTGCAAATAGAAAAAGGGTTCGTACAGCGGTTCATCAGAAAGGTCGAAAGTACCGTAGTGCATCGGAATAAAATGCTGCGCTTTCAAATCGCGGAAAGCCTTTAGCGCATTGGCGGGCGAAATATGGTTGCTGTACATGAGCCATTCGGGTTTATAAGCGCCAACGCCAATTATGCAGTAATCTATTTGCGGAAAAATTCTGGATAAATCGGCAAAATGATTTCCATAGCCGGTATCGCCGCTAAAATAAATGGTTGTGGTATTGGTTTGTAGAACAAAAGCGCCCCAAAGCCGCTTATTGGTGTCAAACAAATCGCGCTTTGCCCAATGCCGGGCGGGCACAAAATAGCATTGCAAAGGCAAATTGCCGGTGTTAAATTGTTGGTACCAACCTGCGGTTTGTATTTGGTTGCTGCCGGTAGCGCTTTTTACCAGAGCCTGCATTCCAAGCCCGCAAAAGTAGCGGGCGTTGGGGTTTTGCTTTGCCAATAGTTGCAGACTAGCGGTATCGCAATGGTCGCGGTGGTCGTGCGACAACAGTACCAGATCTATGTTTTGAAACAAGGCGGGGTTTAGCGGAAAAGGGGCTTTTCGTCTTACAACCAAAGACGCATTTCCAAAAACGGGGTCGGTAAGCATTGTAATGCCATTTAATCGCATAAAAAAGGTGCTATGCCCCAGCCAAACAATGCAATCGGCTTTGTGGTGCAGCCACTCATGTTCATAACGTACCGGAAGTTGCCATGCATTTTTTTTCTTTTCTGTCCGGTGCGGATTGCTTTCCAGTTGCCATTTGAGTAAGTCTCTCCAATCGGCATTAAACGGAAACTCATGGTTAACAAAATTCCCCTGTTTGTCAACGGGTGTTCCTTTCCACTGTTGAATGGGTAAAACGGTAGGCAGCAATGGGTTGTGCAGGTAGTGGGCGTGCAGGTTGGGCGTTTCTGACAGTTCGGGCATAAAGTTGTTGAGGTATGGCAGTTATACGTTTTTCCGCGGTTAAACGGCAGAAATAGATTCATCATGCTGGGTAATGTCGAGTCCTGTTTTTTCTTCATTTGGGCTAACCCGCAGCGGAATTATGAGGTTGGTAATTTTAAGTAAAAGCAAGGTGCCGAGGAATGAATAGACAATAACCACCACAAGCCCTGCCAAGTGTTGCCAGAGCAAACCAAACCCGCCGCCCAGCAGCACGCCTTCCGTAGAAACGGCACTGTTAATTTTTGCCGATGCAAATAAGGCGGTCATAACCATACCCACCATACCGCCAACTCCATGACATGGAAAAACATCTAACGTATCATCTAAAGAGGTGCGGCTGCGCCAGTCAACCACTGCATTGCTGATTACCGCTGCAACGGTTCCTATAATGATGGCAGCCGGAATGCCGACAAACCCCGCAGCAGGGGTAATGGCTACCAGCCCCACCACAGCCCCTATGCAAAACCCAAGCGCCGAAGGTTTGCGGCCTTTGGTAACATCAACCAGCAACCAACCCAGCGCAGCAGCCGCCGATGCCGTATTGGTGGTGGCAAATGCCGTAACTGCCAGCGTATTGGCGCCCATGGCAGAACCGGCGTTAAAACCAAACCAGCCAAACCAAAGCAAACCGGTTCCAAGCAAAACATAGGGTATGTTGGCAGGCAGATGGGTTCCGTTTTCATCTTTGTTTTCTTTGCGCAGGTATAATGCCGAGGCCAGGGCAGCGCAACCGGCTACAATATGCACCACGGTTCCGCCGGCAAAGTCAAGTACACCCATTTTAAACAAAAATCCCTGAGGGTGCCAGGTCCAGTGTGCCACGGGCGCGTAAATAAACATACTAAACAAAACCACAAAAAGCACATAGGCGGTAAATCTTATGCGCTCTGC
This sequence comes from Sphingobacteriales bacterium TSM_CSS, assembly GCA_002212985.1. Classification (GTDB taxonomy): domain Bacteria; phylum Bacteroidota; class Bacteroidia; order Chitinophagales; family UBA2359; genus UBA2359. The sequence goes on from NBMY01000115.1 coordinate 67,280, forward strand.
AAATGCCCCGGTAATGAGCGCCGGGGTAATAATGGCAAACTTTAACTGAAACATAGCAAATAAGGCCAGCGGTATGGTAGGCGCCAGCGGCCATGGAGCGCCTGCCAACACTTTGCCAAACATGAAATAACTGAAAGGGCTGCCAATAATACCCCCCACAGAATCTCCGAAAGCAAGGCTAAAACCCACCATAACCCAAACCAGACTAACTACCGACATGGCCACAAAGCTTTGCAGCATGGTAGAAATTACATTTTTGGCGTTAATCATACCGCCATAAAAAAAGGCCAATCCGGGTGTCATGAGAAGTACCAAACCTGTTGCCGTTAATAACCAGGCAGTATCGCCGGTATCATACGTTGAAACAGGTGGTGCAGCACCGGCACCGGTTGCCAGTGAACCAATTGCAAGAATGTTTACCCCAATCAACAGCAGAAAAGGTAATGCAGCTCTTTTTCTCCCGGTCATATCAGCATTTTTGTTTAATGACTATTCGTAGTTTGGTAAAAGAGCCGCAAATTTCGGGTTATTTTTGGTTTTTTTCACAACCGGCGTAAAAAAGGAAAATGAGAGTAACGGCCATTTCTTGTATGTCGGGTAATAAAACACCGAGCTTTTATATTGGTGGCGCTTTTACTTTTTGTATCTTCTGTTCAGTAATGGCTGTTTCCATAAAGTTGTCGGTGCAGACAAGGCTGCATCAAATTTCGGCAATAGCCAAATGGACAACGGATGTTGTTTCGGTTCCGAAACAGAAATTTTGGATTGCGAAACCGGTGTTTGGCAATTAACCCACATTGGCGCAGGCTATCTGGCACAGAAAGAGAAAAATTGCCTCAAACTTAAGGGCAATTTACAATGCCGAAATATTTTGCCGCAAAGATTCGATAAAGGTGCGCACTGAGGCAAAAGACACGGTTTTATCGGCAAAGTAGATTTCGGCTTGTTGCCGCTCCTGTTCGCTGGCATTAAAATGCGACAAAATATTGTTGAAGTGCATTTTCATGTGCCCTTTTTGTATGCCGGTGGTAACCAATGAGCGCACTGCCGCAAAGTTTTGCGCAAGCCCAACCGAAGCAATAATTTGCATGAGTTCTTCTGCGGTGGGGTTGCCCAGCAGTTCGAGGGAAAGTTTTGCAAGGGGATGAATTTTGGTTAACCCGCCAATGGTGCCGACAGCCAGCGGCACTTCCAGCTGAAACCATAATTTACCGTCCCGAATGCCGGCTTCGCTCAAAGAAATATATTTGCCGTTTCGTGCGGCATAGGCATGACCGCAGGCTTCAATTGCTCTGAAATCGTTGCCGGTGGCAATTACTACGGCATCTATGCCATTGTAAATACCCTTGTTGTGGGTGGCTGCCCGATAAGTGTCGTTTCGGGCTATATTAACGGCGCGAACAAATTTTTCGGCAAATTCGGTTGCGT
>NBMY01000033.1 GCA_002212985.1 Sphingobacteriales bacterium TSM_CSS
TAATCGAGCAAAGATTTTACCCCGTATTGCAGCAGGCGGTCTATTACCGGCTGCGATTCTTCTAACGTTTCGCCACTGCAAAACTGCCGGTAAATGGTGTATTTTACCAATGGCGTAACGGGCAAGCGCCAGTTAAACGACCATTGCGCCAAGGTAGTACTTATTTTTACCAGCAACGGGTTGTTAATTAACCTAAACAACCAGTAAGACTGCTGCAACTCTTGGTTGCTCTTATAGGCAAAGGCATTTTGGGTATTGTTAAAAACGGGCAATGCGGCAGATGTTTCCATAATAGGCGGCAAATATGGGGTAGTTACCCGGTTAATCTTTGGGGTTACTTAATTTCGGGCGAAATTTAGCTACTTTATGTCAAATATTACACTTTTTGCCCCCAAAACAGCTAACTCCGTACCGCTGCCTGCATTTTAATTGCCGACTGCGTTCTACCGCACAATTACCACCTTTACATACCCCCATGCGCCGCCTGCCGCCTGCTGCCACCGGCAAAGATAAATGCCCGCAGGTAAATGTGCTACCGATATGGTTTTGCTTGCCTCGCCCGCCGCAAGGGTGGTTTCAAGCACGGTTTGGCCGGAGAGGGTGAGTAATCTTACCCCTAAATCCCCCCGAGTGCTCGGGGCAAGTCCTAAAGGGGACTTTGACCCATTGTTTATGGCGAAGGTTAGCGTGTTTTGGGCGGGGTTGGGGTAAACAGATAGGGTATTTTCCCCCTTTAGGGGGTCAGGGGGTAAAATGCCTACCGTGCCGCCTGCACCTTGTGTATCTACCAAGGTCTGCACTACCGAAGTATCTGTACAGACTATGGCGGTGAGGGTGGCGGTGTAAGTGCCGGGGGCGGCGTATTGGTGGGTAATTTGGTTGCCGGTACAGGGTTCGTAGCCCTGCCCGCAGAGGTAGGGCGGGCTGCCATCGCCAAAATCCCACACATAATAGCCGCCGTCTATGCTATCGGGGTAGGCGTAGAGGGAGAGGTTGGTAAATTGTATTTCGTTGGCGCCTTGCGGCTCGTAGCTAAACCCCGCCGCAGGTTGGGTGAGCAAGCCCATGCAGTTGGTTTTAACAATATATACTGCTGCATTGGCACCTATATCGTTTCTGCCGCCCAACAGAATGCTGCCATCGGGTAGTATAAGGTGGGTGTAAAAGTAGTCGTGACCGGCATCGCCGTAAACCCGCCGCCAGAGAATATTGCCGGTAGGACTTATTTTTTTTACATAAGCATCGGCCTCACCGGGAGGAACATCTGTACAGCCGCTCACTAAAAAATTGCCATCGGGGGTAACACCAACAAAAGAAGGGTCACATTCATCGTTACCCTCATTAATTGACCATTCAATATTGAAAGCAGTATCTAATTTTAATACCAGATCTGTAAAATTTCTACTTCCGCCTATAAACAGGCTTCCATCAGGGGCTTGACAAAAAGTGGTAGATTGTTCGCCTTCGCCATTTTCAAAGTATATTTTTTGCCACTCCACGTTTCCATCCTCGTCTAATTTATACAGAAGAATGTCGCCTATGTACTGTAGTGTGCCTACGCCCACTTCCGCCCACCGCCTGATAGAGGCAACGGCATAGTAACCGCCTTCGGGGGCAGGTAATATGCCCCTGAAACTATTGTGATACGGAAAATAGTTGTACATTTTTTCCCATTCGGCGCTGCCGTCTGCTTTTAACTTTACAATATAGAGTTTGTTATTTGAGCCGGTTTGAGGGATAATTAACCCTGCTAATACATAGCCTCCGTCTGGGGTGTACAAAATAGACCGCCCCCATGATTGATATATAGTATCATTTCCTGCAATGCTCAAATTCAATAAATCTCCATTATAAGTAATACGCATAAGGTTTGCCCTGCAACCTACAGACGTATCGGTTTGTGGTTGACATGCTGCCACTGCATAGCCATATTGAGTTTGCACGGCATCCCAAGCTGTAGTATTTAAATTGGAATATAGGTATTGCCGAAGCGCTAATGTGTCACCAAATTCATTCAAGCGCATATAAAACGGAGCGCCTATAAGATTGGGGTAAGACATAGTATTTCCAATGATAGTATATGTTCCATCGGGATTAAGAAATATTTTTCGTGCATCGCTTATGGCTTGTACATAATATACCCGTTCAAAATATTTTGACTGAGCCTGTATAACGCTTTGCACAGTTAATATGAAAAACAAGTAAAGTAGTATCTTTTTCATGATATTGCTTATTTTTAGTAATTTTAAATAACAAGCGATTTGCAATACACCGCTCGCGCGAGGCTGTGCCTCGTGAACTGTGTAACCTGCAAGGCTGCGCCTTTTTCTGAAGAACAAACACTTGCCATTGGAAAAACATAAAAATTAGGGATTGGTTAGGAAAAAAATCATTTGAATTGCAAATAATTTGGATGGTTTGCTTTTGAGGTGAGGTAATGCAAATGGCGCGTGTTGGCGGTAATAGTTTTCATATCCTTACATCTTTTGGTGACTTATGAGATAACGAAATGTTTGGAATTTTGGTTGCTTGTTTGGGTCATTCTACCGCACAATTACCACCTTTATATACCCCCATGCGCCGCCTGCCGACTGCTGCCACCGGCAAAGATAAATGCCCGCAGGTAAATGTGCTACCGATATGGTTTTGCTTGCCTCGCCCGCCGCAAGGGTGGTTTCAAGCACGGTTTGGCCAGTGAGGGTGTAGAAAAATACTTGTACCCCCCCGTGCCCCCCCTTAAAAAGTGGAGCTATAATTTGAAGGGTGTTTTGGGCGGGGTTGGGGTAAACAAGCACCTCAACCACCCCTAACCCCTCCACCGGAGGGGAATTTTGGGGAGCAATGCCTACAGTGCCGCCTGCGCCTTGTGTATCTATAAGCGCCTGCACAACAGATGTATCTGAGCAGACTATGGCGGTGAGGGTAACGGGGTAGCTGCCGGGGGCAGCGTATTGGTGGGTAAGGGTAATGCCGGTGCAGGGGGCGTAGCCCTGCCCGCAAAGGTGGGGCGGGCTGCCATCGCCAAAATCCCACACATAGTAGCCGCCGTCTATGCTATCGGGGTAGGCGTACTGGGTTTCATTGATGAATTGTATGGCGTGGTTATCTAAGGGGTAGTAGCTGAATGCCGCCTGCGGCTGGGTGAGCAAGCCCATGCAGTTGGTTTTGACAATAAACAACCGCGCTACCATGCCCCAAGGAGGCAGGTAGGTTTCGCTTCTGCCGCACATGATGTAGCCGCCATCTAGGGTGGCTGTCATGTCATAAAAATAGTCGTCAAAACCGCTTGCATCGTAAGTGCGCCGCCACAATACCTCGCCGTTTTTGCTTACTTTCACTATTTCTCCATCTAAATCGCCGGCTAAGGGAAGGCGTATTCCTGCCGTTACAAAATCGCCTGCGGCGGTTTCGTAAATACCGGCTTGAGGGACAAATGAAATCAATTCTTCGCTGTCATCATCTTCGGTTATGCGTATGGTATCCCAAAGCACATTTCCTAAACTATCGGTTTTAACAAATACGCCTTTTTTGCCAACTACAAAAGGAGAACAACAGCCCTGAAAAGGATCATAGTCATTATATATAGCAGTTAGCAATAATCCGCCATCGGAAGTGGGTAGGATACTCATGCCTTGCTCGTCTATAAACTCTTCTTCAAAGGGTACGAAATCTAAAATTTGGTGCCATAACTCATTGCCATCAGCATCTATTTTAAGCAATAGTACATCGCCTATAGTACCACCTCCATGATTGGTTCCTACCAAATAATATCCGCTGCCATTGAGGGCGGGTTTTATGTCTGTAAACCATGCATAAAGGGGCGGACCATAATCTTCGTAGAGTTTTTCCCATTGCTTGTTACCCAATGAATCTAATTTTACAAGATAGGGATGGTAAGGTACGTACCCGCTTACGCCAATAGAGGGTGATATGCTGCTTATTCCTGCCATTAAATATCCGCCGTCAATGGCTTGGCAAGTGCTGTAAATGAGCGTTTCATAGCCTTGAAATCCATTACTCACAATTCCTTCATTTATTACATCACCATTGAAATTTATAAGAAAATAGTAGGCATGCCGGCCAGTTTGTGAGGTATCCTCTACTCCACCACCTATAAAATAATTATTTTTATTTAAATCTACTTCTAAACCTCTTGCATAAGTTAGCGTGTCCGATTTCGGATATTCAAAGAAATTTATAAAGTTCCCATTATTATCAATTTCTGCCAAAAAAGCCCGAAATATCGTATTGTAAGGATCGAGTGTTGATCCGGCAATTGAATAAGTATCATTGCTATTTTGAACAATGCTTAATCCATTGCAGTTTAAATTATCCTCCCAAATAGGAGTAACAACATAATATTTAAAGTTTTGTGCTTGAGAATTTAAAGAAAAAAAACAAATACAGCAACAGATAATAGCTGCCATAGCAATTACACCAAAATATGAATGGGTTTTCATGATTTGTATTGTTTGTGGGTTTGAAAAAAAATACTGTATCATGCAGCGTGCGCCGCATGATACAGTATCAAAAGGAGTTTATTTAACAATGAGCAGTTTGTCATTTATTAAACTTTGCCCGGTGGTAGTACTTGTTACCTGATAATAGTAAACACCTTCAACAAAATCGGCTAAAGGCAGGCTATAAGTACCCATGCCAGACAAAGTAGTAAAAAATACCTCTTTGCCAAAAGCATTGTATAGCTGCAACATTCCGCTTTCTTCGCTGCCCTGTTCATCTGGTTTAAAGTAGTAGTTTATTTGAGCAGTTTGTTTGGCAGGGTTGGGGTAAAAGGTAGAAACTACCCTATTGGTGTTGCCGTTGGCGGCGGCGTTTTTAAAGGCGGTTTGCCAGTTGCTCCAGTTTTCAAAATCTAATTCGGGCAGGTTTACGGCAAATTCATATCCGCGGGCAACAAATAACAAAGCCTGTGCTTTGTAGGCAGTAGCGGTGCGGCTGTTGGCAATGGTAAGCAGTTGGGTTTCTTCTTCGGGGGTAATTTCAAACAGGGTGCGCGCCGTTTCGCGAAGGTTGAGCAATAGGCGGTAGAAATAATCGTAATGTTCATCTTCCTCTCTGTCTAAAGGCAGCGCATCTAAAAGCGAAAGAATAGCTACCGCACTTGCCTCCTGAAGGTGTTGCTGAACGCGGTAGCGCAAAGCAACGCGGTTGTTGAGTTCTGACAGAAAAGCCGTTAATGCAGCTGTATCGCCCTGTTCGGCATAGTATTGTATCCAAAGAGATGTTTGGATTTCTTTTTCCTGCTCGTCCGTCAGGTTTTTTACATCATCGGGGTTGGGTATGCGGGGCGAGGATTGGTTACAAAACAATACGGGATCAAAACCAGGAGGTAGGGGTGGAGGGCATATATTCAGCACCCCCGGCGAGGCGGTGAAGCCGGCGGGCAATAAACTTGCATATTCTGAGTATTGGTAGAGGAGGGTATTGATGGAAAAGAGGTATAAATCAGGAAACAGTGGGCCGCCTGCGGGGGGGATAAAAGTGTTGAGCGGAGTAACGAAGAAAGGACAATTACCTTGGTTACCCAAAATGCCGGTTTGTGTGGTAGTGAGCCATGGGGCAACGGAAATGGCGCTAAGTTGATAGTTGCCCAGTGTGTTGCATAGGATTTGCACCGATGTATTGTCGCCAATATTGGGTATGGCAACATCGGTATTTAAAACGGTGTTTCCATGTATCAATCCGCCAGACATATCAGTATCTACGCTGACAATACCGCGCGAAACATTGGTTATTTGGTTGTTTCGTCCAATTGCGTAAGACGACCCCATCATAAGAATACCCACACTTGATTGCCCTGCGCCGTTTTGAATGGTATTACCAAAAACGGTTGCATTGCTGCCCTGGCATTGTATGGCGGTGGCGCAGCCTGTAAACTGGTTTTGGGTTATTTGCACATTTGGAAATGCGGTGGCGGTAAAATTGCGGGAGGAAACGCCTACCAAACAATTATTGAAAATACAGGGTGTTGCAGTTACAGTTTCGGGTATAACCGTTAAACTTTGCGATGCATTGGTTCTGATACCAAATTTCATTTGCTGAAAGTTGCACCCTTCAATGAGCATAGTTCCGTTAAAAATGGCAAAAATACCTGCCTCGCCCCGCGTAAAGCCGGTAAACGGAAAGCGTAGTCCGGCAGCAGTGGTGGTGAAGGAGCAATTTTCAATAACATCGTTTTGGCTGGGTTTCCAACTGGCATTTATACCCATAAAGCAGTTTATAAACCGTACATTGCGCAGAAGCAGTTGAGCATTGGCGGTATTAAATACGTTTAGCGACCAAAGGTTGGTAAACACTAAGCTCACCAAGCCGTTAAGTGTATTAAAATCGGGTATTGAAGCAAGACCTGCATTAATAGTGGCAAAATTTAATATGGGGTATTGAAAAGTAGCAACTCCTGTAACGGCATCTTCAATAATGTTAATACTGCCGTCGTTAGGGGTAGCTAACACTCCAAAGTTTCCGGCGCTATTGCCATATACTTGTATGCCCTGCCACATTTGGTTACAAGCGCCGGTAAAGTGGCAGTTTTGTAGGGTTAAATTAGCGCCCGGCTCTACAACAATTCGGGCATTGGGGCCAAACTCAATATTCATACCACTAATAACAATGTTTGCTCCTGTGGGAATGGTGAGTGTGCCGCCAAATACAAGCGGAGAGGTTGCTGTATTGGCATTGTTTAGCTGATTGCTGCCGTTTGTCCATAGTGTGGGGGCAGTGTTTGTTGCCATATAATCTAAACTTCCGTTAAAACCCTGATAATAGGGTGTAACAGTAATTATAGCATTTCTAACTACGGTATTGGTTGCTCCATCTATGGTGGTAATGGGCACCTGAGTTCCATCGGGGGCAATAAATAAATCAGGGAAATATCTTGTAAGTTTGTACTGTGTAGCAACATCGGGTAAAACAGTAATGGCTGTTTGGTCGTCGTAGTCAAATAAGGCTGTCCAGGAATTACCACCATCGGTAGATTTCGACCATCGGTAGCGCATGTTGAGCAAATCTGTATTGGCGCAAAGCGTAGGGTTGCCAATGGTTACATCGGTTTGGTTGCAGGTCATATTAATGGTTTGGTTGTTGATAAAAACATCGGGTATCATTTCAAAGTGGTCAATTTCAAGATAATACATTCCTGCAGGTGAGGTATTTTTGATTATATAACAATACAAGGCATTGTGATTTGATGCAGTTCCGGTTGTAACACTTGCCACAACCTGCCTCCATGCAAAGGATGTATTAGCACTGCTAAAATTATTGTCATCAAATAGGATCTGAGTATTTGGGTATGGCAAATTGACAATGTTTTCACTTAAAGAATTGCAGGGAAAATTTTGCCAAACTCCACTACCTATTAGTAAATTTGAGGGTTCTAAAACGTAAGATGCATTTAATGGAGCATCAGCACCAAAATCCACGTTGACATTTTGCACACTACGTCTTATATAACTAATGAGATAATTAGTATTTGCTTGAATGTTTGCTTCAACATAAGGCACTTCGGTTCTTGGTTCAACTGAATAACCCATTACCGTACCAAAATTATTCGCGCCAAAAATACCAATTGAACCTCTTAAATCAGTTGTGGGATTCATGGGGGTGTTATCGTAAAAGTCACAAGTACCTGCTATCTGCCCCCATCCATAAATTGGTTGGGCACATACATAAAATATGCCGGCTATTGCTGAGGGGACAGGCACCGGGATGCTGCTTAAACAGGCATCTCTAAGTATGCTTTTATTACATATTACGTTGCACCCTGGGAAATAAGTACATGGTGCGGCTGAAACACATGGGGCTTCAATGCTTGTAGAAGTAAACTCTTGCCCATACACCGGGCAATTTACCCCCCCCCCATATACAAAATAAACTAATACATAGTGGCGCAAGCAAGGTGCGCAAACTTACCGCGTGTAATCTGTTTTTGTTCATAGCAGTATAATTTTATCGGTTTAAAAATAAAACGGATAATTTTAAGTTACCGTTGCCTGCAAAACTAACAAATTCGCAACAACAAAAAAGAAAAAAGTAATAACTGGTCGGTTTTGGTGCAAAACCGGTCGAAATTTGTGCAAAACTGGTTTTTGGGGGTGTTTTTTTGAGGCTTAAAACGGTGTTTTTTTGACCAAAATCATTATCCCAAAAACAGTTTTAATGTGCGGGTATTGCCGGTTTTAAGTTGCGTTGCGTTTGTATAATGTATATGTAACCGTGCATATAACCGCCACTTTTGCTAACTTTGCAGCCTGAAATAACTAACCTGAAATTTTATGGCAACCATTTTTTCAAGAATTGCGGCAGGCGAAATTCCCTGTTATAAAGTAGCCGAAACCGATGAATATCTGGCTTTTTTAGACATTAACCCTTTGGCTAAAGGTCATACGCTGGTAATTCCGAAACAGGAAACCGATTATATTTTTGACCTTGCAGATGACCTGCTGGCCGGCTTAGTGCTGTTTGCCAAAAAAGTGGCGGCGGCCATTGAGCAAACCGTTCCCTGTGAGCGTATTGGCATAGCCGTTATAGGGTTGGAAGTGCCTCATGCACACATACACTTAGTGCCCATTAACAGCCTGCACGACCTTGATTTTACCAAACCGCGGGTAAAACTTACCCCCGATGAATACGCACACCTGGCAAAGGAAATAAGCGAAAAGGTGTAATGGCTGCTGCAAATACCCGTTGCCGGCCACATTTGCTACAACAGCTTTACCACCAAATCATCGGCTTTTACCATTACCCCTTCGGGCAGGGTTATGCGGTCTATGGTGGCATTGTAGGGCGCGGTAACGGTGGTTTCCATTTTCATGGCTTCAATTACAAAGAGCGGGGCATTTTTTGACACTTTATCGCCGGGTTTTACAAATATTTTTGACAGGCGGCCCTGTAGCGGCGCACCAATTTCAGACTCGTTACCGGCTTGGGCTTTTTGATTGCTCACCTCTTTTACCATTATGCTGTGGTCTTTTACCCGCACGGTGCGCGTTTGCCCGTTGAGGTTAAAGTGTACGTTGCGGCAGCCTTCGGCATCGGGTTTGCTCATGTACAGCAGTTTAATGAGCAGGGTTTTACCCGGTTCCAAATCAACGGTAATTTCTTCGCCTTCTTTCAGCCCGAAGAAAAAAGGCAGCGTGGGTAAAATGCCAACATCGCCGTATTGCTGGCGGTGCCGGTAAAAATCGTCAAATACTTTGGGGTAGAGTTTGTAGGACAAAAAGTCGAGTTCAGAGCTGAGGTCGCCGTATTGGCTGCAAAACCGGTCAAATTCACCTTCAAAATCAACGGGTTGCATGTGGGCATTGGCGCGGTCGGTAATGGGTTCTACGCCTTTGAGCACCATTTGCTGCATTTTTTCGGGAAAACCGCCGTAGGGCTGCCCCAAATCTCCTCTGAAAAACCCGCGCACCGATTCGGGAAATGCCAGCGTGTCGCCTTTTTGCAAAATTTCTTCTTCGGTTAGGTTGTTGGAAACCATAAAGAGCGCCAAATCGCCCACCACCTTGCTCGATGGGGTAACCTTTACAATGCCGCCAAACAAGCGGTTTACGGCAATATAGGCGTTTTTAATATCGGTCATGCGGTTTTCAAGTCCTATGGCGGCGGCCTGTGCCTGCAGGTTGGAGTATTGTCCGCCGGGCATTTCGTGGGCATAAACCTCGGCGGTGCCGGCGTGTAAGCCCGACTCGAAGGGATAGTAGTACTCACGCACGGCTTCCCAATAATCGGAAAAGAGGTTGAGCGATTCGATGTTGAATTGCGGGGCGCGTTCCTGTCCTTTCAGAATTTCAATCAGCGTGTTAAAGTTGGGTTGTGAGGTTAAGCCCGACATAGCAGCCAAGGCCACATCTACTACATCAACGCCGGCTTCTACGGCCTTGAGGTAGGTTGCCAACTGTGCCGATGAGGTGTCGTGCGTGTGCAGGTGAATGGGAACCTGCACGTTTTTTTTCAATTCCGAAATTAAGACCGAGGCGGCATAGGGTTTAAGCAGTCCGGCCATGTCTTTAATGGCAATCATGTGTGCGCCGGCATCTTCCAATTGTTTGGCTAAGGTAAGGTAGTATTGGAGGGTAAACTTTTTTTCGTTGGGGTTGGTTAAATCGCCGGTATAGCAAATGCAGGCTTCGGCAATGCTGCCGGTATATTTGCGCACGGCTTCAATGCTGCCGCGCATGTTTTCTATCCAGTTGAGCGAGTCAAAAATTCTGAAAATATCAATACCTGTTTCGGCTGCTTTTTCAACAAATTTAAACACTAAGTTATCGGGGTAGGCGGTGTAGCCTACGGCATTGGCGCCGCGCAGCAGCATTTGCAGCAAAATGTTGGGTATGGCCTGCCGCAGCAGTTTAAGGCGTTGCCAGGGGCACTCGTGCAAAAAGCGCATAGCCACATCAAAGGTAGCGCCGCCCCACACTTCCATGGAAAACGTTTGGGGGTGGCATTTGGCAAAGGCTTCGGCCACCTGCAACATATCATTGGTTCTTACGCGGGTAGCCAGCAAAGATTGGTGTGCATCGCGAAAGGTAGTATCGGTAATTTGCAGGGTGGTTTGGTCTTTGAGCCAATGGCAAAACCCGTCGGGTTTTAGTTGGGTGAGCAGTTGTTTGGTTCCGTTGGGGTATGCCGGGCTGTGGCGGTTGTAGCCGCCGGGTATTGGGGGTTGGGTAAATTTGCGGTTGGCATCTACATGTCGCACATCGGGGTTGCCGTTTACGCTAACGTTGGCCAAGTAGCCCAGCAGTTTGGTGGCGCGGTCGCGGCGGCGTTTAAATTCAAACAATTCGGGGTGTTGGTCAATAAAGCCAACGGTGGCATTGCCGGCTAAGAAAATGGGGTGCGTAATAACTTTTTCGAGGAACGGCAGGTTGGTTTTAACCCCGCGCACCCTAAATTCGAGCAGTGCCCGATGCAGGCGCTGACAGGCACCGTTAAAACTGCGGCCCGATGCGGTAACTTTTACCAGCATGGAGTCGAAAAACGGAGAAATAACGGCCCCGGTAAAGGCGCTTCCCTCATCGAGGCGTATGTTAAAACCGGCGGCGTTTCGGTAAGCCACAATGGTTCCGTAATCGGGTTTAAAGCCATTTTGGGGGTCTTCGGTGGTAATGCGGCATTGCAGGGCAAAGCCGTTGAGGTGAATATCGTGTTGCCCGTAAATGCGCAGGCGCTGCGAGTTTAAAGCATGTCCTTCGGCAATAAGAATTTGGGTGCGCACCAGGTCAATACCGGTTACTACTTCGGTAACGGTGTGTTCTACCTGTATGCGGGGGTTTACCTCAATAAAGAAAATGTTATCTTTGGCATCTACCAGAAACTCTACGGTACCGGCATTGTTGTAGTTTACGGTTCGGGCAATGCGCAGCGCGTAGCCGTAGAGGGCGCTTTTTGTTTCGTCTAACAGGCTGGGCGCGGGGGCAATTTCCACCACTTTTTGAAAGCGGCGCTGCACGGAGCAGTCGCGCTCAAAGAGGTGCACAATATTGCCGTAGTTATCGCCCAAAATCTGTACTTCTATGTGGCGCGGGTTTTCAATAAATTTTTCTATAAAAACGGTATCATCGCCAAAGGCGGTTTTAGCTTCGCGGCGGGCTTCGGTAAAGGCTTTTTGCAGTTCTTCGTTGTTTCGCACCACGCGCATACCTCTGCCGCCGCCGCCGGCTGCCGCTTTTACCATAACCGGGTATCCAATTCGGGCGGCTTCCTGTATGGCAACCGTTGCATCGGTGAGCGGTTGGCGGTTACTTTCAATAATAGGAACCTGTGCTTTAACGGCAATTTCCTTGGCTTTTACCTTATCGCCTAAGTTTTCCATTACTTCGGGTTCGGGACCTACAAAAACAATGCCTTCTTCGCGGCAGCGGCGGGCAAACTGTACGTTTTCAGACAAAAAGCCGTAACCCGGGTGAATGGCATCGGCCTGTACCCTTTTTGCCAGATGTATAATTTCCTCCACATCCAAGTAGGGTTTCAGCGGGTCGGTATTGCTGCCTATCTGGTAGGCTTCATCGGCTTTGTAGCGGTGCAGGGAGTAGCGGTCTTCGTAGGTGTAAATACCAATGGTGGTAATATTTAGCTCGGTAGCTGCCCTGAAAACGCGAATGGCAATTTCGCCGCGGTTGGCTACCAAAAGGCGGCTTATTTTTTTTACGGTGTTGTGGTTCATTGGTTAAAAAAGGTGGTAATGAGGGTGCAAGTTACAAAAAACAAGGGGTTAATTGGGCATTTTGGGTTTCAAATATGTACATGCAATAAGTGGTGTGCGGGAGTTGTTTATTTAGAAGGGGGCAGTACGGCATTTGTCGGCTTCGGTACAATTGCATCGGGCAACAGGCGTTATCTTTGCAGTATAAAAGTAAAACCTTTACCCTAAAACTATTGTTTACCTGCCATGAAAAGCAACATTAAATTAACCTTTGCGCCGCTGTTACTGCTATGCTGTTTTTTAACCGCATGTGCCAACCAACAGAGCGCACAACCTGTCATTACCAATATGGAAAACAACACCGAACAAACAACACCCGTTGCCCCTACCCCACCTGCCGACTCTTTAGAAGTGGCCACCCTTGGCGGCGGCTGTTTCTGGTGCCTTGAAGCCGTTTACCAAAGTTTGGAAGGGGTGGTAAAAGTAGAATCGGGCTATTCGGGCGGAAACGTAAAAAACCCGTCGTACAAAGAGGTTTGCACCGGCCGCACCGGCCATGCCGAAGTGGTGCAGGTTACCTTTAACCCCGCCGTTATTACTTACCAAGACATTATAGACATTTTCTGGCACATACACGACCCCACCACTCTTAACCGGCAGGGAAACGATGTGGGTACACAGTACCGCTCGGCTGTTTTTTACCACAATGCAGCGCAGCAGGCCATTGCGCAGCAGTCTAAAGACGAAGCCCAGATTTCGGGTACTTGGCTTAGCCCCATTGTTACCGAAATTGTACCTTTTACCGTTTTTTACAAAGCCGAAGACTACCATCAGAATTATTTTAACGACAACCCCAACCAGCCCTATTGCGTGTATGTAGTGAACCCGAAGGTGCAAAAATTCAGAAAACAATACAAAGACCGCCTGAAAGAAGAGGCAAAATAACACCTAAATTAGCTGCCACCCCATGCCTGCCTCAATGGCAACAAGGAACGGTTAAAAATGTAAACAGGCGGTAAAACGCCCCCTGCAAATACGGTAAATGAATGAAATTTACCGTATTTTTGTTTTTCAATTTGTTGAGCCATGAAAAAAACAAAAAAATTAATCCGCTTTGATTGGGCGATGAAGAAAATACTTCGCCATAAAGCCAACTTTGATATTCTGGAAGGTTTTTTAAGCGTACTCCTGTCCGAAAACATACACATAAAACAGATATTAGATAGCGAAAGCAACAAAGAAACCGAAAACGACAAACACAACCGCGTTGACATTCTGGTAGAAAACAGTAAAAACGAACTTGTAATTGTTGAAGTGCAAAACAGCAAAGAATACGATTACTTTCACCGCATTCTGTTTGGCACTTCAAAGGTAATTACCGAACATATACAGGAAGGGAAGCCGTATTCAAATGTAAAAAAAGTAATTTCCATTACCATTGCCTATTTTGACCTGGGGCAAGGTAAAGACTATGTTTACCATGGCACAACAAATTTTAAAGGCATACATAAAGGCGATGTTTTGGATCTGGCAGACCGCCAAAAAGAATTGTATCAAAAAGACAAGCCAAGTAATATTTTTCCCGAATACTGGCTCATTAAGGTTGATAAGTTTAACGACCGTGTAACCGACAAATTAGACGAGTGGATTTATTTTCTGAAAAACGGCGAAGTGCGCGAAAACTTTACCGCCAAAGGACTTCCGCAAGCCAAAGAAAGATTAGACCAAATGAAAATGGATGAGAGTGAACGCAAATCTTACCAACGTTACCTGAAACACCTGCGCGACATTGCCAGCGAGCAGCATACCAAAATGGCAGATTATGAAAAAGAACTAAGCGAAGCAAGGATTCAAGGTAAATTGGAAGGTAAATTGGAAGGTAAATTGGAAGGTAAATTGGAAGAACGGCTGGCAATTGCAAAATCAATGAAGTTGAAAGGCTTTACAACCGATGTAATTGCCGAATTGACAAACTTTCCTAAAGAAGAAATTGATAAATTGTAATATTAGCTGCAAAACGAGGCTAAGGTATTGCTTTTACCTTGCGCGGTTAAGGCTGTCGGTTATGCTCAGCAAATCGCCTACATCGTAAAAATCAACGTAAATAAAATTGGGCAGGCGGCCAAAGGCGGTTTTACAATCTTCAATATGCTGGGCAAGCGAGGCGCGGGTATTGACCACCGCTGCCGAGTCGGGGCGCGGGGTAATAACGGTTATAAAGTGGTTAAGCAAAAACAAATCGTTGGCGGTATTACCCCGGTTTAAGCTGCAACTGAAATCGTACCGGTTTTCGGCCGAGAAGGGGTTGTCAAAAATATAGTTCCAATTTCTAAAAAAGCCGGGTACTTGACCGGGATTGGAAATATCGGCAAATACTACCAACCGTTTGTTGCTTTGTATCATTTCACCCAGGGTTG
>NBMY01000107.1 GCA_002212985.1 Sphingobacteriales bacterium TSM_CSS
GGATTTAGGGGTAAGATCGGGCACACCAAACAAAATTTACCTCAATTTTTGCATACTTGCGGCCGGTGGCGTATTTTTGCGGGCTTTTTTCTACATTAAACCAGTTGTACACAATATGCAAGTGTTTAAATTTGGCGGAGCATCGGTAAAAGATGCAGATGGTGTTCGAAACGTTGCTGCTATTTTAAAGAGATATGCCGGGCAGCCTTTAGTAGTAGTAGTTTCGGCAATGGGTAAAACTACAAATGCTCTGGAAGAGGTGGTGCAAGCCTATGCCGGCGAAACCGGACAAGCTGCTGAACTGTTAAACAGTGTTCGAACCATGCATCAGGCGGCCGCCGATGATTTGTTTGGCGCAAACCGTACCTTACCCGTATTTGCCGATATGGAAAAGCATTTTCTGCGCATAGAGGAAATGTTGGATAAAAAACCCATGGCAGCCTATAATTTTATTTACGACCAGATAGTTTCTCTGGGTGAATTGTTGGCCACCCGATTGGTTAGTGCCTATTTGAACCATGTTGGCGTAGCCAATGAATGGCTGGATGTGAGAAACTGTCTAAAAACCGATAATACTTACCGCGAAGCCAACATTAACTGGGAGGTAACCAACTGGCAGGTGCGTGAGAAAGTGCTACCCATGATGCGCAATAATAAAATGGTGGTTACACAGGGTTTTATTGGCGCAACCATTGAGTACTTTACCACCACGCTTGGTCGCGAAGGTTCTGATTATACTGCCGCGGTATTTGCCAACATATTAGAAGCCGAAGCCATGACCGTTTGGAAAGATGTGCCCGGCATATTGAGCGCCGACCCGCGGTTGGTGCCCGATGCGGTTAAAATTCCGCGCCTGTCTTACTATGAAGCTGTGGAAATGACCTACTACGGAGCGCAGGTTATTCACCCCAAAACCATTAAACCCATCCAAAACAAAGGTATTCCGCTGGTGGTGCGTTCATTTATTCACCCCGATGACGAAGGAACTGTCATCCATACCGAAGATACGGTTGATGTGAATGCCATTCCGCCTATTGTGGTTATTAAGAAAAATCAAATATTGCTGAATGTGCGCACCAAAGATTTTTCTTTTGTGGCAGAAGAAAACCTGAGCGCCTTGTACAACCTGTTTGCCAAACACAGGGTTAAGGCAAACCTTAGCCAAAATGCTGCCATCAGTTTTTCGGCTTGTATTGATAATGTGCCCTATAAGGTAGAGCCTTTAATTAAGGAATTGCAGGATCACTATAATGAGCGCATTCACAGCAACCTTGAACTCATAACCATACGCCACTACACACCCGAAGCAATAAAGCGGTTCAGCAAAGACCGAGAGGTGCTGCTGGAGCAAAAAGGTAAAACCACCATACAATTAGTAGTGCGGTAACATTTTGAGGCTTAATGCTTTATAAATTGTTTGGCTGCCACAGACCTATTGTTATCATACAATACAAAAAAGTAAAAAACGGGTAAAAATTCCGCAAGATTATTTTGCTGTTTTTTCCTGTCAAGTATCACCATGTCTTACACCACTTACCAAATCATTGAGGCAGTTTGGCTGTTGGTAGCCATTGTTGCGTTTTTATGGCTTATGCTTAAAGACCCCGCCCCCTACGGACGGCACGTGCGGCAAGGTTTCGGGCCGCAGATTGACAACCGGCTGGGCTGGGTGTTAATGGAAGCGCCGGTAATGGTGTTTTTATGGTTGTTTTACCGTTTGGCAAACAGTACGCCTCCCGCCGGTTTTATTGCGCTGTTTATGGGTTTGTTTATGTTGCATTACCTGCACCGTAGTTTTGTGTTTCCGATGTTTATGCGCACAATGGGAAAAAAAATGCCGTTGGCAATAGTTTTGTCGGCAGTAGGGTTTAATCTGGTAAATGGCTTTGGGTTAGGTTACTATTTTGGCATATTTGCTTCGTATGAACCTAAATGGCTGTATGATGGCCGCTTTATAGGCGGAATGCTGTTGTTTTTTGCAGGAATGTTGTTGAATATTTATTCCGATTACCACCTCATGAACCTGCGCAAGCCGGGCGAAACAGGTTACAAAATACCTGCCGGCGGATTGTTTAATTATATAAGTTGTCCAAACCTGTTGGGTGAACTGGCCGAGTGGGCCGGCTACGCCCTGATGACATGGAGTTTACCCGCCCTGGTGTTTTGGTTATGGAGCATAGCTAATCTGGTGCCCCGTGCAAAGGCACATCACCAATGGTACCAAAGCCATTTCAGCAACTATCCGCGCTCCCGCAAAGCCCTTTTACCCGGTTTGTGGTAAGGTAAAGAAGCAGGTTTTGGGTCAGTGCCGCAAGGTGTTTACCAATACAGGCAAATCGGTCTATCAATGCGTATTTTAAGCCGGGCTGACGGTAGTTATAAAGGAATTGGCGTTGTTTGCGCAGTTCAAATTTGGAAAATAGGTTAAAATGCTTACTTTTGTAGGATAAACTTGCACATTAACCGCCCCATCTTTATTCACAATGCCCGACAAATGAAAAAAACTATGCGTGCAAAAAGCCTTTTGCCGTTCCTTTTTATGGTTGTTTTACCGTTGTTTTTTGCGCAAACTGCCTGCTTATCGGGCAGTAAAAATGTGCAAAAGAAGCAGCCTATCATTCTGAAACCCGATTTGCCTTCTTCGAACAATTCAACTGTTACTCCTTCTAATTCCGGTACAACAGTACCCCCAAAACCTGTTTCCCCGCCTGTCAACAAATTGCCGCCGCCCGAAAACCCGGTAAAGGTGCATAAAGAACCGGCAACTATTGATACAACAGCCGGCCGACTGCTGCCCAAAATGCCGCCTGTTTATTCGGTGGCGGTTATGCTGCCCTTTGGCGCCCGAAATTACCAACCCAATGCTGCCATGGATTCGGTACCCGAAAACAGCAATCTGGCGTTGGAATTTTACGAAGGAATGTTACTTGCGTTTGATAAACTGAAACTGGAAGGTATTTCTTTGAATGTAAAAGTATTAGATACCGAAAACAGTCCCGAAGTAGCTGCCCGGCTGCTGCAATCACCCGAAATGCAAGCCACCGATGTCATTGTAGGGCCTATCTATAACAAAGAGCTAAAACCGGTTGCCGCCTTTGCACAACAATATAAAATTCCCATAATAGCGCCGCTTTCACCTTCGGGAAGCGTTACCCGGCAAAACCCGTATTACTTAGTTGCCAATCCGTCTATTGAGGCACAATGCGCAGCCATTTACCACTATATTGCCTCTGGCTACGGAAAAAAAAGAATTATTGCCGTATGTGCCAACAAGCCAAACGAAACTGCTTTGGCCGACCTTTTCTTCGGGTTTTCAGGCAATGCCGTACTACCCGAAACAGGTGCAACGCCTCCGGTAATGGTAAATAAACTCATCTATACGTTTCAGAATTCGGCCGCTTTGGAAAGTTATCTGTCCGACACCGAAGACAATATGGTGGTGGTAACCAGTTTCGACCCGCTTCTTATTCACGACCTTACCTCTAAACTTAACCAACTGCGCAACAAATACCGCATTACCCTGTTTGGTATGCCCAATTGGTTGAACCTCGAAACCATAGATTTCGGGTACATGGCTAATTTAAACCTGCATTTACCCCTTCCGTTTTTTCAAAACAAACTAAACCCTGCCAATACAGAGTTTAAGCGCAATTATTTTTATGCTTTTCAAACACAGCCGTCTGAGTATGCCTGTCGCGGGTACGACCTAATGTTGTGGCTTGGCCATGCGCTGCAGAAAAATGGTAAAAACTTTGTGCAAAACTTGCATGAGGCAAACCCTGCCGGTATTTACACCAATTTTGTGTTTGAACCAACCATGGCAGGGCAATATTCTGCCACTTCCAAACTCACTGTGCCCGATTATTTAGAGAACCGGTATGTTAATATAGTGCACTACCGCTCAGATTATATTTTTGAAGTGGTCAATAAATAGGTGAAAAACCATGGGAAATTTAAAATGCAAAACCCAGCGCCACCCCTATACGCCTGAACTGAATGCCCTCGCGCACCTCGTACTGCGGCGGATTCGTTAATGCCACAGCACCACTCAATTTGGCAGTATTGTAGTATGGGTTTATGTACAACTCTATGGCAAAATGTTTGCTGAAAATCCATTGGTGACCCAATACCAGCCCGTAACCCAAATTGGTAACCGAGCCGTTGGTAATTAAACTGTCGGCAGCCTGCTGGGTAATGTCTATATTTAATTTTTCGTACAAAAAGGTAGGCCCGGCAAATAACCCCTGCATATTCCCTCCGTCAATGCGGTTAGAGAAGTAAAATCGCACTTCGGGTACAAAATTAAAGCCCTTTTCTTTGGTTATGGTGCTTATCCCGTCATCATCGCCCTGTTTGCCGTCAACATAATTACCGCCCAGCAGCAGACTTATTTTTTTGCCGGCAGCAATTTCGGCGGTAGCGCCGTAGTTGCCGGTAAGTATGCTCAGCAAATTAGTCTTTACCACTACATGTTGTGCATACAGATTGCTTGCTGTAAACCAATTTAATAAAGCAACCAAAACACCCATTGTGACATATTGAACTGCTTTGCTCATAATTAATTTATTAACCTTAATAATTGTAACGGTATGGGTTTATAAACCGGAGAACGGCAATTTACCATTTCTATTTTGCAAAAAATATTTCGGGGGTAAAATACGCATTTTTCTCAAAAATTGGTTGCACGTTAGCTTTTTAACTACAGCAACTTCTAAATCAAGTGAGTAATAGGGAGCGCTTTTGTTGGTGATTTTCTTAGTCAAATCCCCTTCAATTTACCGCAACCGAAAGGGTTCTCAAAGTCAGCAATTACTTTTTGCGGTCTTTCATTTCATGCCTTTCGGTTAAACGCTTCCAATTAGCAATGCTACCGGCAAAAATACCGAGGTTTCTGCTCGTGAGTATTGGCAAAATCAAAAACTGCCTTCCCGAACAAATTAGCGCAGGCTGCGGTTTTAGTAAACGTACAAGCAGTTATTGTATGCCATAACTTACTACCCTTGTTGTTTCAGGTTGCCATACCCAATTTGAAGCAATTTTCAGGCAATATTGGGGCAAAACGGTGTTTGTTCGGGTAGTTGCAATTGGATTAATTTTTATGTGTATGGCATTTCCTGCAAACAGCCCGCGCATTTTCGGGACAACTTTTGTGCCTATTACTTCATCAAAACAAATATGGTAAACCATGAAAGCAGCAGTACTGATTCGTTTCGGAAACGCGCAAAATGCTTTTGAGCTACGCGAACTGCCCGAATTACCCTGTAAACCCGATGAGGTTCGCATAAATGTTGCCACTTTCGGGCTAAATTTTGCCGATGTGGTGGCGCGCCTTGGGCAATACAAAGATTGTCCGCCATTGCCTGCGGTTATTGGCTACGAAGCCGTTGGGCAGGTGCTGGAAACAGGCGCTCTTGTTACTCATGTAAAACCCGGACAAAGGGTGCTTGCCTTTACCCGGTTTGGCGGATATGCCACCCAAATTGTAACCGATGCAAGGGCTGTTGTGCCATTGCCCGATTTTATACCCGATGCAGAAGCCACTGCCTTGGCCACTCAATATTGTACCGCCTATTTTTCGGCTTGTATGGCCATCAACCTTTGGCCGGGCGACCATGTACTCATTCAGGCGGCTGCCGGTGGTGTTGGTATAGCGTTAACCCAGATAGCAAAAAACGCCGGCTGCACGGTTTACGGAACGGCAGGCTCCGATGCCAAACTGGAAACCATACGAAAAAACGGAGTTGATGTGCCCATAAACTACAACACTCAAAATTTTGCCGGCGTAATTGAAAAAACAGCTCCAAATGGTAAAATAGACGTTATTTTCGATTCAATTGGCGGGCAGTCGGTGCGCCAGGGCATGAAACTGCTCAACGCCGGTGGTCGTATGGTTTGTTTTGGCGCAGCCGATATGTCGGGCGTTGGTAAATTGCAGGTAGCCTTGAAAGCGCTCCAATTTGGGTTCTATCACCCGGTTCAGTTTATGTTGCGCTCGGCCAGTCTTACCGGCGTAAGCATGTTGCGCATTGCCGAAGATAAACCGAATATTTTACAGCACTGCCTGCAGGAGGTTGTTCAAAAAGCCGCCGAAGGGCAATTTAAACCCAAAGTACACGGTGTGTACCCTATTCACCAGTTGTGGCAGGCACATGAAACCCTGCAACACCGCGGCACCATTGGCAAAGTAGCCATACAGTGGTGAGGAGATAGGTAAAAATACATTTGCAAATTGGCAAGCAACAATTGCTATTCATTGCCCGAAAGCAAGGCTGCCGCATGGGTTTGAATGAGTTCCCAAGCTGCCGCAACGTGTTTTTGCGAAACATAGGTTTGCCCGATGACCATGCGAAGCGTATATAACCCGTTGAGTTTGGTGTGCGATAAATACATTTTTCCCGATTGGTTAAGGCGCTGCAACAATTGTTCATTCAGGGCATTCAATTCATCGGGCTGTTGTTGCAGCCAAGGTGGCACCAACCTGAAGCAAACAAGGTTAAGCGTTACCGGGGCAGCAATTTCAAATAGCAGATGTTGTTTTATCTGGTGACTAAGGCTATGCGCCAAATTAATATGATGTCTTATTTTTTCTTGCAGTTGTTGCGACCCAAAGTTTCTTAACACAAACCACAGTTTGAGCGCCCTGAAGCGGCGACCCAACTGCGGCGACCACTCACTGTAGTTGTTTACTTGGTTTCTATGTTCGGTTTTAAGGTATTCGGGCAGTATGCTGAAGGTTTTAAGCAAAGTATCTTTATCCTTAACATAAAAGGCAGAGCAGTCAAAATTGGTAAACAGCCATTTATGCGGATTAAACACAAAACTGTCGGCCTGTTCCATCCCTTTCAACATCCACCGGTATTCGGGAAGCAATAAGGCTGTGCCGGCATAAGCCGCATCAACATGCAGCCAAACCGAAAACCGGTTGCAAATGTTGGCAATTTCTTCTAATGGGTCTATGGCGGTGCAACCTGTGGTTCCAAGGGTAGCTACCACACAAAGCGGGGTATAATTCTTATTGATATCTTCGGCGATAGCCTCCTGTAACAACTGCGGTTGAAGGCGAAATTGGGCGTCAACCGCAATTTTGACCACATTTTCCTGTCCGATTCCGGCCATTTTGGCCGCTTTTTCTACCGATGAATGGGCTTCTGCAGAAGTGTACACCCGCAAAACGGCGCTATTGCAGGTAAACCCATGCCGGTTAACGGAAAAACCGGTAGCTTTTTCGCGGGCTGCCAATATGGCGCTCAGGGTGGCAGTTGAAGCGCCGTCGCAGAGCGTTCCCTGCAGGTGTTGGGGTAGGCCGGTAAGTAGTTTAAGCCAGTCTAACATGCGTTCTTCTAATTCGGCAGCGGCAGGCGAAGTATCCCATAACATACATTGAGCCGCAAGGGTTGCCGTAAGCATCTCGGCCAGCACAGAGGCATAACTGCTGTTTGCCGGAAAGTAGGCAAAAAAGGAAGGGTGTTGCCAGTGTGTAATGCCGGGCAGAATGATAGCGGAAAAATCGGATAGTATCTTCTCAAAATCTTCTGCATGGGTGGGCGGTAGGGCGGGCAGTTGATCCAGAATTTGGCCGGGTTGTACCTGCGCTTTTACCGGGTATTGTTCAATGTTTTCAAGGTAATCAGCCATCCAATCGGCAAGTTGATGGGCATACTGCCTGAATTGTTGCGATGTCATAGATGAAGAAAAATTTTAGCAATATTATTAAAACTCAACCTTTTTCCTGAGCAGCATTGCAAATTACTCAACCGGTTTAAACATTCGTTCCCAGCGCACATTATCCGGAAAAGGAACACCTTCTTCTGAAGAAAGCCAAACTAATTTAGCTTTTCCGATAATATGGTCTTCGGGAACAAAACCCCAATAGCGCGAGTCGGCAGAGTTTTGGCGGTTATCACCCAGCATGAAATAGTAATTCATGCCAAAGGTATAGGTGTTGGTTTCTTTACCATTTATAGTAATGCTGTTTTCGGTTACCTGTAGTTGGTTTCCCTCATACACTTCAATAATGCGGCTATAGAGCGATATGTTTTGGGTATTCAAAACAATGGTCATGCCCTTTGCCGGTATAACCAACGGCCCGTAATTGTCAATGTTCCATGGATAATTTTGCGGGTCTTGCGGAAAAACAGGTTCGTGCGGCAGGTAAATGCCTTTGGCTCTTACTATGGTATCTATACCCACTACATTTTGAAGCTGTTTTACCTTAAGCAGGTTGGCAGCGGTAAGGGTATATTCATACAAACCGGCATTATCGGAGCGCAGCCCGCCTTCGGTAATACCCATTTTGGACAAGGTTTGCGGGCTGAGCGGTGTTTTATCGGTGCGCAAAAAATAGTTAAATTGTGCCAATGGCGGCAGGCTGTCAGGTTTTCCGTTAATATATACCTGTCGGTTAATAATTTCAAAGGTATCGGCAGGCAGGGCAATGCAGCGCTTAATATAATTTTCGCGCTTGTCAATTGGGCGTTGGTCATCTATGGGGTAGTTAAAAACTACCGGGTCGTGGCGCTTGAGGTTGTCCAGGCTGCCTAAGCGGCAATAGGGCAATTGTATGGCGGCAGAGTATGAGGGTTTGCCGGAGAAAGGCAAGGTATTGTGCGAAAACGGCAGCGAAAGCGGCGTAATAGGCATGCGTATGCCATAGCTGAATTTGCTGACCAGCAGGTAGTCGCCCACCAGCAGGGTTTTTTCCATAGAGGAGGTTGGTATAATATAAACCTCTGCAATTAAGGTACGAATGAAAATGGTTATAATAACTGCAAATAAAGCAGCATACAACCACTCCCGTATGCCCGATTTGTTCATTGCCTGCCCCGTGTTTACCTGCTTATAGCTGCTGCATTATTTGTGCAAAAAGTTACAAATATGCATCAAAGTATTGTGTAATGCACCCAATTGCATATTGGGTATTATTTTACCGTTCTCATGCTTTTATCCCAGCGAATATTAAAGAACGGATTGCTCGATAACCATACAAAAACAGGCTTGCCCACAATATGGTCTTCGGGCACAAATCCCCAATAGCGCGAGTCTTCGGAATTATGGCGGTTGTCGCCCATCATGAAATAGTAATTCATTTTAAACTCATACTCGGCAAGGGGCTGGCCGTTCAGGTAAGCCTGTCCGTCTTTCCATTCTAAGGAAGGATTGTTTTCGTATTTCTTGATGGGTGTTTCGTATAAAGCGTAGTTTTCTTCGGTAAGTTTTACCTTGTCGCCCTTTTTAGGAATATAAATAGGTCCGTAAAAATCAATATTCCAGGGCAATTTTGAGTTAAAAGGGTACACCCGGGGGTTAAATTCACCCTTCAATTGGGTTACCTTATAAATGGTATCTGTATTGGCCATTTTTTTTATTTCTTCGGCATTTTGGTTGGTCAGCATCATAATATAGGTGCCAATTTCGTTGCCCTGAAATACCTCGCTGATGCCCATTTTTTCTTTGGTTTTGGGGTTAAACGGGCTGCTGGTTTTAACCATATAGGCATGTTGCAGACCGGGCGGGTTTTCAACGGCCTTGCTGTTAATATATACTTGTCCGTCTATCACCTGTAGCGTATCGCCGCCTTGGGCAGTGCAGCGCTTTACATAATTGGTTCGTTTATCAACGGGTATGCCTTTATCCACTTCGGGCGGATAATTAAACACTACTATATCGCCTCTTTTAACCGATGAAAAACCGGGTAACCGCATGTAGGGCAATTCGAGCATAGTAGTATAAGATGGCGCCCCGAAAATGGAGTTGTGCACATAGGGCAATGCCAGCGGCGTATTGGGTATGCGAGGTCCAAAATTGAGTTTACTGACAAAGAGTTTGTCGCCTACTAACATGGTGCTTTCCATACTGGAAGTAGGAATGGCATAAGATTGAAGCACAAAAATGTTAATAAGCGGCACAATAACAAGGGCAATAATGAGTAACTCAATTATTTCGCGCTTGGCCGATTTTTTGGTAGGTTCGGGTTTGGCTTTGGGGCCAATTTCTGTTGTTTTTGACATAGTGCTATTGAATAAAAAGGCAAAAGTTGGATATTAAAACCTATGGGCGACAACGGGTTGGCTGCCACAAAGGGCAAAATTACTGAATTGTGCCTGTAAATAGTAGGCAATTAAGGTTAAATATTACACAAAATAAGTACAACGGCATATTTTTTTCGGAGGCGGGTTAGAATTTGACTATGAGGCGTGCATTTAACCGGCGGGCGGTAAGGTAATTGGGAACGCCATAAAAGAGGTCTTGTGCCTGTATAAAATTGTATGAAATGGTGTTGGAAATGCCCAACAGGTTAAACACCTCTACCGATGCCCAAATACTTTGGAAAATGCGCATTGGACTTTTTTCGGGCAACTCGCGGCGTTTTCGGTCAAACAACTGTGCCGAAAATCCGATGTCTATGCGGCGGTATGGCGGAATGCGGAAGGCATTGCGCAATTTAGGCGAATTGGGCGGACTAAAGGAAAGCCCCGAACCAAACAAGAGGCTAAGGTGTACCTTAAAATTTTTGTTGGTAGGCCAATAATCCTGAAAATACATGCCAAAGTTTACCCTTTGGTCGGTAGGGCGCGGTACATAGCCAATTTGTACTTGTACGGTATCGGCCGGCGCTTCATCGCCTGTTCGAGGAAACACTTCTTGTCCTTCTTCATTAAAATAGCGGTTATAAAAATCGCCTTCCAAATCTTCTTTGGTTTGCATAACCGAAAGGCTTACCCAAGAGTCGGTGCCTTTTACAAACTCGCCGTACAGGCGCATATCTATACCGGCAGCATACCCCTTTGCAGCGTTTTGGGCAAAGTAGCGTATCAGTACGTTTTCAATATTGTACGGTACCAAATCCCATAGATATTTGTAATACAGTTCTGTAGTAAGTTTAAACGGGCGGTTAAACATTTCAAAATTGTAATCGGCTCCTAAAACGGCATGTGCAGATTTTTGGGCTTTTAGTGCAGTGTTCAGTTGCCCGTCAAGGCTTCGCATTTCGCGGTAGAAAGCGGGTTGGTGGTAGGCGCCTGCCGCTAAACGCAGGGTAAGACTTTTGCTGTTTGCTTTTGCACTGGTGTCGGCGGCACTTTTAAGGGTGGGGGTATAGGCAATTTGAAGACGCGGCGCTACAATGGTTTCCCGGTTTAAATCCCAGTAGTTAAACCTTACGCCGCCGGTAAAACTCCAGTTTTTACCAAAGTTCCATTCGTTTTGGGCAAAACCGCTCAGGCGGTTCGATGCAAGGTTAAATTGGGTTCTAAGGCGGTCAGATAAAATTATTTCATCTATAGCGCGCGGTATGTTGTATTCTGCCGAGTCAATGCGGTACCATTCATTAATGGCATCGTCAATTTTTTCGTGCTGGTATTTCAGTCCCCATGTTATAAAATTGCCTCCCAAATCGGCATACCCTCGGTGTTCGGCATTGGCAATAACGGCACGCAACTTGTTTCGGGCCCAATCCTGATAGGTTCCTACGCCCAAAATTCGGGTTATATCGCCAAAATCCTGCTCACCCATGTTTTTTTCAATTTCGCCTATATAGTACTGCCCAATAATGTCAAAGGCTTCTGTTTCACGGGTGGTGTAGGCAGAGGTCATCCATTTAAGGCGCAATTTATTGTTGGGCATACTCCAGGTAGCAGCCAGACCGCCCATCATTACCTCGTACTTATCTCGCTCTTGCCCGTCAAAATATATTTGCAGTTTCAGGGCATCGTTAAAGGTGCCAAAACTGGTTTCCGATTCTACAGGTACAAAGCGGTAAACATTTCGGGTAAGGTTGCCTATGGCTTCAATTTCCCAGTCAATATGCGGTTTGTACGTTACATAGGCCTGAAAATCGGTAAACGAAGGCCGGTATTGCCCCTGCGTGGGCAGTGCATTTAAGATATATTGGTTTGACCATTGCCTGAAACCTGCCACATAGGTGAGTTTTTTGTTCAGCCCGATGCCCTCGGCATGTGCCGATGCACCCAACAGGCTAATTTCGGCCGAGCCATGATTTTCGTGTGGTTTTTTGTACTTGACATCTAATACCGACGACATTTTATCGCCGTATTTTGCCTCAAAGCCACCCGATGAAAAGTTGATAGACGAAATTAAATCGGTATTAATAAATCCAAGTCCTTCCTGTTGCCCCGAACGAACCAGAAACGGGCGGTAAACCTCAAAGTCATTTACATAGACCAGATTTTCGTCAAAATTACCACCCCTTACCGAGTACTGCGAACTAAGTTCATTGTTGGATACCACGCCGGGCATGGTGCGCAAGAGTGGGGTTATGCCACCCGTAACGCTGGCAATGGTTTCTACATCTTTGGGGTTTATTTTGGTAACTGCCGGTGTTTTTAACACTTTTGCCTGTACATTTACCGTACTTAGCAGCTTATCATCGGGGTACAAAATGATGTTTACCTCCCGAAGTTGCCCGGGTTCCAACCAAAACGAGGTTTCTTCGGTGCGGTAGCCGGTAAAACTAAACCTGATGGTTAAGATTTGCTGTTTTGGCACGCTGATGCGGTAATTACCATTGGCATCGGTAACAGACCCAAACACATTGTTTGCCGAAAAATATACATTTACTCCTGCCATAGGTTGGCCGGCGTAGTTGGTAACCCGGCCATAAACATAAGGTGTATCTTGTGCGCGGGCAAACAAAGTACACAGAAGCAGCAGCGCTGCGGTAAAAAGGTATTTATTCATAAAAGCTAACAAGTACTTCTTCCAAGGGTGAGCTATTAAGTGCGGTGGGTTATGCCAAAGTGCCTGCATGGGCATTTTTTAGGGTGGCAATGGTGGCAGCCGGGTTTTGTGATTTAAAGACCGAACTGCCGGCAACCAGCACATCGGCGCCGGCGTTTACTATGGTTTGAAAATTACCGGTGTCAACGCCCCCGTCAATTTCAATCAGCGCTGCCGATTGTGTTTCTTGTATGAGTTGCCGCAACTGCCTTATTTTAACCAAAGTATGCGGTATAAACTTTTGCCCGCCAAAGCCGGGGTTTACCGACATGAGGCAAACAAGGTCAATATGTGCCATAATGTCTTGCAGCAGTATAACCGGCGTGTGGGGGTTTAGGGCTACACCTGCCTTCATGCCCAGTTCTTTAATGGCAAAAATGGTGCGGTGCAGGTGTGTGCAGGCTTCGTAATGTACTGTAAGCAGGCTGGCACCGGCTTTGTAAAAGTCGGGCAGGTATTTTTCGGGTTCCACAATCATTAAGTGTACATCGAGTGGTTTTGCAGCATGTTGCTTAACCGCCTCCAACACCGGAAACCCGAATGAAATATTGGGTACAAACCGCCCGTCCATAATATCCATATGAAACCAGTCGGCTTGGCTTTGGTTTACCATTTCAATATCGGGTAGCAGGTTGGCAAAATTTGCCGATAGCATGGAAGGTGCAACCAACGGGGTTTTTATCTTTGCTTTCATGTTGCAAAGATAACGGTAATGTGCTAAAGGTTGCAATGTTGTACACAACTTATGCAATTAACCTTTGCGCACTTCGCAAAATAGTATGAGGCATTTTGGGTAAAAATGGCAATTTGTTACGGGTGTTTCAGGCGTTTAGCCATTTCCATAGCGCCCTTTGCGACATGCTTTGCGCTCCTTGCGGTTATTTTTTAACCGCAAAGCACGCAAGGCAAAGACGCAAAGCACGCAAATGTTTGTGAAACCTTACTTGCGCAAGGCTTTGCCTCGTGAGTTGAAAAACCTGCAAGGCAGTGCCTTGCGTGAACAATAAAAACAAAACTCCACTATCTTTGCCCCAACCAAACCCGAAATTAATTGCAATGAAAGAAACCCCCAAAAACACCCCGAAACAAGCCTTTGAGGTAAGCAACATGGTTTTTGTAAAAGGCGGCACCTTTGACATGGGCGATGTGTTTGATGACAACCATGAAGATGATGAAAAACCGGTACACGCGGTAACGGTAGCAGATTTTTACATGGCAGCCTGCTGTGTAACCTTTGAGGAGTATATAATGTACTGCTTTGC
>NBMY01000090.1 GCA_002212985.1 Sphingobacteriales bacterium TSM_CSS
TTTGTAACTATTTAGGTACTCTTAATTGATTGATAATCAACGCTTTGTAAAATTTTTTGTTGTCGAAATTATTAAAAACCAAGCACATTTTCGTTTTTCTGTTGCGAATCTTTCAACAAAAATACTGTTTTTTTAAACAGAAAGCATCGAAATGTTCATTTAAATGCAAAATTATCAAAAACGGCACCTAAATAGTTACCTTAATTTTATACTTTTGCCATTGTCTGTCTGTTAGCCCGATGTATTTTTACCTCTTGGGGCAAATTACGGTTGCAAATACGGTTATGGTTCCTTGGTGCCGGGTTACAAACTTTGCCCGAAGGTTAGCAGGTTGTTATCGGGGTCGAGGAGGGAAAACTCTATTTGCCCCCAGGGTTTTCTTTGCAAATGGCCGCCATCGGGTATGGGTAGTTGGCGTTGTAAGGCTAATTGGTAGAGTTGGTCAATTTCATCGGTTCTAATGTACACCTGACCGTAATTTTCTTTCGGGTTAAGGTCTTTGTATTCAAAAAAATGAATTTGTATTTGGTCTTTCTGCACCATAAGATATCCGTCAAAATCGGAACTGCCAAAGAGGTTAAATCCTAACCGGTTAAGGTAAAAATCTTTGGTAACGGCTTTATTGCGCATGGGCAATTTGGGGCTGATTTGAGAAAGCATGACGGTTTTTTAGTTATGTTACATAAAAACGGTTTATTTGGCAGCAGCAGGAGTTTAGTTTTGAAATAGTAGCAGCATACTTCTTGTATGAAGTTGCATGGTACAGGTAATAGCAGCTTTGTATTAAAAGCGGAAATTTTTACTCATTATGCAACTGCTCGGGCGCCAATTCATAGATCCCACCGTTCCCTTATTGAATACTGTTATTCAACGACCTGTTTTATTTTAAACAGGAGTGGTTATTTTACTTTAAACCTGAAGGTAAGTGTGCCCGATTGAATTTCTACCCCACTAAGGGTTTCGTTGAAGCGGGCTTGTTTGGCGGCAGACAGGGCTTTGTTTTTTAAGGTAGAACTGGTGGTAGTAGAACCCGACGACTGAAATTGGGCATCAATGACCTTGCCGGTGCGGTCAACTTTTATGCGTATAACCACCACGCCTGTTTCCTGCGAAGTATCTTGTATGGGAGGTATATCGAGCAGGCGGCGGCCGCTAAGGCTTACTCCCACACCGGCGTTGCCCATACCCGGGCTTTCGGTGCCTTTGTTATCCGAAATATCAACTTTACCCATAATGCTGCCCAAATCGCTGTTATCGTTGTTTTGGTTTCCCTGCCCCGTAGCATTGTTACTATTGGTACCGGGAAACAAGGCTTTGGGGTCAACATTGGGTTTGGGATTGGTGTTTTGCGGGGTATTCTCCTGGTTTTTGGTATTTTTAGGTTTATTGTCGTCTTTAGGAGTTTCTTTGGTTTTATTATTGGTAACTTCTTGCGTTTGTTTGTTTTTTTTGCGGTCGTCAACGGGCAGTGCAGGAGCCTGATCATCGGGCGAGGTTTGGGCCTCGTTCTCTATTACCGGGTTGGGAAGTTGTGTTTTGGGTTGTTGCGCCGAACTGCTTTCTTCGGAAGTGGCCTCGGTAAAAGTGCTGGCCGTTTCTTCAGATACAGGCTGAACGATTCCCGACCCCTCATCGGAAGTGCCGAAATTAATCAATATGCCTTGTTCCTGAGGTTCTTTAATGGCGGCATTCATGCCGAAAAACAACATGAGCAGCAACAGCAGTAAATGTACTACCGTGGTGCCAATGGCTCCTTCGGCAGATATTTTGGGTTCGTTATCTTCATAATAATTGCTCATGTAAGTTATGAGTTATGGGTTATGAGTTATGGTTTGTGCTTTCCTAAATGAGTTTGCCCGATTTCGGAAATTAGAAATTAAAATTCAAAGGCAATTTTACTTTGTTTAATTTATTTGACGTATAGATGGTTGGTTTGTTTAATTGTTCTTTGGGTTTTAGAAACCAAACAGGCTTCAAATTGGGTTGGGGTTATTTGGTTCTTTAAATTCCTGAGTTATTGTAAATTGAACAACTCCCCATAGTTTGTTGGTTCGACAGGCTCACCAACCCCTCACTCCTCATAACTCATAATTCATAACTTATGTTACTCTTTAATAGGAGCGGTGGCCAGCACCATTTTTACTTTAAGGTCGTTGGCTATATCCATAATTTCCACTACTTTTTCAATAGGAACTGATTTTTCGGCGTTGAGTACAATGGTGGCATCTTTTTGTCCTTTCAGTTGTTCGGTAAGCAAGGATCGCATGTTTTCGAGGCGCACGGGCTGTTTGCCGATGTAATATTTTAAATCTGCCGAAATAGATACCGAAACCGGCTGGTTTACCGTGGTTTTGCTTTGCGAACTGGGCAACAGCAGGTTGAGTGCATTGGGATTAACAAACGTAGAGGTAAGCAAAAAGAATATGATGAGCAAAAACACCACGTCTGTTAGTGATGCCATGCTGAAGGTTGCGTTTATTTTATTTGCCGGTTTTATAGCCATGTGTATAAGTTATGAGTTATGAATTACGAGTTATGAAGGGTTGGTGACCCCGAGTACTCGGGGCGAACCAATGAGCGATGATTACAATAGGTGAAGCGGTTGTTATAAACGGGCTGCGTGCCATAATAGCTGTTGCAAGGTAAAACCGATTGGGTTTGTATTATACAAGATGCAAAAACAGCAGTTTTGGGTGTCTGTACATCGGGTTTTTGTGTAGGCGTGCGTTATTTGGCGGGTTCCTGTAAAAAGTCAACAAAACCTATGGAGGTGGCTTCCATTTTAAACACCACGTTTTCTACCAGCGTAACCAAAAAGTTATAGCCCATATAGGCCGGAATGCCAATCATAAGTCCTGCGGCGGTGGTAATGAGCGCCTGGTAAATACCGCCTGCCAGCATACTGGGGTCAACGGTGCTGCCGGCATTTGAAATTTGGAAAAATGCGGTAATCATACCGGTAACGGTTCCTAAAAAGCCTATCATAGGCGCTACACCGGCAATAGATGCCAAAATGGCCAGGTTTTTTTCTAATTTCATCAGTTCCAGTTTACCTTCGTTTTCTATGGCAACCTCAATACTGCGCAGCGGTTTACCCAACCGTTTTATGCCTTTTTCTACCATTCGGGCAATGGGGGTATCTTGCTGCTGGCAAAGTGCGGTGGCAGATTGTGTATCGCCCTTTAGCATATAGTTTTGTATTTGGTCCATAAAATTTTTGTCTATTCTGGCGGCGGTGGTAATTTTTATGTAACGTTCAATAAACACATATACTGCCACCACAGACAAAATGGTAAGCGGAATCATGTAGCCAAGCCCGCCCAGCATATACAGTTTCCAAAACGAGAGCGATGCGTTCTGGCCGGCTGCCGTGGCAGTGCTGTCTGCCGCTTGAAGCAAAAGGAATAAGTACATAGTGTATTGGTTGAGTTTTGTATTTAACGTATAGTGGTCAATTAGATTGTATAGTGTCCGGTTTTGTTTTTCATTCGGGTTTGAATGCGTTCTAAAGTACCGATAGGTATGGCGTCTATGAGTTTTTTGGTGTACTCGTGGCTGGGGTGGTTATAAATTTCATCGGCGGGGCCAATTTCTTCAATTTTACCCCGGTTCATGACCACCATTCGGTCGCTCATAAATTTTACCACGCTCAAGTCGTGCGAAATAAAGATATAGGTAAATTTATATTTTTCCCGAAGGTCAATGAGCAGGTTCAGTACTTGTGCCTGTACCGAAACATCGAGCGCCGAAACCGATTCGTCGCAGATGATAAATTCGGGTTCAAGCGCCAGAGCGCGCGCCACGCAAATGCGCTGCCGTTGTCCGCCCGAAAACTCATGTGGGTAGCGGTTCAGGTGTTCGGGCAACATGCTTACGGTGGTAAGCAGTTCAGCGGCTTTTTCCATGCGTTGTTTGTCGTTGTTTAAAATGCCGTGTATTTGCAGGGGTTCTATGATGCTGGCGCCAATGGTCATGCGGGGGTTAAGCGAGGAGTAGGGGTCTTGGAAAATAATTTGCATGTGGCGGCGCATGTCTTTCATTTCGCTGCGGCTAAGGTCGAAAACAGATTTACCCCGGTAAATGACCTGCCCTTCGGTGGCCGGAACGAGGCGCAAAATAGTGCGTCCGATGGTGGTTTTACCGCACCCCGATTCGCCTACCAACCCCAGGGTTTCGCCTTCATGCACGTCAAAACTTACATCATCAACGGCATGTACCCAACTGAGTACCTTGCCAAAAAAACTTTTCTTTGCCGGAAAATACGTTTTCAGGTTTTGCACCTGCAACAGGGGCGGGTTTTTTTGCAGGTTTTCCAACCGTTGCCGGGTTTCTTCGGGTTTAATTTCTACCTGTTCCAGCATTTCCTTTACCGAAATGCTGTTGCTCTTTACAGACACTTCGCCGCTGCCGGCATCGGTATTCATAAAATCGCTTACAATGGGCAGTTTGCGCAGGCGTTTTCCCAGCGGGGGGCGGCAGGCCAGCAGTCCTTTGGTGTAGGGGTGTTGCGGGTTGGAAAAAATATCCATTACGCTGCCCTGTTCCACAATTTTACCCTGGTACATAACAATTACGCGGTCGGCAATTTCGGCTATTACCCCAAGGTCGTGGGTAATAAACACGGTTGACATGGCCTTTTCGGTTTGCAGTTCGTTTATAAGGTCGAGTATGGTTTTTTGCACCGTAACGTCAAGGGCGGTAGTGGGTTCATCGGCAATGAGCAGGCTGGGTTTGCACGACATGGCCATGGCTATCATGACCCGTTGTTTTTGCCCGCCCGAAAGTTGGTGCGGGTAGGCATCGTAAATGCGCTGCGGGTTGGGCAGTTTTACGCTGGCAAACAGGTCTATGGTAAGCGCTTTGGCCTCTGCAAGGGGCAGTTTTTGGTGCAGTTGTATGGCTTCTACCACCTGTGCACCGCAGGTAAACACGGGGTTGAGCGAGGTCATGGGTTCCTGAAAAATCATGGCCAAGTCATTGCCGCGGTATTTGCGCATTTCGGGCAGGGGTATTTTCAGCAAATCAACGGTAGTGCCATCGGGTTTATGGTATATAATTTCGCCGCCGGCAAATTCGCCCGGCGGGGTGGCTATCAGCCGCATGGCAGACAGGCAGGTAACCGATTTTCCTGAACCCGACTCGCCCACTATGCCCAATATTTCGCCCCGGTTTACGGTAAAACTCACATCATCTACGGCTTTTACCAAACCGCCTTCCACATGAAAATACGTTTTCAGGTTGTTTACCTCTAATAATAACTGGCTCATTGTGTGTTTTTAGTAAATTGCGGTAAAAATAGCAGGCAAATTCCGATATCGGGTAATAAAATTGCCATTTTGTTATTGGTTCGAAATATTTTCTATGTCATCTATCTGCCATTTACCTGCTGTAAACGACAAGCGGTAGCTTAGTTTCAGGCCCGAATAAGGAAAAAGCACCACAACGCCTGCTTTATTTCTCTTTTTCCATTCTTTTACCACCTGTTGGCGGGTAGGGCTGCCAAAGTCTTCTTCAAAATCTTGCGATTGCATAACCAAATCGTAATCAAAAAAATCGGGCGGGCCGTCGTATTGCGGATTTTGCCTGAAATTTTCATCGGCCCGGGCAAAATAATTGCGCCAGTTTTCAACATAAGTCCCCGATATATAACCGCTTTGTTGCAACTCTTGCAGGTATTGCTCCGTTGCGGCAAAATTAACCACATAATACTGTGTGGTATCATTTGGAACCAGCGGTGCAGCGCCCACCAGATTAATGGTTTGAAGCCGGTGCAGGTTTTGCGCGTACCAGGCTATAAATTTTTTTACTACTTTCGAAGGGCTTTCTTTGCCGGTGTTGCTGCCACCCGCAACACAACCCAACCACAAGCATAGCGCCGCAACTAACAAGGCTGTTTTACGGCAAAAAGCAGCATATGAGTGTAATTTATGTATCATGTATAGTGTGCATTTGGCTATTAAAATTTGCCGGTTATCCTGCCCTTTGCGCCCGCCCAAGGGTTAAAAATAGGGGCAATAAATTACCAAACCGTGTTTTGCTGCCATAAAATTGTAGTATTTATGTCAAAAAAGTATACAAACAGCAATATTTTTATGAAAAACGAAACAAACAACCCTGTTTAACCGAATAAGCAAGTAGAAAATAAACCTCGGTTACCAGCTGTAACTTAAAAGCAGCCGATTATGGATAAGAAAATAAGCCCGCCCCAGACAATTACCCTCCACAGTCAGCCCGAAGCAGAAGTATTTGAACGCTACCGGCAACAGGCGTTTACCAATCCGTCGGCTTGTATTGATGCACTCAAACGCGCGTTGCCGGTACTCAACCAGCAAACCAATGCAAGTACAGCGGCTCATGTATATTTAGCCCTGGCAAATTGCTACAAAGTATTGGAAGATTATGCGCAGGCGCTACAGTTTTATTCCGAAGCCATAAACCTTGCCCGGCAAAGCGGTGCCGAATGGGCTTATGCCGAGGCGCTGGAGCAGGCGCAATTGGTTTGTGTTGCCCTTAACAACCACGCCGCCGCCTATAATTTTGCAACTGAACTGAACCGTTGGCTCAAAACCCAGCTTCAGCACCATAAAATAGAAGAAGACCATCTGTGGAGCCAAAACGACCCCGCCGATCACCTGCAACATATAGAAAAACAGCGCGCCATTATTGAACGGCAGCATACCGAACTGCAACGTTTCGGGTATATTGTGGCGCACGATTTAAAAGAACCCCTGCACGTAGTAAGCGGTTTCAGTTCGCTTATCAACTACAAGTTTCACCATACCTTTACCCCCGAACTAAAAGAACTGTTCGGCTATATTTCGGGCGGGGTAAAACAAATGCACGACAAATTAGACGACCTGCTCGATTACGTACACATTGACCCCAACCCGGTGGTGGAAATTGTAAATGCCCACGCCACAGTAAACAAGGTAAAAGCCATGTTTACACACAGAATAAATGAGTTGCAGGCAAACGTAATCCTTCAGGTTGGGGCAGATGATACGCTGTATGCAAACCCTACCATGCTTACCTCACTGCTGTACCGCCTCATAGATAATGCCCTTAAATTTACCCGGCAGCAGCCCGCTAAAGTTACCATTGCCATAGGAAACAAGGATGCCGAAACTATGGTTACCATTTCTGATAACGGCATTGGCATTGAACCCGAATACCACGAGCGCATTTTTCATATCTTTACCCAACTAAAACGGCAACACGGTTCGGGAACCGGCATGGGGCTGGCCATTTGCCGCAAAATTGTAGAAGCACACGGCGGTAAAATATGGGTAGAATCTGTACCGCATTCGGGTAGCACCTTTACCTTTACCTTGCCTCACAAAAAAACGCCTCACAATGAAATAAGAAAAGCTCCGTTGAGCTAATAAATGCTTGCCTTTAACCAACACAAAAGCGGCACTCTGCAAGGAGCGCCGCTTTTGTTTGTTACAAGGGGCGGGTATTGGCTGTTTATTCCACTACCAACAATTTTTCGGTCAGTCTTTCGGTTGTGCTTATGGTTTCTATTACATAGTAACTTTTGGGCAATGCAGATATCGGAATAATAATGTTGTTTTCACCATTATACAATTGGGCGTTTTGCTGTAACATCAACCTGCCGTTCAAATCAAAGATATTGATCTCAATTGTTTGGTTGGTGGCAGAGGAGTAGCTAAGGTTTACCTGTTGCCTTGCCGGGTTCGGATACAGTTTCATACTGTTTTGTGTGCCGGTGCCGGTTATTTCGGTTTTACCCTCCATGATGCAACCGGTTGTTTGTATAAACTGCGTGGCGCTGTAATTGCTTGATGGGCTGCCACCCGAACAGTTTGATTTTACCCCGTATTCATACGTACTGCAAGACATAAGGGCGGTAACGGTAGCGCTTGAACCGGCAAGCAGGTTAATATAAGTCCAGCTGGCAGCGCCTTGTTTTCTAATTCTAATTCCGTAAGTGGCAGCATTGGCCACGGTTGCCCACTGTATGGTAACCAATGTGTTGGTGGAGGTAGCAGTAATACCCGATGGAACAGCCGGCGCCACGCTGCCAATATAAGCCGATGCGGTTTGGGTGCAACCGTTATTGTCTGTTACGGTTACGGTGTAGGTTCCGTTGGTAAGGTTGTTGGCGGTAAGGTTGGTGCTGCCATTGCTCCAAAGTGTGGTATAAGGCGAAGCGCCGCCGCTGATGATTACCGTAGCCGAGCCGCCGCTACCGCAAGTGGCATTTACTATAAAACCGGTGCTGACAGATAAGGTACAGGTAGCCGGAGCGCTGAGTTTTTGTACAAAAACATCGGTAGAGCCGGCAGCGTAGAGGTTGGCAATGCCTGCATTGGGGTTAAAATCTACGGTATTGCTAAAGTTGCCAATGGTATGTGTAATGTTGTTGCTCCAGTTAACACATATAGCGTTACCTCCGTCAAGCCCCGAACCACCTGAAACCCTAGCCCATGCAAACGAACCATCGGTATTCAGTTTTTGTGTGTAGGCATCTGTACTGCCTGCCGAAATTCTGGAGAAGTTGCCCAAACCGGGGTCAAAATCTACGGTATTGCTAAATTCGCCGGTTACATAAACATTGCCGGCCACAGCAGCCACAGTAGAACCATCTATTGCAATATCGTTTGCCTGATCGGCACCGGTTTCGCCCGTTTTTTTGGCCCATGCATAATTGCCCGTAGAGCCGAGTTTCAGCACAAAAGCATCGGTACTGCCTGCCGAGGTAAGGTTGTTGGTGCCGGCTGGGTTAAAATTGGCGGTACTGCTAAAGTATCCTGCTACATATATATTTGACACTGCATCTCTGCTATAGCCTTACCCACATCAGATCCGCTGCCACCCATACACCTTACGTAATCAAAATCCATAGAACCGGTAGTTTCAATGCGCATCATAAAAATATCGTTATCGCCGGCAGATGTATAGGTAGGGGTGTCAATATTCGGGTCAAAATCTACAGCGCCTTTAAAGTAGCCTGTTACATACGCATAATTGCCTTTTATGTCAATATCCTGGCCGGCATCGTTTTGGGTTCCGCCGCCTGTGTAAACGCCTTCAAAAGAACCTAAACTGTTTAGCTTAAGCACAAATATATCATATCCGCCCACCGAAGTTTTAGAATAGCTGCCCAAACCGGGGTCAAAATCAACGGTATTGCTAAAATTACCCGTTACATATACATTGCCCGAAGCGTCAATGTCAATACCTCTGCCCACATCATGCCCGGTATTTCCTACTCTTTTTACCCAAACCATATCGCCCGATGCGTTGAGTTTTTCAACAAAAACATCATAACTGCCGTAGGAAGTAAAAGTTGAAAATCCGGCTCCGGGGTCAAAATCTGCCTGATTGGCAAAAAAACCGGTAATAAACACATTGCCCGATGCATCTACTGCAATACTGTAAGCGCCATCATTACCTATGCCGCCCATTTTTTTTGCCCAAACCAAATTGCCCGAAGAATTCAATTTTTGTACAAAAATATCGGCATCGCCTGCCGAAGTAAGATTAACTGTGCCAGCGCTTGGGTCAAAATCTACCGTACCCTTAAAACTACCTGCCACATATACATTGCCCGAAGCATCGGTTGCCAAAGCATTTCCCTCATCGGAGCTGGTACTGCCTGTTCGGGTTGCCCACATATAAGTTTGCGCCCATGCATTTTGTGTTAAAACAGCAAATAAAAGTACTACAAAGCCTGTAAGCGCTAAAGAACCGGTGTAATTTCTTGTTTTCATGATTGAAAGTTTAAAAAGTTAAAAAGAATTTGTTTGAGTTTGCATTTCCCTTACTTACACTGTTGTATGTATGGGTGTTGATGTTTGGTATACTGGTTTGGTAAAGCGTAACCGGATTCTTCATTTTTTTCAATTTTTTCAACAAATTGCTTATTCCCTTTCTGATGATAATGCGTAAATTGTTTCATATAGGAGCGCTACAACTCGTAATACTGTATGCTCCATCATACTGTCCGCACTCTTTTTCGGGCATTTCTATTAAGGTGCAAAGCTAAAAGACACCGAAAGTGTCTAATCTGAATAGCCGTATGCGCAGCATACAGAAAGAAACGCCCCGATAGCCACAACCTCAAAGAGAATCATAAAAGTGTTGTTGCAAGCAAAATAAACTGCCGCACCATCAACAGTTGGTTGCCTGCGTAAAATTTGGTAAATTTGCTCCTTCACCCGCACAATTACCATAATGTTAGACATTCTGCAAGACGACGACCACCTGATTGCCCTAAACAAACCGGCCGGCATACCCTGCCTGCCACCGGATCCAACCGACAAGCGGCAAGCCCCGGCCGGCACCCCGCTGTTGGAAGAGGTAAAACAATACCTGCTTAATCGCTATAAAAGAGAAGGCGGTATTTACTTAGAACTCATTTGCGCCCCCGATACCGATGCCAGCGGAATTGCCCTTTTTGCCAAAAACAACCGCAGCGCCCAACGCCTCAAAACAGACCTGCAAAACCGCAAATTTTTGTTTGAATTTTGGGCATTATGCGCACATCGCCCCAAGTTAGAAACCGGCAGGCTTATCCATTTTTTGCGCTATGCCTATGAAAAAGACCAAATGCAGGTATTTACCAACCACCAGCCCAATACCCAAAAAGCCGTACTGCAATACGAGTTGTTGGCCGCCCTTGCCAACAGCAATCTGCTAAGGGTGCATACCGGTAACTATCTGCCGCAACAGGTGCGCGCCCAGTTTTCGCGCATTGGCTGCCCCGTAAGAGGCGATAAAAAATACGGCGATACCAAAACCGCCTCGGCAAAGCATGTTTATATTCACCTGCACAAACTAACCTTCCAGCACCCCGCAACCGCACAACCGCTTACCCTCTTTGCAAGAGTTAATGAAAAAGATAACTATTGGCGCTTTTTTGTTCAGTTTGAAGAGTAAGTTGAACCTTTACCATGTTCCAAATACAGCAATTTTCAGAAATATTTTTTATTTCTGAAAATTGCAATAATTTCTGCTTTCCACTGCTTTATTTTGCAGCACAGTATTATGTATGGGTTCATTGTAAAACACAATTTGTATGATTTACAGAAAAAATACCACCAAAGAGCAGATTGTAAAAATGGTAAAAGCAGGCGAACTAACGCTGGCAGGGTGTAATGCAAGCGCTAAAGCCAGTAAAACTTATGGTAAAATTGGCACCTATAACCCCAACACCGACACCTTTTGGGTTGATTGCAGAGGCGGGCGTGCTTTGGTTGTTAATACTAAAAAAAATGAAACCGCTTCTACTCAGGTTTTCTTTAAAAATGAAACAGAAGCATTGGAAAACAACTTTCGCCCGTGTGGATATTGTTTTCCCGATTTATTTAGCGATTGGAAAAATGCTCCCGACAAAGAAGCATGGCGTAAAAACCGCATTGCACTGCTTAAAAAAGGCTGACATATACAGTTGCCGGCACCTTAATACCTTATCTGCGGCATACCAATAATTGATAGGTTGGGTTGCAGGTAGTTAAAATCTTGTACGGTAACGGCGCGGTCCATGTTTACATCGGCGCTTAGGTATTGATTGATGAGCGATACTTCGGATTGGTAAAAGTTAAAATCGGCAACAGAAATTACGCCATCGGCATTTATATCGCCGGCTCGTTGTGCATACACACCGGGAGGTACCGTTTTTAACTGGCCGCTGCCCAATACATTGGCAGGCAGGGTAAAATTATAAACCGAAGGGTTGGGCAGGCTAATGGCAGCAGCGCTCAAAACTGCCAGATGATTGCGGGAGCGTACCGTCAGGTAATAGTTTTGCCCCGATGTAAGATTGTAAAACAAAGCGCCGGCACTACCCAGCATGTTTACCACTGTACCATTCTGCAGCAGCAACACCGCCGAGCGGGCAGCCACCGAAAAATCGGCGGGGTTAAGGGCTTCTATCAACAGCCAGTCAACCGGTATCAGGCTGTCAATATTCAAAGCGCTTTCCAAACCGTTGTAGTTCCATGGAGCGGTGGTAAAGGGTTGTTTTTCGGGCAGTAAACCACTTACGCTCAGGTTGTTATCCATTACGCCAACTATCGGGTTCCACGGGCCTTCAAGCCGCACTTGAATTTGGGCGGTAAGGTTGGGTAAATCGGCAATTTGTACTATGTAATCTTCCACTTCGCCGTATATAATATCATCGCAGGGTTGTGGCGGCGTATTGCGCTGCATGGAAATGCGCATACGGCAGGTGCCGGCAGTTGCCCAAAATGGTATGCCCAATTGCCCGTTTATGGTGGCGGTGCTGTTGGCGGTAAACAGTTCTTCTTCGGGTTCGTATATGAGGTTTTGGTTCACATCTATAAACACTGCCCAATGTTCGTCTTTTGGGCCGCCCAAAAACAGGGGCATCAGTTCAAGGTTATGGTTTTGCCCTCGGTACAGGGTAGCAAAGGGCGCTGAGTAACTCATGTAGCCGCCGTTGTTGCCGCTTAATTTTACCGCACCGTTCAGGGTTACTTTTTGTATCCACTCGCCCTCTGTGGTGCGGCCGGCCGATATGCAGGGACAGGTTTCATGAACGGTTACTTCAATGGGTGCCGATGTTTGCGGGCAATTGCCCCAGGCCACCACCGTATATTGCCCCGAAAAGGTGGCCAGCATGGTACTGCCTTCTTCCTGCCACAGCCTTGTGCCGTTTACATACCAACGATAGCTATAGCCTGTGGGTATGCCCGATGCACTGAGTAATACCGCCCCCGGCGCACATACCTGCACCGGCGACAACGCCATTATTGATACCGGTGCAGGTGGTGTTGCGCAGAGGTTTACTTCTACCCCAATGGTTTGCCGTCCAATGCA
The DNA here is from genome assembly GCA_002212985.1 of Sphingobacteriales bacterium TSM_CSS. Lineage (GTDB taxonomy): Bacteria > Bacteroidota > Bacteroidia > Chitinophagales > UBA2359 > UBA2359. Next base: position 12,808 of record NBMY01000090.1, read on the forward strand.
GGTTACGCTTTGTGTGCCTACCAACAGGTTGTAGCGTGCCTCTACTTTGTACAATCTGCTAGACCCGGGACAAACCGAAACACTTTGGGTGGTTTGCCCGCCCGGATACCACACATAATTTACGCTCTGAAGAGTGGTGTCTGCCCCGAAGGTGTGCGGGTAGGCGGTAAGGGTAGCACAACTGCCGGCGTTTATGCTTACATCGCCCGATGTAGTTAGCACACAGGTTTCGCAACCGGTTAAAGGGGAGCAAACGATGAGTTGCGGGTTGCGGGTAATGTCGGCCGGCGGGGTCATTTCGGGCAAATTGTTGTCGAAATACACGGCGGCCGAATTGGTAATATTTTGACAGGTGGGCGGGAAGGTGCCAATTTTGATGTAAAACTCTACAAACCCCCAGGTGTTATCTTTTTTAAATGCAGTTCCAAGTCCGCTCATAGAGGAGCCGGGCAGTCCGCCCCAGGCCGATAAGAACGGGTGGTTTTGAAGGTTGGTAAAATTAAACCGCACCTGCGATGTAGCCGGCAGTATGGAAAGTGTGGGGGATATGGTAAATTTTCCTACCTGCGAGTTGATAACATGTATTGAGTTGATATCGAAATAGTTGGCGCTGATAAAGTCTCTTATTTCGATGTTTTTTACCGGCCCATCGCCAACATTCTCGAACTCAATTCGGTAATAAACGGTGTCTTCTATGCCGGTAAGAAAGCTCAGGCAAACTTCGTCTTCGGGCAGCCAGTTGGGGTTGTTTTCGTTTCTAACCCATTTTACATTCGGGTCGTAAGATTTACCAGTGCTTTTAGTGGTCGTTTGCGAACTTAGCAGGGTAAATCCGGCCATGTTAATGTTGCAGGAGGTGGTTTTACCCAATGCCGAGGCTTTAGGTTGCAGGGTAATCAAAATATTGCGCACGCCTGAAAAGGCCATGCTTGGGGTAAAGGTAATTAAGCCAAAGTTGAGGTTTGAAACATTGGCAGTTTCGCCATA